>JAWLFJ010000231.1:0-3120 GCA_041685625.1 Paracoccaceae bacterium | reverse complement strand
GGCCGCCCCCCGCCGCCCCGCGCGCCGGGGGGGGCGCGGCGCCCGCCGGGCCGACGCCGGCGTCTGAGCGGGGCGCAGCCGCCGGCGTCACCCCCCGGCCCCATCCCCGTCCGTCGGAGCGGAACATGGAGACGTCCCTCTGGATCGTGGTCGCCGCGGCGCTCGTCACCGCGATCGCGACCGGCGTCGGCGCGCTGCCGTTCCTCGTCGTCTCCAAGCCGAGCCGGCGCATGGTCGGCTGGTCCAACGCCGCCGCGGCCGGCCTGATGCTGGCCGCCAGTCACAGCCTCATCGCCGAGGGCGCCTCGCTCGACGTGGTCCTGACGCTGGCGGGGGTGCTGACGGGGCTCGGCGCGATCGTGCTGGCCGATCGCCTCCTCACCGGCGCGGGCGAGGTGAACGTGGCCGACCTGCAGGGCGCCAGCGCCGCGAAGGCGCTGCTGATCCTCGGGATCATGACCGCGCACTCCTTCGCGGAGGGGGTCGGCGTCGGGGTCTCCTTCGCCGGCTCCGAAGGGCTCGGCGCCTTCATCACCACCGCCATCGCGTTCCACAACGTGCCGGAGGGGCTGGCCATCGCGCTGGTGCTGGTGCCGCGCGGGTCGCCGGTCTGGAAGGCCGGGCTCTGGGCGATCTTCACCAGCCTGCCGCAGCCGATCATGGCGGGACCCGCCTATCTGTTCGTCGAGACGTTCCGACCGTTCCTGCCGGTCGGGCTCGGCCTCGCGGCCGGGGCCATGATCTGGATGGTGTTCGCGGAGCTGTTTCCGGACGCGCTCGAGAGGGTCACGCAGACCTCCGCCGCGACGGCGGTGACGCTGGCCTTCGCGGCGATGATGGCGTTCCAGATGCTCGTGCTCGCGCATTGACCCCGGCGCCGAGGCGATGACCCTGAAACGCGCCGTCACCGGCGCTCCGCCGGACGCGTTCCGCAGGAGCGAGGCGCGAAACGGCGCGATCCCTGCGGTCTTCCCGGGCTGACCGAGACGGCGGACGGGGCGATCGATCCCTGGCGGGCGCCGACCCGGCCGCCGGAGCGCGCCGGGCGCGCCGCCCCCAACCCTGATCGGCGCGCCGTCGCCCGTGCGCGAGGCGGGGGCGCTGCTTCCCCGGCTCGCGCCCGCTGCACGGCCCCCTCCGACACGCCGATCGGCCGCGCGCTGCCGGGGGGCGGCGGCTTCGGATCGGCGGCGGATCGCTGCGGCCCGGCGCCGGAGCGGCGGGCCGCGCCTGCACGCCGCCCCTCGGTCGCGCCGGCGCCGCCGGAGGTGGCCGTCCGCGCGCTCGACCTGCCGCGGCACGCATCCGCGGGAGCCGCCGCGCCGTCCTTCGCGGTTGCAGGTCACGACGCAGCCGTCGCGAAAGCGGATCTCGCGCGCGCCGCTCTCGAAGCGCCGCAGGTCCGGTCCGCCTCGCGCCAGAATGGTCTCCTCCGGCGCCGGCGCCCCTGCGCCGAGCGTCAGGACGAGCGTCGTCAAGGCGGTCGGGACGATACGGATCATGGCGTTCTCCCCTCTCCGGCGGCCGAAGCCCGCGCCCGCGCCACTTCGGTCCCGAGGCGCCCCGGCGCCGCCCGAGCCAGGCCGTTTCGCGCCTCGCGCCTGACGCGGACGGCGATCCGCCTCCGCGCGGCCGCCTCGCCCTCGCGATCCGCCCGGGCGGCGACGCCGGAGCTTCGCCCCGGACCCGGCGTCGACGGGCGGACGATTGTCCGGCGCCCGCCATGCGGGCTATGAATCGGAGCCAGACGCGTTTCCCGTCCCAGGAGCCCCCATGCCCGTCCTCAATTCGCTCGCCGTCGCCCAGCCCGAGATCGCCGAGTGGCGCCGGGACTTCCACCGCCACCCGGAACTGCAGTTCGACGTGCACCGCACCGCCCGCATCGTGGCCGAGAAGCTCCGCGCCTGGGGCTGCGACGAAGTGGTGGAGGGCATCGGCAAGACCGGCGTGGTCGGGGTGATCCGCGGCAAGGGCGGCGGCTCCACCCGCGTCGTGGGCCTGCGCGCCGACATGGACGCGCTGCCGATCCACGAGGCCTCCGGCGCCCCCTGGTCCTCCGAGACGCCGGGCGTGATGCACGCCTGCGGCCATGACGGGCACACCGCGATGCTCCTCGGCGCCGCCCGCCACCTCGCCGAGACGCGCGCCTTCGACGGCACCGTCCTCGTCATCTTCCAGCCGGCCGAGGAAGGCGGCGGCGGCGGCCGGGAGATGGTCAAGGACGGCATGATGGAACGCTGGGGCGTGACCGAGGTCTACGGCCTGCACAACATGCCCGGCATTCCCGCCGGCAAGTTCGCCATCCGCCCCGGCCCGATGATGGCGGCGGCGGACCTCTTCGAGATCGAGATCGAGGGCCTCGGCGGCCATGCCGCGAAGCCCCACAACTGCATCGACACCACCCTCGTCGGCGCCCACGTGATGACGGCCCTGCAGTCGATCGTGAGCCGCAACGCCGACCCGGTGGAGCGCGCGGTGGTCTCCGTCACCACCTTCCACACCGACAGCTCGGCCCACAACGTCATCCCCGAGCGCATCGAGATGAAGGGCACCGTCCGCACCCTCTCCTCGGAGATCCAGGATCTGATCGAGACGCGCATGTCCGGCCTCGTCTCCGGCATCGCCTCGGCCTTCGGCGCGCGGGCGACGGTGCACTACCACCGCAACTATCCGGTGACGGAGAACCATCCGCGCCAGACCGAGATCGCCCTCGCCGCGGCGCGCGGGGTGGCGGGCGACGCCGTCGACCCCGACACGCCCCCCCTGATGGGCGGCGAGGACTTCTCCTTCATGCTGAACGCCCGCCCCGGCGCCTACATCTTCCTCGGCGCGGGCGAGGACCGGGCGGGCGTCCACCATCCGAAATACGACTTCAACGACGAGATCATCCCTCAGGGCGCGTCGTGGCTGGTCGAGGTGGCCGAGCGGTCGCTGAAGGCCGGATGAGGGCCGTGCCGCCCGGCGCCGGCGAGGCGGGGGTCGAGACGGCGCGGGGCGTCGTCTTCGCGCACGCCCCCGTCGCGGGGGGCGTGCGCGCGCTCCGCATGGACGTGCACCGACCGGCGGGCGACGATCCGGCCGAGGGGCCGGCGCGTCCGGCCGTGATCCTCGCCTTCGGCG
>JAWLFJ010000001.1:0-105096 GCA_041685625.1 Paracoccaceae bacterium | reverse complement strand
GCCACCCAAGGCAGCTGCACCAGCTCCCCCCCGCCGCGTCGACCTGCGCCAGCGGCCGCCCGCCGGAGATCACGCGCGCGCGCCCGCCCCGCGCCGCCACCGCCCGCGCCAGCGCCAGCGTGCGCACGAGGTGCCCCGCCCCCATCAGATGCGTGACGAGGAAGGCGATCATCGGGGGACCAGCCGCTCCCACGGGCCCGCGCCGAGGATCCGGCCGCCTCCGACGCGGATCGGATGCACCGCGGCGCGCTTGATCCGGAACGGCTCCGGCCCGCGCCAGCGCCAGCCGGTCGCGAGCGCCAGCGCCGCGCGCATCACGCCGCGATGGGTGACGATCACCGCCGGCCCCGGGAGCGCGCCGAGCGCCGCCTCCACCCGCGCCGCGAGGGCCGCAACGCTCTCGCCGCCCGGGGCCGCGAAATCCTCGCCCCAGCCTTCCACCGGGCCGTAGCCCACGCCCTCGGCGATCAGCTCGGCGCCGACGCGGCCCTCCCAGTCGCCGAAATCGAACTCGATCAGCCGCGGCTCGATCCGCACCGGCACGCCTTCGGCCAGCGCCTCCGCCGTCTGCCGCGCGCGGGCGAGGGGGGAGGCGACCACGGGCAGCCCCCGCCAGCGCTCCGGCAGGCGCAGACCGGCCAGCGCCCGGCGCGCGGCGTCCGAAAGCGGCATGTCCGTGCGCCCCTGCAGCCGCCCCGCCGCGTTCCAGTCGGTCGGGAAATGCCGCACCAGCCCGATCTCGGTCATCCCGCCGGCGCCCCGATCAGCGCGCCGAGCCGGTCCCGCAGCAGCGCCGCCGCGGCGTCGAGCGAATGCTCCGCCTCCGCCGCCGCCCGCGCCGCGCGCCCGGCCTCGGCCAGCGCCGCACGGTCGGCGGCCGCCGCCTCGATCCCCGCCGCGAAGGCCGCCGCGTCGCCCGGCGGCGGGAGCGGGCGCCAGGGATGCACGACGTCGCGCGGCCCCGGCCGGTCCTCGGCGAGGCAGGCGAGGTCCGCCGCCTGCGCCTCCAGATACAGCATCCCGATGCCCTCGCCGACGCCGGGCCAGACCAGAAGCTCCGCCGCCTCCAGAGCCGCCCGCAGCGCCGCGCCCTCGAGGACGCCGCGGAAGCGCACCCGTGGGCCGAACGGCGCGAACTGAGCCTCCACCGCGGCGCGCTCGGTCCCGTCGCCCACGACCTCCAGCCGCCAGTCGGCGCGGACCCGCACCAAGGCGGCGGCGAGACGGGCGTAGCTCTCCGCCTTGTCGCCCGGCCGCATCATGCCGACCGCGATGAGCCGCAGCGGCCCTGTCCCCGGCGCCCGCGCCGGCGGCCGCGGCCCGAGATCGAGGAACGGCGCCAGCCGCGCCATCCGTCCCTCGCCGCCGAGGAAGGCCGCGAGCGCCGGGCGGTCCCGCTCCGTCGACCAGAGCAGGAGGTCCGCCGCCGCGATCGCCGCCTCCGCCTCCGCCGCGAAGCCGGCCCAGGGCCCCTCGCGCCGGCGGGGCGAGACGCTCGGCTCCGAGATCGCGTAGGGGATGCCGAGCGCCCGCGCCACCCGCGGGCCGATCAGATCCGGCGCCTTCCAGTAGCAGTGATAGGTGTACCAGAGGACCGGCGGGTCCGCCGCCAGCGCCGGGACCAGCCGCGCGGCCTCCGCCTCCGCCGCGTCGCGGAGCGCGGCCTGCGCGGCCGGATCGCCTGCAAGATCCAGCGTCCTGAGCCGGCTCGCGACGAAGGGCGCGAAGCCCGCCCGCTCCAGCGCCGCCAGCGTCAGCCGCGCGATGCGCCGGTCGCCGGAGGGCCGCTCGGCGTCAGGAGGCTTCAGCGGCGCGTGGAAGGCGACGCGCGGCGCGCTCATTCCGCCGCCCGCCGCGCCGCCGCGCCGGGGGGCGCCGCCGCGCCCAGCGCCGCGGCGAGCCGCGCCGCGATCGCGTCGATCCCGGCCTCCATGCCGAACTCGGCCCGGAGCCGCGCCTCGGCCGCCGCCGCCATCCGCGCCCGGCCTTCCGGATCCGCCGCGAGCGCGAGGATCGCCTCGGCCAGCGCGTCGGGATCCCCCGGGGGCACGAGCCGCCCCTCGGCCCCGTCGCGCACGAATTCGGGGATCGCAGACACGGCGGTCGAGAGCACCGGCAGGCGCTGGCTCGCCGCCTCCATCAGCACGTTCGGCAGCCCGTCCCGGTCGCCGTCCTTCGCGACCTTGGAGGGCAGCACGAACAGGTCCGCCGCCCGCATCTCGGCGATCACCTCGTCCTGCGTACGCTTGCCGAGCCAGTCGATCCGCCCGGCGAGGCCCATGCGCGCCGCCTCCCGCTTCAGCCGCCTGCCGAGATCGCCGCCGCCGACATGCCGCAGCCGCCAGTCGAAAGCCGAGGGCAGCCGCGCCAGCGCCGCCAGCAGGTCGTCGTAGCCCTTCTTGGCCACCAGCCGCCCGACCGAGAGCATCACGAACGGCCCCTCGCGCGGCTCCCGCTCGGGCGGCGGCGGAAAGCGCGAGAGGTCGAGCCCGTGATAGGCCAGCGCCACCCGCCCCGGCTCCGGCGCCAGCGCCGCCAGATGCGCGGCGCCCGAGGCGGTGCAGGTCACGCCGAAGGTCGCCTCGGCCAGCTTCTCGCGCTTCTCCCAGTCGGGGATCGTCCAGATGTCCTTGGCGTGCGCCGCGAAGCCCCAGGAGAGGCCGCGCATCAGGCAGGCGTAGCGCGTCACGCTGACCGGGGTGTGCAGGAAATGCGCGTAGACGAAGCGCGTCCCCTCCGGCAGCTCCCGCGCCAGCACCATCGCCTGGCCGAAGCGGCGCACGCGGTTGCGGCTCGGATCGCGCCTCAGATCCCGCCACCAGGTCGCGAGCGCCCGGCCCCAGCCCGGCAGCCGACGCGCGGCGCGCCAGCCGCGCCAGACGCGGAGCGGTTCCTCGTGCAGGTATTCGGGCAGGTAGCGCGCCTCGGCGCGCACCCGGTCGTGCAGCGGATGGGTGCGGTCGTCGTAGGGGCGGCGCAGCGACCAGATCGCGAAGCGGAAGCCCCGCGCCTCCAGCGCCGCCAGCTCCTGCGCCACGAAGGTCTCGGAGAGCCGCGGCCATCCCTTCAGCACCACCGCCAGCGGCGGCGTTCCGCGATCCTGCAAGGCCCGCACTCCCTTCCGGCCGCCCCGAGGGGATCCCGTCGCCGATGCCGGCCCTGGGCGCAAGCGCCTCCGCTCGACCTTCCCCGGGCCCGTTCAGGCCCCGCCGGCCGCGGCGACGCGGGCGCGCGGCGCATCGAAGCCGGCCCGGGCGCGCGCCGCCACCACCTCGAGCCCGTCGAGCAGCCCCGGCCGCATCGCGGCGGAGGGCGGCGGCTGCCCGGCAAGCCCCCGGATCGCCCGCGCCATCGCCTCCGGCCCCGCCCCGTCGCGCGGCGGGTGCAGCATCCGCACCAGACCGAGCCGCTCCGCCGCCTCGGCGCGGATGTGCTGCTCCAGCCGCGGATGGGTGCGCGGCGCGATCACCGCCGGCTTGTCGCGGCTCAGGATCTCGCAGAACGTGTTGTAGCCGCCCATCGCGACGATGCCGACGGCCTGCGCCTGCAGCCGCTCGATCCGCGAATCGAAGCTCAGCGTCTCGACCCGCTCGCCGAGGGCGGCGGCGCGGCGGTCGAACTCCGCGCGCCACTCCTGCGGCAGGAACGGACCGTAGACGATCACCGCCCTCGGCCCCAGCGTCGGGTCCGCCTCGTAGGCCGAAAGCGCCCAGTCGATCAGCGGCGCGCCGTCGCCGCCGCCGCCCGCCGTGACCAGCACGAACGGCCCCTCGGGCGCGGCCTCGCCCAGCTCGTCCGGCCAGTCCGGCGGCTCGCGCCGCAGATACCCGGTGTAGACCACGCGCGACATCGTCTCGGCGTCGAGGTCGAGTCCCTGCAGCGGCCGGCAGATCTCCGGCACGCCGTAGACCCAGATCTCGTCGAACCAGCGCCGGATCGCCTCGGCATGGCCCTTGCGCGCCCATTCGAGGGCCAGCGGCTCCGGCGCGTCCAGCACGTCGCGCAGGCCGAGCACGATGCGCGCGCCGCGCGCCCGCGCCTGCTCCAGCACGCCGGCGAGCTCGTTGCGGAAACCCCAGGCCTCCTTGTCGACGATCAGCAGCTCCGCCCCGAAGACGCGGTCCGCCGCCTCGATCAGCGCGGCGCGCAGCGCCACCGTCTCGTCGAGGGCGAGGCCGAGATTCTGCGTCGCGTAGTCCCCGTCGGCGAGCTTCACCACGCCGGGCAGGCGGACGTGATCCACGCGGTCCGGAAAGTCGAAGCGCCCGGCGATGGGCGAGCCGGTGACGATCAGCGCCGCCGCCTCGGCGTCGTCCACCGTCAGCGCGCGCGCGATCGCGCGGGTCCGGCGCAGATGGCCGAGTCCGAAGGTGTCGTGACTGTAGAGCAGCGCGCGCCGACGGATGCCGGGCGGCGCCGCCGAGGGCGGGCCCGGCCGGGCGGCGGCGCGCCCGAAGGGTTCGGCGCGGCTCGCGCCGCTCTGGTCCGACATCGTCGCCCCGCTCCGCTGGCCGCCGGAGGCTCCGCCCCCTGGCCGACCCCCGTGGCCCCCTTGGGACGCTAGACGATCCCCCGCCCGGCCCAAACCCCCCCCGCGCCCCCGCCGGGGCCCCACAACCCGGCCCGACCGCGGCGCGGGCGCATAACCCGACCCGACCGCGCCCCAGGCGCATAACCCGACCCGACCGCGCCGCGGGGCGCGAGACCCGATCCGACCGCGCCGCTCGCGCCGCAAGCGCGGCTGTGGTCTCATCCCGGCGTCCGCGCCGAGGAGACCCGCGATGCCGCACCGCCGCCCCCGCCGACGACCCGACCCGGACGCGCCGGCGCCGCGCCGTCCGCGCGCGGGGCTCCTCCCGCTCCTCGTCGCGCTGCTCGTCGCCGCCCTCGCGCCCGCCGGCCCCGCGGCGGCGCAGGCGATCGATCTGCGCAGCCTCCTCGGCGGACCCGAGGCGCCGGCCGAGCCCGAGGCGCCCGCAGAGCCCGAGCGGGACCGCCCGCCCGAACTCGCCGCCTACGGCACGCTCGACGACTTCGAGAGCGAGGGCTCCATGGCGCGCCGCACCGCCGAGAACGTCGGGGTGTTCCGCCAGCGGCTCGAGCGGATCCTGCGCGAGTCGCGCGGCGGCTGGACCACGATGACCGAGCGTCTCGCCGCGCGCAGCCCGGACGGCACCGCCGGCTACTTCGTCGGCGTGGCGCTGGTCACGGCGGTGCTGATCCTGATCGGGCGCGGCGTGGTCTCGCTGCTCGCCGTCTACGCGTTCCGCCCGATGATGGTGCGCGCCCAGCGCGGCGGCCCGCCCGTGGGGCTGACGGACAAGCTGCCGGTGCTGACGCTGCGCCTCGGCATCACCGTGTTCGCGGCGGCGGTCAACGCGCTGGTCGCGCTCGGCCTCGGCCTCGCGCTGGTGGGCGATCACGCGCCCACCCAGCTCACCGCGCTGATCCTCGTCGCCGCCTACAGCCTCTACGTCCTCGTCGACGTCGCCTGGCGCATGGCGATCTGCCCCTATCTCTCCGACTACCGGATCCCGACGCTCACCGACACGCAGGCCCGCCGCCTCTATCTATGGATGACCTCGCTCGCCGCCGTCTCCATCGCCGGGCAGGCCTGGCTGGTCTGGCAGCGCGAGATGGGCCTGCCGGAGGAGCTGGTGGACCTCAACGCCCTGGTGCTGCGGCTCGCCGCGGTGGCGCTCGCGCTGGCGATGGTGTGGCGCAACCGCGCCGGCGTCACCCGCGCGATCCTGCGCGGGCGCCCGCGGGCGGAGGCGACGTGGCCCGCCGCGCTCGGCGCCCGGCTCTGGGCGCCGGCGGCGGCGCTCTACCTCCTCGCCGCCGGCGCCGAGGAGACGGTGCGCATCGTGCTCGGCCTCGACGGCGGGCCGCCGCTGCTCTCGGGCGTGTTCGTCACGCTGATGCTCGGCCTCGCGGTCCATGCCGGCGGGCTCTACGCGGTGGAACGGCTGTTCGCCCGGGCCCGGGCCGCCGCCGCCACGCGGGAGGAGGCCGCCGTCCGCGACCGGGCCGAACGCGCCGACGCGGCCCCTTCCGCCATCGGCGGCGAGGAGGGCGGGAGCGACGACGGCGGCGACGAGGGCGGCGGGCGCGCGCCCGCGCCGCCCTCCGGCCCGGCGCCGGGCGCGGTCCCCGCCTTCGCGGCCTCGGCCCGCGGCATGACCAGCTTCGAGGATCTCGCCGCCCGCGTCGTCGGCCTCCTCGCCCTCGGCGTCGCCGGCTACGCCCTGATCCGGATCTGGGCCGGTCCCGGCGCCTTCGCCGAGGACGCGCCCCTCGGCAGGCTCGACGACCTCGCGGACACGCTCCTGCTCGGCTACGTCGCCTACCACGCCGCGCGCATCTGGCTCGACCGCAAGATCGCCGAGGAGGGCGGGCCGGAGGCCGAGCCCGAACCCGGCGACGAGGGCGGCGGCGCCTCGGCCGCCTCGCGCCTCGCGACGCTGCTGCCCCTCTTCCGCAGCGCCGTCCTCGTGACCATCGGCGTCTCCGTGGCGCTGCTGACGGCGGTGGAGTTCGGCCTCAACGTCGCGCCGCTCTTCGCCGGCGCCGGCGTCGTCGGCCTCGCCATCGGCTTCGGCGCGCAGACGCTGGTGCGCGACATCCTCTCCGGCATGTTCTTCCTGCTCGACGACGCCTTCCGGAAGGGCGAGTACATCGACGTCGGGCAGGTGAAGGGCGTCGTGGAGAAGATCTCGCTGCGCTCCTTCCAGCTCCGCCACCATCTCGGCGCGCTGCACACCATCCCCTTCGGAGAGATCCAGCACCTGACCAACTTCAGCCGCGACTGGGTGATGATGAAGCTGCCGCTGCGCGTCACCTACGACACCGACGTCGAGAAGGTGCGCAAGCTGGTCAAGAAGCTGGGCGAGGAGCTGCTGCAGCATCCGACCGAAGGCCCCAAGTTCATGCAGCCGCTCAAGAGCCAGGGCGTCTACATGATGGACGACAGCGCCATGATCATCCGCGTCAAGTACATGACCCGGCCGGGCGACCAGTGGACCACCCGCAAGCTCGTCTATCAGCGCATCCGCGAGCTCTTCGAGGCCGAGGGCATCAAGTTCGCCCACCGCGAGGTCACCGTGCGCATGCCCGATCTGCCGACGGACCGGGCCCTCTCGCCGGACGAGGCCGCCGCCGTCGGCGCCGCCGCCCGCCGCGCCGTGGACCAGGCAGAGGAGGACGCCGGCCCCCGCCCCGGCCCCCTCGCCGCGGTCGAGGGCCGCTGAGCGCCATGGACCGACCCGAAGCGATACGCTAGCGTCCAGCCGCAGCAGGAGGGGGGCCATGACCGCAGACCGCGTCGAACGGCGCCTCGCCGCCATCCTCGCGGCCGACGTCGTCGGCTATTCCCGCCTGATGGGCCGCGACGAGACCGGCACCCGCGCCCGCCTCAACGCCGCGCTGGCGGAGGTCGTTCGCCCCGCCATCGCCGCCCATCGCGGCCGCCTCTTCAAGACCATGGGCGACGGCCTGCTGGCCGAGTTCGCCTCCGTCGTCGACGCCGTCGACTGCGCGGTGGAGATCCAGCGCGCCATGCGCCGCCGGGCGGAGGGCGTCGCCGACCCGCTCGTGCTGCGCATCGGCGTCAATCTCGGCGACGTCATCGTGGAGGGCGACGACGTCCACGGCGACGGCGTCAACGTCGCCGCGCGGCTCGAGGCGCTGGCCGAGCCCGGCGGCGTCTGCATCTCCCGCTCGGCCCGCGACCAGGTGCGCGACAAGCTCGCCTACCGCATCGACGACATGGGCGAGATCGAGGTGAAGAACATCGCCCGACCCGTCCGCGCCTTCACCGTGGCGCCCGGTCCGGCCGAGGCGGGCTGGCCCGCGCCGCCGCCGCCGGCGGCCCCCGCCCGCCGGCGCGCCCCGCGCCGCGGCCTTCTCGCCGCCGGCGCCCTCGCGCTCCTCGTCGCCGCGGCGACGCTCTGGCGGTTCGAGCCCTGGGCGCCGCGGGTCGAGGCCGCCTCCGTCTCCGAGATGGCCCTGCCGCTGCCGGACGAGCCCTCCGTCGCGATCCTGCCCTTCCGCGTCCTCTCCGACGGCGAGGGCGACCGCGTCTTCGCCGAGGCGCTCACCGAGGATCTGACCCGCGGCCTCGCCCGCATCCCCGGCCTCTTCGTGATCGCCCGCAGCTCCACCGAGCGCTACGCGGCGGAGGACGCCGCTCCGGCCCGCGTGGCCGAGGATCTCGGCGTCGGGCACGTCGTGCGCGCCTCGCTCCGCCGCTCCGGCGAGCGGGTGCGCATCGACGTCGAGATGGTGGACGTCCTCTCCGGGCGCATCGTGTTCTCCGAGCGCTACGACCGCTCGGCGGGCGACCTCTTCGCGCTGCAGGACGACCTCGTGCGCTCGCTCGCCTTCCGCCTCTCCTCGGATCTCGACCGGATGTCCGAGCAGCCGCGCTTCACCGCCAGCCCCGAGGCGTATCTGCTCTGGGCGCAGGCCGATCACGAGAGCTGGATCAACACGCCCGACGCCTACGCCAACGCGACCGCGCTCGCCCGCCGCGCGCTGGAGATCGACCCCGGCTTCCCCCGCGCCCAGGGCGTCCTCGCCTTCATCGAGACGCAGAAGGGCTGGTTCCGCGTCGCCCCCGACCCGCCCGCCGCCATCGCGCGCGGGCTGGCCGAGGCCCGCCGCCTCGTGGAGGAGCATCCCGACGACTGGTATCTCCAGGCCGTGTTCGCCCACGCGACCTTCAACACCCGCGACTACGCGACCGCGGCCGCGGAATGGGACCGGGCGATCGAGATGGAGCCGGCCCAGCCCCGGATGCTGACCCAGGCCTCGCTGCCGCTGATCTTCCTCGGCCGCGGCGCGGAGGCCGAGCGGCGCCTGCGCGTCGCGATCCGCCTCAACCCGTTCCACGACTGGCTGCCCGACCAGCTGCTCGGCCAGGCGCTCTTCATCCTCGAGCGTTACGAGGAGGCCGCCGCGTCGCTCGAGGCCGCGCGCCGCGCCAATCCCCGCTTCATCGGCAACCGCTGGTGGCGCGCCGCCGTCCACGGCCGCCTCGGCGAGACGGAGAAGGCCGAGGCGGCCGTCGCCGAGATCCGCGAGATCATGCCCGACGCGACCATCTCCACCAGCTTCATCAAGCTCTCGGACGAGCCGGCGATGGAGCGCTACCGCGCCGGGCTCCGCGCCGCCGGCCTGCCCGAGTAGCCCGGCCGTCCCGCCCTCCCGGCCGCGAGGACGGCCCTTGGGTTTCGTCCGCCGCCCCCATCTGAAAGGATCGCGCGGCCTGACGCGGCGCCGCGCGTCCACCGCAACCGGACCCTTCGGAGCCCCGCCCCCATGCGCCTTTTCAGCAATCCCGTCGGCGACGGCGTGCTCTACTTCGACAACCTCGCCACCGCCGACGGCACGCCCGTCGCCTACGACCCGCAGGCGCGCGCCTTCCTGCCGATGCCGCCGTTCTGCGCCAACCGCGAGCGCATCGGCTGCAACTGGATCGCGCCGGAGGCGGGCGCCTTCTGCCGGTCCTGCGCCATGACCGCGCTCGCGCCCGACCTCTCGATCGCGAACGCCCTGCCGAACTGGGCCGTCACCGAGGCCGCCAAGCGCTGGGTGATCGACAATCTCGGCCGCTGGCACTGGTTCCGGCCCGAGGATCCCGGCGCGCCGCCGGTCTTCCACATGCTCGCCGAAGGCGCGACGCCGGTGCTGATGGGGCACGTCGGGGGCGTCGTCACGATCAGCGTGGCCGAGGCCGACCCGGTCCTGCGCGTGACCCGCCGCGAGGCGCTCGACGAGCCCTACCGCACCATGATCGGCCACATGCGCCACGAGATCGCGCACATGCTCTGGTGGCGGCTGAGTCTCCGCGAGGACTTCCTCGCCGCCTTCCGCGGCGCCTTCGGCGACGAGCGGCAGGACTACCAGGCCGCCCTTCAGCGCCACTATCATGATGGCCCGCCGCCCGGCTGGCGCGACCGGTACATGACCACCTACGCCTCGGCCCATCCGCACGAGGACTGGGCCGAGACCGCGGCGCATCTGCTCCATCTCACCGACCTCGCCGACAGCTTCTCGGCGGCCGGCCTCTCCTCGCCCGACCTGCCCAAGCCCGGCTGGGACGCCTACGCCGAGCCGGATCCGGATCGTCTGGTGCACGTCGCGGCGTCGCTCGCGGTGGGCGTGAACCACGTGAACCGTTCGATGGGCCTGCCGGACCTCTATCCCTTCGTGCTCTCCGCGCCCGCCCAGCGGAAGCTCGCCTTCGTGCACGACTGGCTGAGGCGCGGCGCACAGGGCCGCTGACGCTCGAAGCCGGGGCGCCACCCGCCCGGGCGCGCCGAAGCGGCCCCGAGCGGGCGGCGGCGCGTCGAAACCCGGCGTTCAGCCTCGCCATGGCAGTCTCGCCGACCCGCGGGGCGACCGTCGCCCGCGTCCGGCCGCCGGGCCCGCGTCGGGACGGCGTCGGCACCGTGTCGGCATGACGGCCGCAGCCTTGCGGCACGCAGGTCACACGAAAAGCGGACGAACGGCCGACGCCGGGACGACGAAAGGCCGACGAAAGGCGCACCGAAGACCGACGCGATGCGCACGGCGGCCGCACGATCGCGGGACGCATTCCGGGCCGGACCGGCCTCCCGGCGCCTCCCGCCCATCGGCCCTGTTGCATTGCGGCGCTCGTGGCGGGCATGCTGTGCCAAGCGCGCTGGAGCCCGAATGCTCATCTATCTGCCCATCGCCGAAGTCTCCGTGAACGCCTTCCTGCTGCTCGGGCTGGGCGGCGCGGTCGGTCTGCTGTCGGGCCTCTTCGGCGTCGGGGGCGGATTCCTGATGACGCCGCTGCTGATCTTCATCGGCATCCCCCCCGCCGTTGCCGTGGCGACGGAGGCGAACCAGATCGTCGCGTCCTCCCTCTCCGGCGCCCTCGCCCACTGGCGCCGGCGCACCGTCGACGTGCGCATGGGTCTCGTGCTCCTTTCCGGGGGCCTCATGGGAACGGTCGTGGGCGTCCAGCTTTTCAAGCAGTTGCGGGAGATGGGGCAGGTCGAACTCCTGGTCTCGCTCTGCTACGTCGTCTTTCTCGGCATCGTCGGCGGCCTGATGTTCGTCGAAAGCCTGATCGCGATCCGGCGCAGCCGCCGGGGCCCGCCCGCGCCGAGGCGGCCGAAGCGCACCTGGGTCCACGCCCTGCCCTTCCGGATGCGCTTCCGGGCCTCGAACCTCTACATCTCGGTGATTCCGCCCGTGCTGATCGGGTTTCTGGTGGGCCTTCTGGCGGCGATCATGGGCGTCGGCGGCGGCTTCATCATGGTGCCGGCGATGATCTATCTGCTCGGCATGCCGACCAGCGTGGTGGTCGGCACCTCGCTCTTCCAGATCATGTTCGTGACCGGCGCGGCCACGCTGCTGCACGCGACGCAGAACTACACCGTCGACGCGATCCTCGCGCTGCTGCTGCTGGTCGGCGGCGTGATCGGGGCCCAGTTCGGGGCGCGCCTCGGCACCCGCCTGAAGGCCGAGCAGCTTCGGGTCCTGCTCGCCGGCATGGTGCTGATCGTCTGCGCCAAGCTCGCCTACGACCTGGTGGCGACGCCGAGCGAACTCTACAGCCTCGGGTCGGCGCCTTGAGACGCGCGGCCCCCCTCGTCGCCCTCGCGCTGGCCGCCGCCGGCGCCGTCGCGCCCGCCGCCGCCGCGACCGAGGAGGTCGTCGCCGCCCTCAGCCGCAACCGCGTGGCGCTGACCACCACCTTCTCGGGGCTGGAGCTGTTCGTGTTCGGCGCGATCAAGCGCGTCGCGCCCCCGGTCGACGCCGACTTCGACGTCATCGTCGCGGTGGAGGGGCCGACGCGCCCGGTCCTCGTGCGCCGCAAGGCCCGCACCCTCGGCGTCTGGGCCAACGCCCAGGCGGTGACCATCGACGAGGCGCCGAGCTTCTACGCCGTCGCCTCCACGGGCCCCCTCTCCGAGATCCTCTCGCGCACCGCCGACCTGCGCCACCGCATCGGCATCGACACCCAGGTGCGCGGCGTCGATCTCGACTCCGAGGGCGAGGCGCGGGAGGCCTTCCACGAGGCGGTGATCCGCCTGCGGCGGCGCGCCGGCCTCTATCTCGAGGCCGCGGGCGGCGTCGAGGTGACCGAAGGCGCCCTATTCACCGCCCGTTTCGCGTTGCCCGCCAACCTGGTCGAGGGCGAGTACCAGGCCCGCGTCTTCCTGCTGCACGACGGGGAGGTCGCCGACGTCTACGTCGATTCCATCGCCGTCTCCAAGGAGGGACTGGAGCGCTGGCTGTACAGCCTCTCGCGCGAGGCGCCGCTGATCTACGGCCTGCTGTCCATCTTCGTGGCGCTGGCCGCCGGCTGGGCCGCCTCCGAGACGTTCCGGCTGCTGCGGCGCTGAGACCGGCTCGCCCGATCGGATCCGCGGCGCCGCACGCCGCCGTTTCCGGGCCATCGCGGAACCGATGCCGACAGGCGTCCGGTCCGGACCCTTCCGACCTCGAGGACGATGCTTCGCGCGTCGACTGCCCTCCGGCGGGCGCTTGCGCTCAGCGGAGGCGGGGGCGTCGCCGTCGGCGGCCGGTCACGAGACGGGCGCCGCCTCCTCCCCCGGCGCCGCGCGCCAACCGGCTCCCAGCCGCACGGCGGGGGCGAGCGGCGCGAAGCGGCGCCAGCGCGGGGCGAGCCCTTCGGGCGCCCCGGCGGCGCGCATCGCCTCCAGCGACCAGGCCGCGCGGTCGCGCAGGATCGCGCGGTAGAAGGCCATGGCGCCGGGGCGCAGATAGAAGCTCCAGTGACAGACGGCGGGGCTGCGCGGCGCGAGATCCACGCCGCGGCCGGCGAGCCAGCGGCTCAAGGCGTCCGAGTCGAGTTCGAGATCCATCCATCGCGCCGGCGACGCCCCGGCGAGGCCCGCGAGGCCCGCGCGGCCGAGGGCGACGGCGCCCCGCCCCTCCCGGCGCGGAGCGGCGGCCTCGAACATCAGGTCGAAGAGGTCGTTGTGGCGCGCCGCGACATGGTGGACCGCGACGCCCGGCGCGGCGTCGAGGCGGCGCTCGGCCTCTCCCGCGTCCTCGGCCGCGCCGAGCAGGACCAGCCGCGAGGCCCCGGCGGCCGCCGCGATCAGGGCCACGCGCGCGCCGAGGGAGTGGGCGAGCACGTCGACCTCCAGATCCGGACGGCGGTCGCGCAGCATCGCGATCAGGGCGCCGAGGCGCTCGCCCGCCTCGCGGGCGCGGGCGTAGGCGACGGCGAAACCGTTGCGTCGGCGCCGCGCCAGGTTCGGCAGATGGTCCGCCCGCGCGTCCCAGCCGAAACCGATGCAAAGGCCGTCGGACGCACCGGCCTCCGCGAAGCCGAGGGCGCGGGGCCAGTCGGCGCAGCGCAGGGCCCCCGCCGGGGCCGGCGCGCCGTAGAGCTGGACGTGCGGATCGCAGCGAGGGTCGCCGGAGCGGAACTTGAAGCCATGCACCAGGATCGCGACGGGCGCGCCCTCCGGCACGCGGTCCGCCGCCTTGGCCAGCGCCGCCGCCTCGACGGGGACGACGCCCGATCCGACCTGCAGAATCGCCATGAACCCGGTCCGCTCGGCCCCGATCCGGGCGGTCTCGTCGCCGCCTCGACGCCGCCCGATACCGGAATCATGCGACATTCAGGTTTGCATTTCGTGACCGATCGGAGACTCCGTGGCCGCCACGCCACGCTTGACGCTCGGCCGCGCCGGCCTTACCCGCAGCCCGGTGGCGAGTTGACCGACCGGCTTGCGGGCCACGTTAAAGAAACCGCTAAAGAGGTCCCGGGGTCCGTCGCCCCGCGCCCCGAGCCCGGTCGCATCAGGAGGCCGCTCCGGACGCGCCATGACCAAGCCCGACCTGCCCAGCCGCGCCCTCGCCCCCCGCACGAAGATGGTCCATGCCGGGACCGTCCGATCCGGCTTCGGGGAGATGTCCGAAGCGCTGTATCTTACCCAAGGCTTCGCCTACGAGAGCGCCGAAAGCGCCGCGGCCCGCTTCGAGGGGACCGAGGACGGCTTCATCTACGCCCGCTACGGCAACCCCACCGTCCGGATGTTCGAGGAGCGGATGGCCGCGCTCGAGGGGGCCGAGGACGCCTTCGCCACCGCCTCCGGCATGGCGGCGGTGCATGCGGCGCTGCTCTCGCAACTGCGCGCGGGGGACCACGTCGTCTCGGCGCGGGCGCTGTTCGGCTCCTGCCTCTGGATCGTCGAGACGCTGCTGCCGCGCTTCGGGGTCGAGGTGACGCTGGTCGACGGCCCGGACCTCTCCGCCTGGAAGGCCGCGATGCGTGCGGAGACGAAGCTGCTGTTCCTCGAGAGCCCGTCGAACCCCACGCTCGAGCTGATCGACATCGAGGCGGTCGCGGCGGTCGCCCGCGAGGGCGGGGCGAAGCTGGTCGTCGACAACGTCTTCGCCACGCCGGTCTTCCAGCGGCCGCTCGCCTTGGGGGCGGAGGTGGTGATCTACTCGGCCACCAAGCACGTCGACGGGCAGGGCCGGGTGCTCGGCGGCGTGGTCCTTGCGTCAGAGGAGATCGTGCGCGGGCATGTCGAGCCGTTCCTGAAGCACACCGGCGGCGCGATGAGCCCGTTCAACGCCTGGGTCCTGCTGAAGGGGCTGGAGACGCTGGATCTGCGCGCCCGGGCGCAGGCGGCGACGGCGGCACGGCTCGCCGACGCGCTGGCGGGTCATCCGAAGATCGCCTCGCTGCGCTATCCGGGCCGGGCGGACCATCCGCAGCACGCCTTGGCGGCCAAGCAGATGGAGACGGGCGGCACGCTGATCGCCTTCGAGGTCGCCGGCGGACGCGCGGCGGCGTTCCGGGTGCTGAACGCGCTTCAGGTCGTGCTGATCTCCAACAATCTCGGCGACGCCAAGTCGATCGCGACGCATCCGGCGACGACGACGCATCAGCGCCTGTCGCCGGAGCAGCGCGACGCGCTGGGCATCGGGGAGGGGCTGATCCGTCTCTCCTGCGGGCTGGAGGCGCCGGAGGATCTGGAAGCCGATCTTCTCGCCGCGCTCGACGCCGCCTGACGGAACGATCCGGAAACGATGCGTCTCTCGACCGGGGAATGATCCGATCGGGCGGGTCGGGGCGTATCTCTCGCGAACCGCGGCGAAATTCGCCGCCGACGAGGGCGCCGCGCGGCCGCGCCGAACCGCACACGGCCAGACCGGCGGCCCCCCGCAAGAGCCGCCCCGCGCGTCGCCGGCCTGCACGACCGGGAAGAGTCCATGAATACCTCCGTCCGCATTTCGGCCTATGAGGAAGTCCGCCCGACCGCGCCCGCCGAGGAGGAGGCCGCGGCCGCCCTCGACGTGCTGCGCCGGCTCGCCGCCGCCGACCCCGCGCGGGCCGCGGCGCTAGGCCTCGGCGCGCTGCCGGCGCTGCTGGGCGGCGCGGCGCTGGCGCGCGACTACGATGAGGGTTTCGCGCCCGACGCCGATTACAAGGCCGGGATGCCGGATCTGCAGAACGGGCCCGAGAGCCTGATCAAGGGCGCCAAGGCGCCGATCCAGCAGGTGGGCATCTCCAACTTCCGCCTGCCGCTGGCCTGGCGCACGGCGGCGGGGGAGACGCTGACGCTCGAGACCTCGGTCACCGGCTCGGTCTCGCTGGAGGCGTCGAAGAAGGGCATCAACATGAGCCGCATCATGCGGTCCTTCTACCGCCACGCCTCGACCCCGATCGACTTCGACGCCGTGGGGGACATCCTCGAGAGCTACCTCGCCGATCTCGAGTCGGGCGACGCGCGGCTCTCGCTCCGCACGCGCTGGCCGATGATCAAGCCGGCGCTGCGCTCGGGCCTCGACGGCTGGCAGTATTACGAGGTCGCGTTCGAGATGATCCGTTCGGGCGGGGAGAGTCTCCGCGTCGTGCATCTCGATTACGTCTATTCCTCCACCTGCCCCTGCTCGCTGGAGCTGTCGGAGCACGCGCGGGCGGTGCGCGGGCGCATCGCCACGCCGCATTCCCAGCGCTCGGTGGCGCGGGTCTCCGTCGCGCTCACGCCGGGCGAAGCGGTGTCGGTCGAGGAGCTGGTGGAGCATTGCCGCCGGGCGATCCCGACCGAGACGCAGGTGATGGTCAAGCGCGAGGACGAGCAGGCCTTCGCCGAGCTCAACGGCGCCAACCCGATCTTCGTCGAGGACGCGGTGCGCCTGATCTGCGCCGAGCTGGACGCCGACCCGCGCATCGGGGACTTCCGCGTCGCGGCGAGCCATCAGGAGGCGCTGCACAGCCATGACGCGGTCTCGGTGCTGGCGCGGGGCGAGACCTTCGCGCAGGCGAGCCACGATCCGCGCTTCTTCGAGAGCCTGATCCACGCGGGCTGATACGCGCCCTTGACGGGGCGTGCGGGCCTCGGCCTGATCCCGCGCATGCTGGACCCGCGCGCCCCCGTCCATCTCATCGGCCTCGCCGTCATGGTGCTGGGGGCGTCGATGGTCGTGCCGATGGCCCTCGACGTCCTGGCCGGCGACGCGAACTGGCGCGGGTTCGCGATGTCGGGGTTCCTGACCGTCACGGCGGGCGGTCTGGCGGCGGGGGCCACGCGCGGGGTCCGGATCGGCGAGGCGGACATCCGGCAGATCTTCGTGCTGACCGTGGCGCTGTGGACGGTCCTGCCGGCCTTCGGCGCGCTGCCGCTGATCCTCGGCGCCCCTGCGCTGTCGCCGACGGACGCCCTGTTCGAGAGCATGTCGGGGATGACCACGACCGGCTCCACCGTGATCGCCGGCATCGACGCGCTGCCGCCGGGCGCGCAGATCTGGCGCGGCATGCTGCAATGGTTCGGCGGGCTCGGCATCGTCGTCGTCGCCCTCGCCTTCCTGCCCGAGATGCGGGTCGGCGGGATGCAGTTCTTCCGCTCCGAGGCGTTCGACACGCTGGGCAAGCCCCTGCCCCGCGCCGCGGTCATCGCCGCGTCGCTGACCTGGGTCTACATAGCCCTGACCGTCGCCTGCGCGCTGGTCTACGACGCTCTCGGCATGAGCGGGTTCGACGCGGCGGTGCACGCGTTGACCACGGTCGCCACGGGCGGCTTCGCGAACTACGACGCCTCGATGAGCGCCTTCGAGGCGCCGATTCAGTATGCGGCGTCGTTCTTCATGTTCGCCGCCAGCATCCCCTTCATTCGGGTCGTCCAGCTGGCCGCGGGAACGGCGCGACCGCTGCTGATCGACCCGCAGATCCGCGCCTATCTCGGCGTCCTGCTGACCATCGCCGGCGCCGTCTCCCTGCAGCGCATCGTGGCCGACGGCGCCCCGGTGGAGGAGAGCGTGCGGCACGCGCTGTTCAACACGATCTCGATCGTGTCGGGGACCGGCTACGCCTCGGCCGACTACGGGACCTGGGGCGCCTTCGTCGCGGCGATCTTCTTCATCGGCGGGCTGATCGGCGGCTGCACGGGATCGACGTGCTGCTCGGTGAAGATCTTCCGGTACCAGATGCTGCTGGTCGCTCTCGGCGCCGGGCTCCGAAAGCTGCATTCGCCGAACGCGGTCGTGCCGCTGCGCTACGAGGGCCGCAAGGTCGAGGAGGAGGTCATCTCCTCGGTGGTGGCGTTCTTCTTCCTGTTCATGCTGACCCTCGCCGTCGTCTCGATCTCGCTCGGCATGATGGGATACGACATCGTCACCGCCGTCTCCGGCGCCGCGACGGCGCTCGCGAACGTCGGCCCCGGGCTCGGGTCGATCATCGGGCCGTCGGGCAACTTCGCCCCGCTCTCCGACGAGGCGAAGTGGCTGCTGAGCGCGGCGATGCTCCTCGGGCGGCTGGAGCTGATGGCGGTCTTCGCGCTGTTCACGACGGCCTTCTGGCGGGCGTGAGGGGGCGACAGGGCCGTCGAGGGCGGCCCGTGGGCTCAGGCGAAGACGCCGTGCACGAACCAGCCCTCGCCGCCGCCGGGCAGCGCGAAAAGCCAGAGGCGGACGCCGGTTTCCGTCTCCACCCGCCAGTAGTCGCGCGCGCCGCCGCGCCATCCCGGGTCGTCCAGCCACCATTCGGGCGCGATGCGCTCCGGACCCGCCGCGGCGGCGAGGCGGTGCTCGGCCCGCCGCCAGCGGAAGGCGGCGGGCGGACGGACGCCCTCGCCCCCGCTCAGGACCGTCGCGGGCTCCGGCCGGAACAGGAGGATCGGCCGCGGCGAGGGCGGCGCCGGCCAGGCCTCCGCCGGCGCCGACCAGGCGGCGGCGGCGAGATGCGCGGTCTTTTCGGGGATGTGGCTCTCGGCCGGGATCCAGCGCGCGATCCGCTCCAGCCCCACGCGGGCGCCGAGGCGGCCGAGCAGGTCGGCAAAGGCCTCGTCGCCCTCCGGCCTGCGCCGCGCGTCGGCGGCGGCGCGCGCCTCGAGGTGACCGGCATGGGGTCGAGGCGAGAGCGGTTCGGTCTGCATCGCCTCGAGCCGCACGGCGTCGATGCCGAAGCCGGCCTCGATACGATCCAGCGCCCGGTCGAAAAGCGGAGCGAGCCGTTCGGGATCGCGGGCGGGGCGGGCGAGGCCGACCTCCTCGGCCTGCTCGGTTCCGTCCACCCGGCGCACGGCGAGGCGCAGGCGACGGGCGCCCCGCCGGGCCGCCTCCAGCCGCGTCTCCAATCGCGCCAGCAGGCGCGCCAGCGCCGCTTCGAGATCGCTTCTGAGGCCGATCGGCTCCGGCAGGCTGAGTCGCGCGGCGAAGCGCTCCGGCGGTTTCAGGGGCGACACCGGCTCCGGCGTCACGCCGAGCGCCTGGTCGAGACGGATGACGAGATCCGCCCCGAAGCGCCGGGCGAGGGAGGCGCGCGGCAGCGCCGCGAGGTCGCCGATCCGGCGCAGACCGAGCCGGGCGAGGCCGGCGGCCGTCTCCTCCGGAATGCGGAGCGCGGCGGGCGGCAGATCCGCCAGCGCGGCACGGGTGGCGCCGGGCGGCGCGACGGCGACGGCGGCGGATTCCGCCGGCAGAGCGCGCGCCTCGGGCCGGCGGCGGGCGGGGCTTCGCACGCGCGTCGCGGGCGCGTCGACCTGGACGGCGTCGCCGGTGGGTCCGCCGGGCGCGGCCTCCCCCGCGGCGAAGCGGGCGAGCGCCCAGGCCGCGCCGCGGCAGTCGGCGAGACCGGCACGGGCGGTGAGGCCGAGGGCGGCGAGATCCTCCACCATACGCTCGGCCATCGCCCGTTCCCCCCCGAAGAGATGCGCGCAGCCGGTGACGTCGAGGGCGAGCGCGCCCTCGCCGAGGCCGGCGAGATCCTCCCCGACCCATGGGGAGAAGCGCCGCGCCCAGCGGATCAGGGCGGCGCGGCCGTGGGCTTCGGCCCCGGGCCGG
The DNA here is from genome assembly GCA_041685625.1 of Paracoccaceae bacterium. Lineage (GTDB taxonomy): Bacteria > Pseudomonadota > Alphaproteobacteria > Rhodobacterales > Rhodobacteraceae > Albimonas. Next base: position 85,791 of record JAWLFJ010000001.1, on the reverse strand, counting down.
CGCGGGCGGGTGACGAGCGCCGGGTGGGCGGCGCGGGCGTCGGCGAGGCTGCGGCCGGGGGCGAGGCCGAGCGCGGCGGCGGTGGCGTCGACCGAGACGAGGCGAAGCGCGGAGCGCAGTTCGTCCACCACGGCGAAGGCGTCCGCGGGTCCCAGATGGGAGAGATCGGCGCGCCGCAGGGCGAGTTCCGCCACGAAGCGCGGGAGCCATAGGCAGAGGACGCGGCGTCGGGCGGTGCCGGGCGGCATGGGCGTGACTCGAAGGCTTGTTCGGGTTTTGTTCCTGATCCCAAGCTAGAGGATCGGGGGGCGGAGTCGAGTCCTCCGCACGGCGCCGGGCCGGAACGCGGAACGGGCGCCGGGGGATCCCCGGCGCCCGTGCGGCGCGACGACGTGCGCGGCGCTCAGAAGCGCAGCGAGAGGTCGCGATGCCGGCTCTCGCAGGCGGCCACGGAGAGCGCCATCTCGCGCGGCATCCGGTCCCGCTGGCGGACGCCGACGGTCTCGGTGATCCGCTCCAGATACGCCTTGAGGCCGGGCAGCAGATCCTTCCAGGCGCGGTTGCGCCAGTCCATCTGCTCGGCGTGCAGGTCGAGGGCGCGCTCCATCGCCGCGGCGGCCTCGGCCGGGTCCGGCTCACGGCCCCGCAGCGCCGAGCGGGCGTCGTTGACCTCGCTCCTGAGTTCGCGCGCCCCCTCGACGTCGCCGACGGCGGCGCGCAGATCGGTGATCGGGTCCACGAGATCGGACGGATCCTCGCCCGAGCGGATCCGCTCCAGCATCGCGCGGAGATTGCTCTCCAGCGCGGCGAAGGCGACGGTGTCCTCGATCACCGCCACGACCTCCATCGCGTTTCGGGCGGCGGTGTCGCCGGCGCGGCGGTACTCGCGGCGGAGGTTGGTCTCCTCGCGCTCGACTTCGGTGAACGCCTCGAACCGCTCGTCGAACTCCTCCGGGATCCGGGCGAGCAGCGCGTCGCGCTCCTCGCGAAGGCGTTCGATCTCGGCCTCGAGCCCGGCCCGGAGGCCCTCTTCGCGCTCCATCAGGCGCGAGACGGTGGTCTCCGTCTCCTCGAGGTCGTCCTCGATGGCGCGGATGTCGCGCTGCAGTCCGCGCACCTCGACGAGGAGGGGCTTGAACGGGACCGCGGCCTCGCCGACGCGGCCGGCGGCCTCGTCGGCTTCGATCAGCAGACGCACCGCCCGCTCGGCCTGATCGAAGCTCTCGGTCAGATCTTCGCGCATGTCTTCGGGAAGATAGCTCAGGTCGAGGTTCCGGGCCTCGGCCACGGCATCGCGCACCTCGGCTTCGCCGGACTCGATGTGCGCGACGAGATAATCCTCGATGCAGGCCTGAAGCCGCGGGTTTCGCGGCGGCGGCGCGGTCTCCGACAGCAGCGAGGTGCGCTGCGGCAGGTAGTTCACGAGCGGCGGATAGACCCCGACCACCGCGAGCCCCGCGAGCTGGAGCGTGATGAAGGCGATCACGCCCTTGTACATGTCGGTGGTCTTGACCTCCCTCGGCGCGACGCCGCGGAGGTAGAACAGCGCGAAGCCGAAGGGCGGCGTCAGGAACGAGGTCTGGATGTTGAGGCCGATCATCACGCCGAGCCAGACGGCGGTGATGTTGGCGCCCGGATCGGCCAGCAGGATCGGCGCCACGATCGGCACCACGACCACCGCGATCTCGATGAAGTCGAGGAAGAAGCCGAGGACGAAGATCACCAGCATGACGATGATGAACTGCGTCCAGAACCCGCCGGGCAGCCCTTCGAGGAAGTGCTTCACCAGCTCCTCGCCGCCGAAGGCGCGGAACGCCGCGGTGAGCATCGCCGCGCCGAGGAGGATGATGAACACCAGCGAGGAGGTCTTCGCGGTCTCCAGCATGACGCCCTGGAGCGTGGCGTCGATGCGCATCACCCGCACGCCGGACCAGACCAGCGAGATCAGGAGCCCGGCGACGGGGAAGAGGGCGAGCACGAGCGCGAGGTTCTCGTTCGGCGTGTCGAGGCTGCGGACGTTGATCGGCTGCCACTTGAGGAGGAAGTAGAGCGCGACGATCGAGACCACGGCGAGGATCGCCGGCCAGTAGGCGCCGCGCGACTCCTCCTTCAGGCGGTAGCCGGCCATGACGAGGGCCCCGGCCGCGCCGATCGCGCCGGCCTGATTCACCGTGGCGACGCCGGTCATGATCGAGCCGAGCACGAGGAAGATCAGCGCCAGCGGCGGCACCAGGATCAGCAGCACCTGGCCCCAGAAACGGAGGTTGCGCTCCCCCTCGTAGGGCACGGCCGGCGCCAGCTTGGGGCGCAGCAACGCGAATCCGAGGATGAACAGCATGTAGATGCCGACCAGCACGAGGCCGGGCACGAAGGCGCCGAGGAACATCTCCCCCGCCGAGGTGCCGGAGACGTCGTATTCCGCCGGCATCGAGATCTGGCCGGTGGCGTCGCGGAACAGCTCCTGACGCGCGGAGGACGCCTGGTCGGTCGCGCTGGCGAGCTGGTCGGCGAGGATGATGAGCACGATCGAGGGCGGGATGATCTGCCCGAGCGTGCCGGAGGCGGCGATGGTGCCGGTGGCCAGCGGCTTGGAGTAGCCGTTGCGCAGCATCGCCGGCAGCGAGATCAGACCCATGGCGACCACGGTCGCGCCGACGATGCCGGTGGTGGCGGCGAGCAGCGCGCCCACGAACACGACCGAGATGCCGAGACCGCCCGGCACGGGCCCGAAGAGCTGGGCCATGGTGATCAGCAGATCCTCCGCGATCTTCGACCGCTGGAGCATGATGCCCATGAAGATGAAGAGCGGAATCGCGATCAGCGTGTCGCGTTCCGCCTCCCAGTAGATGCCTCGCAGGTTGGTCACGCCCGAGGTCAGCCATTCGTTGGGACCGCCGACGGCGAAATAGGCGTCGGGGCTGCCCTCGATCAGCCAGCCGACGAGGGCGGCGAGGCCGATCGAGAGGATGGCCGCGCCGGGCAGCGAGAAGGCGACCGGGAACCCGGCGCCGAGGGCCGTGGCCATGAGGACGAGCAGGACGGCGAGAAACAGGATTTCCATTGTCGGGCGGGATCCTCAGGCGGGCGCGACGGGATCGCGATCCCGATGGCCGGGATGGCCGCGCACGTCGGCGACGGCATCCATCAGGCTTGCGCAGAACTGGATCAGCATGGTGATCGCGAAGAAGGCGAGGTAGCCGGCCATCATCCACTTGATCTGCATGCCGGTGGTCGCCTGCGGGATCTCGAACCTCACCATCGGCGCGAGGATCGCGGAGCTCTTGGTGCTCATGCCGAGCAGCAGGATGGTCCAGCAGAGCGTGAGGCCGAGCACGACGCAGCCGACGGCGTTGACGACGCCCTTGGACGACTGGCGCATGCCGGCGTAGATCACGTCCACGCGGACGTGCCCCTCGTCGTAGAAGGTGTAGGCCGAGGCGAAGAGAAAGAGCGCGGCGTACCAGAAGCGCACGAGGTCGCCCATGAACGACTGCTCGTAGGAGAACACGAACCGGCTGATCACGATCAGCAGCTCCGCCACCACGATCAGCAGCGCGAGCCAGGTGAAGCCGAGCGTGCCGCGCGCGAAGAAGATGCCGACCACGAAGCCGAGGGCCGTGAGCGGGATGTGCACCCAGGGGCCGCGGAAGAGCGAGCGGCCGAGGGAGCTCGACAGCTCCTCTCCCACGACGGGCGCGAGCAGATCCTCGATCCGCATGAAGGAGAGCGAGGCGTCGACGACGCCGACGAAGAGCACGGCGAAGAAGGCGCCGCGGACCAGCGTCACGTTGAACGCCGAGATCCGGTCGCAATCCTCGCGCAGGCCGATCAGCGGCGTGCGGGCGACGTAGAGCATCGCCGCGAGGGCCGCCGCAGGATAGAGCAGCAGCATGACCCACGACCCGAGGCCGCCCTCGCCGAAGAGCGCCGCGCTCGGCGCAGGGAAGCCGCCGACGATCACCGCCACGGTCTGCGCCAGTAACATGCCCAGAAGGAATATGTTGGCCCAGGCCACGAGGCGGACCGCCTGATCCGTCCCGTCGTTGCCCCCCGCGCGGCCAAGCCGCTGCGTCGGATCCGCCGCCGCCGTCATCGAGACCTCCCGCTGAAAGCCCGGATCCCGCCGGGCTCGGTCAAGCGAAACGGACGGGGGGAAGCCCCCCGTCCGCCACGGTGTCGCGCGTGCGACCTCAGAGGTCGAGCACGCGGTTGCGCTGGTTCACGTAGGCCACCTCGAAGTTCTTCATGTACGAGCCGACTTCGCGCAGCGTGGACTGGAAGGAGTCGTCGATCTTCGCGGCGATCTCGGAGTGGTCGCGCGTCTCCTCGAACACCTCCTCGGAAGCTTCGCCGAAGGCGTCCCAGACCTCTTCCGGGAAGGAGCGGACCTGAACGCCGTGCTCGTCGATCAGGCGCTGGAGGTAGACGCCGTTGTTCGCCATCGCCTCCTCGTACTGCGCCGCGAGCTCCTCGTTGCAGGCCGCGGTGAAAAGCGCCTGCTCCCAGGACGAGAGCGAGCCCCAGAACGAGGCGTTGAAGCCCATGCAGACCGGGCCGCCGGGCTCGTGGACGCCGGCGGTGTAGTAGTACTGGGCGGCCTCGTAGAAGCGCATGAAGTAGTCGTTGTAGGGCCCGACCCATTCCGCGGCCTCGACGGCGCCGGAGACGAGGTTCTCGTAGATCTGGCCGCCGGGCACCGAGACGGTCGAGGCGCCGAGCTTCGACATCATCGTGCCGGCGAGGCCCGGAATGCGCATCTTCAGGCCGTTCAGGTCGTCGGGCGACTCGATCTCCTTGTTGAACCAGCCGCCGGCCTGGGTGCCGGTGGAGCCGGCCGGGAGGGCCTTGAGGCCGAACTCGCCGGACAGTTCGTCCCAGAGCTCCTGACCGCCCTTGAACTTGATCCAGGCGTTGGCCTCGGGCGTGGTCATGCCGAAGGGCACGGAGGTGAAGTAGGCGAAGGCCGGGTGCTTGCCGATCCAGTAGTAGTCGGCGCCGATGTAGGCCTGGCTGTTGCCGGCCGCCACCTCGTCGAACACGTCGAACGCGCCGACGCGTTCGCCGGCCGCGAAGTACTGCGGCACGATCCGGCCCTCGGACAGTTCCTCGATCCGCGCCATCAGGCGCTGCGCCGAGGTGCCGAGGCCCGGGAAGTCGCGTCCCCAGGTGGAGACGACGATCATCTCGCGGCGCTCCTGGGCGACGGCCGGAGCGGCGAGGGTGGTCGCCGCGGCGGCGCCGCCGAGCGCGGCGCCCTGCAGGAACTGACGTCTTTGCATGTTATACCTCCCGTTGGTCTGGTCGGCGGGCCGGAACCCGCCGCGTGACGGGCGGCACCTAAGCAGAAGGTTCAACGCCCGGCAATCCGGTTTCGCCGCCGATCCGACGGCCCTGCGGCGTTTACGTCGCCGCCGAAGCTGAACATAACGTGAACCCCTCTCGGCTCCGCCGCGCGACGCGCCGGGACGGGCCGGAACCGTCCGACCGCTCGCAGGTCGAGCACCCCGTCGCGATGCCCGAAGAAGTGCCTCCCGGACCGAGCCATGCAGCCGACGATGCCGCGCAGGCCGGCCTCGAAGGCATCGGTCGCTTCGGCCACGAGGCCGGAGCCGCCGCGCCTCTCCTCATGGAACCCGGACGACGCTTCGCCGAAGGCGTCCCGGACGGGTTTCGGGAAGCCCGGGAGCGCCCCGTCGCGACCGGTCGCCATCCGCTCGAAATGAAAGCCGGTGTCGGCCGTCGCCTCTTGATGCGAGGCGCTCAGCTCCTCGTCGCAGGCCTCCTCGATCACCGCGCGCTTCCAGTCGGCGAGTCCGCCTCCCCCGTCGGCGCGCCTGCCGGGGGAGAGGCCGCCGCCGGGCGCGGGCATGCCGGCGAGATGGCGGCGGGGCACGACCGCGTGGGAGCGCGCGACGTCGTCAAGGTAGGGTCCGACCCATTCCGTCGCGCCGATCACGCCGGGGGGGGGCGGCTCCCCGCCGGTCTGCCGCCCCGGCCGCGAGACGGTGAAGAGGCCGAGCTCCGACGTCACCGTACCGGCGAGGCCCGTGATCCGCATCTTCAGGCCGCGCAGATCGTCCGGCGTCTCGATCGCGTTGCGGCACCAGCCGACGGCCTGGGCGCCGGTGAAGCCAAAGCGCAGCGCCTTGAGGCCGAACTCGCCCGAGAGACGGCCCCGGAGGCCCCGGCCGCCGCCAGGACCTGATCGAGGCGACCCGTTCCGGGGGGGTGATGGCGAACGGCACGGACGTGCAGCAGGCAAATGCCGAGTGATTGCCGATCCGGCAGTCTTCGGCCAGATCTTGGGCGTGGCTGTTGCCGGAGGCCGCCTCGCGGGACACGTCGAACGCCCCGCCCCCGCTCCCCCGCTCCCCCGCTCCCCCGCTCCGCAGGACTTCGTTTCGGTCCGGCCGTCCGACAGGTCGGTGATCCGCTGCGCCAGGCGCTCCGCCGAGACGCCGATGCCGGGAAAGTCCCGCGGGAAGGACCAGACGACGATCATCTCCGGGCGCCCCTGCGCCACCGCCGCGGCCCCCTCCGACCGCCGCGCTGGAGCGGCCCACGTCCCCGCAGGACCCGACCCTCCACCTTCGGTCGCGACCATTCGCCTCACGTCGAGACCGAGGCAGAGAGGGAGACGCCGCGCGATCACGGCGGGCCGCCGCGGCGTCAACGGACGGTGTCAGCGCGGCGGCCGCCCGCGGCGCCGCGCCGGCTCAGACCGCGGTGACGCCCCCGTCCGCCACCACCGTCTCGCCGGTCATGAAGCTGGCGGCGGGCGAGGCGAGGAAGGCGACGATGCCGCCGATCTCCTTCGGCTCCCCGATGCGGCGGAGCGGCGTCGCCGCGTTGCGGCTGGCGACGGCCGCCTCGTCCTCCCAGAGCGCGCGCGCGAAGTCGGTCTTGATCAGGCCGGGCGCGACGCAGTTGACGCGGATGTTCGCCGGGCCGAGCTCCTGCGCGAGGTTCTTCGCGAGCGCCACGTCGCCGGCCTTGGAGATGCCGTAGGCGGCGATCATCGGCGAGGCGCGCAGCGCCGCGATCGAGGAGACGATGGTGATCGTGCCGCCGCCCCGCGCCTGCATCGAGGGCGCCACCAGCTTCGCCAGCCAGAGGTTGGAGCGGATGTTGGAGCGCATGATCTTGTCGAACGCCTCGTCCGGCAGATCGAGGATCGAGCCGTAGTAGGGGTTCGCGGCGGCGTTGCAGACCATCGCGTCGACCGGGCCGAGGCGGCTCTCGGTCTCGGCGATCAACGCCTCGCACTGGTCGCGGTGGGAGATGTTGCAGGCGATCGCGGTCGCCTCGCCCCCAGCGTCGCGGATCGACTGCGCGACCGCCTCGCACGGCTCGAGGTTGCGCGAGGAGATCACCACCCTGGCGCCCATCGCCGCCATCGCCTCGGCCGCGGCGCGGCCGATGCCGCGGCTCGCGCCGGTGATCACGGCGACCTTGCCGGTCAGGTCGAACGGGTTCTCGAGGCTCACCTGGTCTCTCCTCTCTGCGCCGCGGCCTCCTCTCGGAGCTCCTTGCGGCTGAGCTTGCCCACCGGGGTCCGGGGCAGGGTTTCGCGGAATTCGAGGCCGCGCGGCATCTCGTGGCGGCCGAGCCGGCCTTCGAGGAAGGCGGCGAGGGCGTCGAGCGTGAACGGGTCGTGGCCTTCGCGCAGGACGACGAAGGCCTTGGCGCTCTCCCCGCGGTAGTCGTCGGGCACGCCGATGACGAGGCATTCGGCGACGGCGGGATGCTCGTAGATCGCCTGCTCCACCATCTGCGGATAGACGTTGAAGCCGCCGGAGAGGATCAGGTCGGACTTGCGGTCCACCAGCCAGAAGAAGCCGTCGGCGTCCATGTATCCGACGTCGCCGGTGAGGAACCAGTCGCCGTGGAAGGCCTTGGCGGTCTCCTCGGGGCGCCTCCAGTAGCCTTGGGTGATGTTGGCGCCCCGGATCGCGAATTCCCCGGTCTCGCCGGGCGCGAGCTCGCGCCCCGGATCGTCGTGATCGACGATGCGCATCTCGATGCCCGGCAGCGGCACGCCGACGGTGCCGGGCTTGCCCGTGGCGGCGCCGGCGGGAATGCCGGTGCCGGCGGGCGAGGTCTCGGTCATGCCCCAGCCGCCGAGCAGCTCGATCCCGGTGAGGCGCTGGAAGCGGCGGCCGACCTCGACGGGCAGCGGCGCGCCGCCCGAGGCGCAGAGGCGGAGCGAGGAGAGGTCCCGCGTCTCGATGCCGGGGAGGTTGGCGACGGCGATCCACATCGTCGGCACGCCGGCGAAGAGGGTGACGCGGCGCCGCTCGATGTCGTCCACCGCGGCGGCGGCGTCGAAGCGGCGGCGGATCAGGATCTCCGAGCCCTGGTCGATCTGGCGCAGCAGGATCGTGGTCAGCGCGTAGATGTGGAAGAGGGGCAGGACGCACATGGCGACGTCCGGGGTCGGGTCGGCGTCGTCGCCGTACCAGGCGTCGTAGATCGCGACGGCGGCGGTCAGGTTGCCGTGGGTCAGCATCGCGCCCTTCGGCAGGCCCGTGGTGCCGCCGGTGTACTGCAGGAGGGCGACGTCCTCCGGCGCCGCGACGGGCTCCGGCGCGGGACCGTCGGGCAGCGCGCTCCAGGCGGTCGCCCAGGGCGGGACGCCGGCGCCGTCGGCGCCCCATTCGGCCTCCTCGCAGACGACGACGCGGGGGGCGGCGCCGGCCTCGCCCAAGGCCTTCGCCGCCTCGAGCATCGGCGGCAGGTCGACGGTGACGAGGGCGACGGCCTCCGAATCCTTCAGCTTGTGGGCGAGGACGCGGCCCGCGTCGAGCGGCGAGAGATGGGCGACGCGGGCGCCGGCGCGCAGCGCGCCGAAGAAGAGGACCGGGTGCCAGGCCGTGTTCGGCAGGTAGAGGCCGAGCGTCGTGCCCGGACCGATCCCGGCGGCGCGGAGGCGTCCGGCCGCCTCGGCGACGCGGCGGTCGAGCTCGGCGTAGGTGAGGCGGGCGGCGGCGTAGTCGACGGCCGGCCGCTCGGCGAAGCGCGCGGCGGCCGAGGCGAAGAGCGCGGGAACCGTGCCGTGGCCCGGTCCGGGGACGTGGCGCGTGCCCTCGGGATAGTGGGCGCGCCAGGGGAAGTCGGCCGCCGCCGTGTCGAACCCGCCCTGCATGATGCGCCTCTCTCCCCGGTCGCCGTCTTGCCGCGGCGGGTCGGACGGTATTGCCGGGGCGCGGGCGCGTCAAACGCGGCGGCGACGCTTTCGACGCGACGGCGCCGGCGGCGCACGGAGGACGACGGCGCGGAGGGCGCCGTATCGACAGCCTCCCGGCGATGGAGTACCGGATTCCGGTCCTCCGGCCGGCCGCAGGCTGACGCGCGGGCCGGAGGTGGCGTAGGGGCCGCGTCGAAGCGATGCGTGCGGGAGAGACGCGATGACGAGGCCCGGCGAGCGGTCCGGCCGCGAGGGCGCCGACACGGCGACCGGCGCGCTCTCCGGCACGCCGGCCTCGCGCCTGATCCGCGGCGTGGGCGCGCACGGGTTCCTCGCGGCGGTGCGGCTGGTGGAGCAGGTGCTCTCGGTGCCGGTGCTGCTGCTCGCCTGGGGGGTCGGGACCTATGGCGAATGGCTGATGCTGTCGGCCTTCACCGCCTATTTCGTGCTCACCGATCTCGGCTTCACCTCGGCCGCCTCGAACGAGATCGCACGCCGCGCGGCGGCGGGCGAGGACGCGCGGGCGCGAGGGCTGTTCGTCGCCACGACACGGGTCTTCGGACGGGCCTCCCTCGGCGTCGTGGCGGTCGCGGCGGCGCTCGTCGCCGCGGCGCCGGTGGCGGCGACGCTGGGGCTGGAGCGGATCTCGGACGCCGAGGCCAAGACCGTGCTGATCCTGATGCTGGTCAACGCGGCGGTGCAGCAGAACCGGCTGATGCTGACCGCGGGGTATCGGGCGCGGGGCGCCTATCACCGGGCGATGACCATCGTCGGGGGGATCGCGGCGCTGCGCGTCGTCGCGATGCTGGCGGCGGTCGGGCTGCTCGGCTTCCGGCCGGTGCATGCGGCGATGCTGATCGCGGCCTTCATGGCGGTCGAGCTCGCGGCGATGCTGGCGGGGCTGCGGAGCGTGGCGATGCCGCGGCCGCGGCTGTTCGCGCGCCGGGCCGGCGGCGAGGAGCGGCTGCGGCCCTACCTGCTGATGGGCGTCGACTTCATGCTGCTGCCGCTGACCCAGGCGGTGGCGCTGCAGGGCGTGCTGATCCTGGTGGGCGTGCTGCTCGGTCCGGCGGCGGCGGCGGTCTACGGCGCGCACCGCACGCTGGCGCGCCTCGGCTATCAGGTCTCGCAGCTCTTCGCGATGTCGCTGCGGGCCGAGGCCGGGCTGCTGAGCGGCGCCGCAGACCTCGAGGGGATGCGCCGGCTGACGCTGCGCGCGACGCAGGCGGCGGTCTGGCTGGCGCTGATCATCGCGGCGGGGCAGCTCGCCCTCGGGCGGGAGATCTTCGAGGTCTGGACCCAGGGGCGGGTGGGCTGGCGGCCGGACGTCTTCGCGCTGCTGCTGGCGGCGACGGTGGCGCAGGCGGCGTGGGAGACGACGGCGGCCCTGCGCCTCGGCGCGAACCGGCACAAGCCGATCACGCGCGGCTGCCTCGCGATCAGCCTCGCCGGCCTCGCGCTGGCGGCGGCGGCGGCGCCGGCGCTCGGGCTGGTCGGCGCGGCGGGTCCGATCCTGCTCGCCGAGACGGGCGTCGTCGTGCTCGCGGTCGCGGTGACGCTGCCGGTGCTGGAGATCGGGACGGGCCGTTGGGCGCGGGAGGTGCTGTCGCCGCCGCTGTGGATCGCGCGGGCGGCGGCGGCCCGGCTGCGACGACGCGCGCCGCCGGCCGTGACGGGCGAGACGAAGGAGCCACGAGGATGAACGCGACGGCGGTGTCGAGACGGCTGAACGCGATGAACCGGCTGACGCAGCGGCTGCCCTGGCTGCTCCGAGGATCCTGCAACCGGACCTATCGGGCGATCGGGCGGGCGGGGCTGTTCGACGCGGACGGCTTCACCCGGTCCTTCTACGGGCCGTGGCTGCGCACGGCCTGGGACGACATGACCTTCCGCTTCAGCGCGACGGGCTTCTACGGCTACGTCTATGCCGACTGGATCGCGGCCCGGCGCGAGCCCTGCGTGTTCCTCGACATCGGGGCCAATCAGGGGCTCTACGGCCTCATCGCCGGCGCCAATCCGGCGGTGCAAGCGGTCCACGCCTTCGAGCCGAACCCGGCGCTCTGCGAGCGGCTGCGCGCGAGCTTCGAGCGCAACGGGCTGGACCGGGGGGAGGTGCATCCGGTCGCCATCGCGGACCGCACCGGCACGCTGCGCTTCGAGGTGGACGCCGGGCACACCGGCGGCGGCAGTCTTCGCGGCGGGGTCGAGGGGCGCGGCGCGATGGAGACGCTGAGCGTCGAGGCGGTGGACGCCGAGGCGCTGGAGGCGCGGCTGACCCTGCCGGAGAGCCTGCGGATCGAGGTCAAGATCGACGTCGAGGGCGTCGAGCCGACGGTGATCGCGCAGCTGCGCCGCACCGGCTTCTGGCCGCGCGTGTCGAGCCTGTTCGTGGAGATCGACGAGCGCTGGATCGACGCCGAGGCGCTGCTCGGCGGCCTCGCGGCGGAGGGGTTCGAGATGCGCCATCGCTTCGGGCGCGAGGCCGGGCACTACGACGTCCTGCTGGTGCGCGAGCCGACGCTCTGAGCAAGTCTCAGGCGAGGACGCCGCCGGCGCGGAGGTCGAGCGAGCGGTAGAGCGCGCCGTAGGCCTCGGCGGTCGGCTTCGGCGTGTAGAGCGCGAGGGCGCGCCGATGCGCCCGCTCCACCAGCGCCCGGCGGCCGGGCTCGTCGGCGAGGCGGGCGCGGACTGTCTCGGCCAGCGCCTCCGGCGAGTGCGGGGTCAGGCAGTGGGGCGCGGCGGCGTCGAGGATCTCCACCAGCGGCGGGATCTCGTAGGCGCAGACCAGGCAGCGGCTGAGCGTCGCCTCGAGCGAGACCGTCGGCAGCCCTTCCCAGCGCGAGGTCATCACGAGGATCCGGGCGCGCGCGATCAGCGACAGCGTCTCGGCGTGCGAGGCCTCCCGCCGGCGGTCGACATGGGAGAGGCCGGCGGCCGCGAGCCGGCGGTCGACCTCCTCGGAGAGATCGCCGTCGCCGATCACCGCGACGGCGAGGTCGCGCGGCAGGCGGGCGAGCGTCTCCACCATGTCCTGCGGGTTCTTCTGATAGACCATGCGGCCGACGAAGAGCACGTCGAGGTCCCGCTCGGCCTCGGGCGGCGGCGGCGTCAGGTCGATGCCGTTGTGGATCACCTGCGCGGGGCAGCGGTAGCGGATGCCGCTCTCCTCGGCCCAGGTCTTGTCGGCGTGCGAGAGGAACACCATCGCGTCGACGTTGCGCGCCAGCAGGTCGTCCATGCGCCGGCGGAGGCCGAGCGGTCCGGGCTGGGCGAGGCCGTGGAAGCCGCGCACGGTGTAGATCAGCCGCACGTCGCGCCGAAGCCACTTCGCGAGCATCCCGGCGATCGCGGCGCGGGTGCCGTGGGCGTGGATCACGTCGCCCGGCGCGACCGCCCGGGCGATCGCGCGGGCCATGGCCACGACCGAGCCGCGGCCGTCGTAGTCGCCGAAGACGTGCGGCAGCGGCGCGAACAGCTCCCGCACCGAGGCGACGGCGTTGCGGGGCAGCAGCGCCCGGCCGTCGTGGTCCAGCGTTCGCAGCAGCCGCGCGACGTTGGCGTTGCCGCCGCCGAGCTCGTTGTCGGGAACGATGTGGAGAACCCGTCCAGTCACGCGCACGCCCTCTTGCGGTCGTCCCGCCTCGCCCTGTCGGCGACGACGACGCCGCGCCGCGGATCTCATAGCGCGCGTCGACGCCGCGCCGCAACGTGCGCGGGTCAGGCCGCGGCCGGGCGTTCGGATCCGGGCGGGGCGAGGCCGTCCTCGCGCCGGTCGAGCCAGGCGGAGGCGCCGAGGGCGAGGCCGAGCAGATAGGGCGTCGGGGTGGTCCAGAACACGCCGTCGCCGAGGCTGGCGAGGAGGTAGGCGTAGAGGCCGGCCTTGTGGAAGCGCACGCGGAACGGCCTCAGGAGGCTGAAGTAGAACGCCGTGAAGGCGATGAAGACCAAGACGCCGAAATATTGGGCGAAGGCCAGCGGCATCACCTCGAAGATGTACTGATCGAGCCCGTACATGTCGCCGGCGAACAGCCGCGCCGGCGCCTCCCCGAGGCTCTCGAGCCAGTCGTCGATCTTCTGGAACCGGACGTTCTCCGCGAGGCGGCGGTCGAGGAAGCGGACCTCGATCAGACGCCAGGCGGAGCAGGTCAGGCCTTGGCAGAAGCCGATGAAGTAGACGTAGACCGCCGCGGCGAGCGCCACCGGCGCGAGCACGGCGGCGACCGGGCTGCGGCGCAGGAAGAAGACGAAGAACAGCGCATCGACGACGAAGACGCCCAGATAGGCCGAGAGGCTCGCCGAGTAGACGATGACGAGGTTGAGGAAGACGAGGAAGAGCACCCGCGTCGCCATGCTCCGGCAGCGTTCGATCGCGAAGGGGGCCAGCAGCAGCAGGCAGATCGAGAAGATGTTGCCGTTGTTGTAGGTTCCCATGATCTTGTAGGCGTCGAGCGCGTGGATCACGTTGTGGCGGTTCAGAACCTCGTCGAAGGTCTCGTCGTAGATCGCGGTGACGTTGCGGATCGCCACGGTCTCGGCGCCGAGCAGGATCTGCAGCAGCGCGTAGACCAGCAGGAAGCGGAAGCCGACGTCGATGCCGCGCAGCGCCGCCTCCGCGAAGCGGGGTCGGTGCATGACGAGATAGGCGACGCCGAGGCCGAGGACGGAGAAGTAGTAGAACACCATCTTCGCCAGATCCCGCCCCCCGACGGAATAGGCGGAGAGATAGTAGACGACGTTGCCGAACCAGACGAGGGTGGCCGAGGCCAGAAGCGTCAGCCCCAGCCCCTCGCGCAAGGACCGCATATGCGTCAGCGCCAGCGTCCAGCCGACCAGCGCCAGCCCCTCGCCGACCACGACCGAGACGTTGATCGGCAGACCGCCGATGGAGACGCCCATCTTGGGCAGCATCACCACGGTCAGCGTGAACAGCCAGGCCGCCAGCGTGTCGAGCCCGAGGCGGGGCGCCGCGCCGGCGGCCGAGGGGCTCGCGAAAGGCGGATCGAAAACGGCATGGCGGCTCATCCCGACGCCTCCCCGGAACCGACGCGAACGCCGCGCCGCGCCGCACGCATAGCCGGAGCGCGGGCGCGCGGCAAACCCCGGACGCGCGCATGAGGCTCCGGGTGCAGACGCTGCGGCGGCTGTTAAGGCTTCTGCAACGCCGTCGCGCTATAGGCCCCCACGCCCGAAGCCCGTCCGGCGCGCCGCGCGCCGGTCGGACGGGCGACGTTTCCGAGCACCCCGGCGAGGTTCGGACCCGTCGCGCCCGCGGCGCCGCTTCCCGCGTACCGGCGGAGGCCGGACCCGCCGCGCATCCGACGAGGTCCGACATGCTCCGTCTTCTCGCCATCCTGCCCGCGGCCTCCGCCACGCGGGCGCTCGCCGACGGCTCGTCCGGCACGCTGGGGCGCGGCAGCGTCGGCGCGCACGAGTTGCGCCCGGGCGCCGTCACGCTCGAGGCGATGGCCGATCTGCCGGGCGACCGGGTGCTCGGCCGCGGTCCGGAGGGGGCCGGCACGCCCCGGGCGCTGACGCCGGCGGACCTGAAGGCCCTGGTCGAGGCGGGCGCGGTCGTGCCCGAGGCGCCGGACCGGCCGGCGGCCGAGGCGCTCTCGCCGGCGCCCGGGGTCGCGGCGATCCGCGTGCTGGGCCGGGAGGCGGCGGGCGACGGCGGCGGCGCCCTCTTCGTGCGGGCGGCCGCGGAGCCCGATCACGCCGGCAAGCTCAGGACCGCGGACGGGACCTGGTGGCGCATCGCGGGCGAGACGCTCTCGCCGCGCATGTTCGGGGCGGCGGCGGACGGGGCGACGGACGACACCGCGGCCTTCGCCGCGGCGGCGGACGCGGCGGGGCGCCTCGGGGCCGCCCTGGTCGGCGCCCCGTCCGAGACCTATCGCCTCACGGCGCCGGTGCCGTTGCTGCACGACGGCCTGCGCCTCGAGGGGCGCGGCGCCCGGATCGAGGTGCTTGCCGCCGACTCGGAGGCGTTCGAGGTCGGCGACGGGCTGGCGACGGTGCGCGACGTGGAGGTCTCCGGCTGGACGGCCGCGTTCCTCGCCTCCCGCTCGGCGCTGGTGCGGGCGCGGCGGGCGGTGCGGTTGCGGGTCACGCGCAACCGGGTCGAGGACGGGCATCTGATCTACACCTCGCTGCCGTCGGATTCGGCAGGTCTGACCGGCGCGGCCTGGAGCCCCTCGCAGCCCGACGTCGCGGCGATCGCACCGGAGGACCTCTGCGTCGATCTCGTGATCAGCGACAACCACGTCGACGGCGGGCCGGAGAACTACGGCGCGACTCCGCGGCCCGACCTTTCCGCCGGCATCCGGCTCAACTGGGTCGACGGCGCGGTGGTGGAGCGCAACCGCGTCTCCAGCCACCGCAGCGGCATCCTGTGGTGGGGCGGGGATTCCAATCCGGGCCGCGACGGCGGCGTCGGCTCTCGCCGGCTCGCGCGGCGGCTGCGCATCTCGGCAAACCGCGTCGCCGACATCCGGCTCGGCGGCATCTGGGGCTCGCAAGGCCGGGACGTGATCGTCAGCGGCAACGTGGTGGAGCGCTGCGGCGACATCTGCATCCACGGCGAGGGCGACGCCGACGCGGTCTACGACGGCAACGTCGCGCGGGACGGTCGCAACGGCTGCTACACGCCATATTTCGTCTGCGAGCGCACGATCTACTCGAACAACGTCGCGGTGATCGACGACGCGGCCTTTGCGGTCGATTCCTGGGGCCGGGTGATCGTCGCCAAGTGGAACAACGCCTCGAACGCCCGCGACATGGACGTGCGCTTCGTCGGCAACCATTTCGAGGTGCGGGACGTCTCGCTCGGCCTCGGGGTTGTGGAGATCCAGAACGGCGGCACCTGCACCTTCGACGGCAACACCTTCGTCGACGTGCGGATCGACTGCGACAACGACGCCGGCAACGGCGGCGTGCGCGCGGTGATCGGCAACCGGCTGCGCTTCACGGCGGCGGGGTCCGGACCGCTTCACGCCATCGAGATCGGACGGCTGGTGGCGGTGGAGCGGCAGGCGATGCACGCCGTGGTGCGCGACAACGTGATCGACGCCTCGGCGCTCGCCTCGATCGACCCTGCGAGCGCGGCGGTGCGGATCAGGCAGTGGGCCTCGGTGACGCATGTGGTGGCGCGCAACCAGGAGATGGGCTTCCCGGTCTTCGCGATGACCGAGAGCGTCTCGGCCAACGGCGTGCAGGCGGTGCGGCTGATCGACAATCTGGTCAGCGGGATCCCGCATCTGGACGTGACGGACCGCGCGGCGCTGCCGACGCTGAATCTCACGATCCTGCATCGGGGCGCCGGGCGCTCGGGCGGCGCGGCCACGCCTTGGGCGGCGGGGGAGATGCCGCGGCACGGGCTCTGGACCGCAGGCTCGCGCGGGGACTGGGCGGCGCCGGAGGCGGCGGGCCATCTCGGCTTCGTCGCTGTGACGGGCGGCGCCGCGACCTCCGGGCCGTGGGACCCGGGCGTGGCGCACGCGCTCTGGGATCAGGTCACGGGATCGGACGGCGCGGTCTATCTCGCCGTCGCGCCGGCCCCGGCCGGGGCGGCGGCGGACCCGGTCTCGGGCGCGGACCGGTCGCTCTACTGGCGACGGATCGCGGCGAGCCCGGCCGACTTCCGCGCGGCGGGCGCGGTCGCCGGCTGAGGCGCATGCCGGGGCTCGGGGCGCGAAGCTCCCCGGACCCCGGCGGCGGCGGAACGGCCGATGCAACGGGCCCCGTGACCGCGACGCATCGCGATCACGGGGCGAAAGCCGTCAGTTCACGTAGTAGCGGCTCGACGAGCGATAGTAGCGGCTGTCGTAGCCGCCGTAGCCGTAGCGCGCCATCTTGCGCATGTTGATCTGGGTCAGCGCGAGGCCGGTGACCCGCACCTTGATCTGGGTGAAGGCGGCGATGCCGTTGCGCACCAGATCCCGATGCGTCGAGTTCCAGCGCACGCAGTAGAGCACCGCATCCACCAACGGCGCGATGACGCGGGCGTCCGGCACCGCGAGCACCGGCGGCGTGTCGATCACCACGAAGTCGAAGCGCTCGCGCATCTCGCCGAGGAAGTCGGCGAAACGCTGGGAGGAGAATACGTCCGCCGCGTTCGCCTTGGTCTCCTCGCCGGGCACGACGTGCAGGCCGGTCTCCCGATCGCGGTGCAGCACCTCGTCCAGCGTCCTGTCGCCGCTCAGGATCGAGATCAGCCCGGCCTCGCCCTCGATGTCGAAATAGCTGCGGAAGGTGCGCCGGCGCAGATCGCATTCGATCAGCAGCACCGACTTGCCCATCGCCGCCGCGTTCTGCGCGAGCAGGAGCGAGCAGGTGGTCTTGCCCTCCTTCGGCAAGGACGAGGTGAGCATCACCATCTTCGGGGTCGCGTCGATGTTGGCCAGCAGCACGCCGGTGCGCAGGTTCCGGATCGCCTCCATCAACGCGGAGGACGCCCGATCCCGCGCGTAGGACAGCAGATCCCGCCGGCGGCGGACCGGCGCGGCCGGGATCTGTCCGAGCACGGAGAGGCCGGTCGCCGTCTCCAGATCCTCGGCGGAGCGGAAGGTGCGGTCGCGCCAGTCGAGCAGGATCACCACTGCGATCCCCACGAGCCCCCCGAAGAAGCCCATGGCGAGCACGGTGATCGTCTTCTTCGGGTAGCTCGGCGTGAAGTCCACCGTCGCCGGCGAGAGGATCCGCGCGTCGGCCTGCTGCACGCCCTGCTGCACCGAGGTCTCGTTGAGCCGGCGCAGGAACTGCTCGTAGATGCGCCGGTTCGCCTCCGCCTCGCGCTGAAGCTGACGCAACTCGACCAGATCGGCGCCCTGCTCCTCGAGCTGCACCCCGAGTTCGGCGATGGAGCGGTCGATGGCGGTGATCTGCCGGTCGGCGCGCTCGGCCTCCGAGATGAGCCGCGCGGCGAGGCGGTCGGCCGCCGCCACGAGGCGCGCCTCCGCCGTCGCGACCGCCCGCTCGCCCACCCCCGCGGCCCGGAGCGCCTCGAACTCGTCGCGCAGTTCCGCGATGCGCTCGACGCCGGACTCGGCCGCGAGAGTGTCGTAGTCGCCGGCCTCGACGGCTGCGCGCAGGCGCTCGCCGCGCGCCCCTGCTTCGGCGGTCGAGGCGGCCAGTTCGACGCGCCGCTCGCGCAGCTCCTTGAGCTGGCGGCTCATGGCGCCCAGAACCTGTTCGGAGACGAGGGAGGTGCGGCTGTTGTAGTCCTCGATCGCCGCTTCGGAGGCCTCGAGCTCCGACTTAAGCTCGGCCACCCGCTCCGACAGCCACTTGGTCGCGGCCTGGGTCGCCTCGAACTTGGTCTCCAGCTGGTCGGTTATGTAGACTTCGGCGAAGGTGTTGGCGATGCGGGCGGAGAGGACCGGATCCACGGTCTCGATCGTGATGCGGTAGACGTAGGTGTTGTCGACGGATTGGACGGACTGCATCTTCAGCAGCGTGTCGATGGCGTGCTGACGCACGAAGTAGTCGTCGGGCAGCAGCTCCCGCCCCGGCGCCTCTCGCTCGGTCACCGCGCCGCGCACGGCGTCCTTCAGCAGCTCGACCGCCTGCACCGCCAGCGCGATCGGCAGCGGCGGCTCCGCCTCCGGCACGAGGTCGGGGTTGAAACGGGGATCCGCGGCCAGGTCCAGCTCGTCGACGACCCGGCCCGCCAGCTTGCGCGAGCGCAGGACCTCGGTCTCCGCGAGGATCGTGAAGAAATCCGTGGAGATGCCGGAGACCACGCTCTGGAGGTCGATGAACTGCTGCTCGTCGCTGTCGAGCATGACCACCGCGTCGGCCTGGAAGCGCGGCGTCAGCGCGTAGACCACCGCCATCGCCAGCAGGCCGAAGCCGACGCCGAACAGCGCCACGATCCACTTCCGCCGCCACACCGTCGAGACGAGGGAGGCGAGATCGACCTCCTCGCGCGCCTGTCCGACGGGTGCGCCGGGCCGCGCGTCGGACCGAAACGGCTCCGACAGGTCGCGCCGCAGGTCCTGCCGCCGGCTCCGTTCACCCGGAAAGTCGTCCACGCTCGAACCTCGTTCCGCTACGCGCGCCGTCCCGGCCGCCGTCGCCCGACGCCGGACCGCCGCTCGCGACCATCCCACACGAGGCCTAGATAGCCCCCGGCGAGGCGCGTATGCACGCGGAAAGTGACGGTTGCGTCCCCGGCGCGGCGAAGGGAGGCCATTCGGCCCCGGCCGCGCCGCGGCCCGGACGAGGCGAGCGATGGCGGAGACCGAGGCCCTGACGGACGTGATGCGCCTGCTGCGCGCCTGGGACGCCGGCGCGTCGGAGGCGGGCGCGCCGCCGGCGAACACGCTCGGCGCGCTCGGGACCGCGATGCGCCTCGGCGTGGGGGAGCCGGTGGCGGCCGCGCTGGAGCCGCGCCTGCCGCCCGCGGCCGCGCGCCTGACGCTGACGCCGGTGCGCGCCGCCGCCGCCCGCGCGGCCGAGGCCGCGGCGGCCCAGCTCGCTTCGATCGGCCGGGCGCTCGAGGCGGCCGGGCTGTCGGCCGTGGCGCTGAAGGGCGCCGCCTTCGTCGCCGAGCAGGGCCGCCCGGCCCCGTGGCGCCCGATGGTGGATCTCGACCTCCTGGTGCCGCGCGCGGATCTCGAGGCGGCCGTCGCCGCCCTCGTCGCGGAGGGCTACGCGGGCGAGCACGCCGCGCATGTCGCGACCGATTATCACTACCCCGCACTGCTCCCGTCCGGACCCGGCCTCAGCGTGGAGCTGCACGTCGATCTCGGCTGGCGGCGGACGGCGCCGCTCGACGGCCTCGCGGCGCGGGCGGCGCCCGGAGCGCTGCCGGGGCTGCGCGTGCCGACGCCCGGGGACCGGCTGGCGCATCTGGTGCATCACGCCCAGATCGCCGACGGCGGGCACGCCGCGCGCGTCGTTCCGCTGCGCGCGGCGCTCGACTGGCGAAGGCTGACGCGCGACGCCGGCGCCGACCCCGCCGCCGCCCGGGCGCGCTTCGACGCCGCCGGCCTCGCCCCGGCCTTCGACGCCTTCGCCGCCTTCGCCGCCGCGGTCTGGGACGAACCGGCGCCCGCCTCGCCCGCCGCGCGCCGCTGGGCCGAGGACGCGCTCGCCGCGCTGGCCGAGCCGGGCCTGGCGGCGCGCCGCGCCCGGCGCTTCGACCCGCGCCGCGCGTTCGGCGCGTTGACCGAGCCACGGCTGATGGCCCATGCCGCCGCGGTGATGCTGAACCCGGTCCGCCTGCGCCGCCTCGGCCGCGGCCTGATGGACGGCCTGCGCGCAGGCTGACCCCCCCGAACCGACCCGGAGCTCCGATGCACGACGCCGTCCCCCCGCCCGACCACGACCCGATCGCCGCCGAGGCGCCCTATCCCTATCAGGACCTGCTCGGCTTCCGCCTGACCGCCTGGTCGGAGGGCCACGCGCGGGTCGAGCTCGACCTCGCCGAGGCGCACACCAACCGCCACGGCATCCCGCATGGCGGGGTCCATGCCGGCCTGCTCGACACCGCGCTCGGCTTCTGCGGCTGCTGGTGCCCCTGGCCCGGTCGGGTGCGCCGGGCGATGACGCTGTCGCTGACGGTGAACTACGTCGGCCAGCCCCGAGGCCGGCGCCTGATCGCCGACGCGCGGCAGACCGGCGGCGGGCGCAGATCCTACTTCGCCGCGGGCGAGCTGACCGACGAGACCGGCGCGCTGGTCGCGACGGCGACCTCGGTGATGCGCTGGCGCGGCAACGGCGGCGACCTCCGCGGCGACCCGGTCGACGCCCACGGCCGCTGAGCGCCTGCCGTCACGGCATGTGCGTGCCGCCGTTGACGTGCAGCGTCTGGCCGGTGACGTAGCGCGCGTCCTCCGACAGCAGGAACAGGATCGGCCCGGTCACGTCCTCCGCCGTCGCGATCCGGCCGAGCGGCACCGCCCGCGCATAGGCCGCGACGTCGATGGGCGGGCCGGAGGCCTCGTCCGAGCGCCCGGTGCCGCCGCGCAGGAACGCCGTGTCCACGGCCGAGGGCGCGACGGTGTTGACCCGCACCCGCGGCGCCAGTTCCAGCGCGAGCTGCTTCGCGAGCTGCGCGATTCCCGCCTTGGCGGCCGCGTAGGGTCCGAAGCCCGGCCGCGCCAGATGGCCGAGGCCGGAGCCCGCGAAGACCATCGCGCCGCCCTCCATGATCCCCGCGAAGGCCCGCGCCGCGAGGAAGGTGGCCGTGAGGTTGCCGTCGATGACCTCGCGCCAGGTCTCGGACGAGGCTTCCGCGACAGGCCCGGGCGGGCTCATGAAGCCGGCGAGCGCCACGAAGCCGTCGACGCGGCCGAGCGTCTCCCGCGCCCAGGCCGCGCCCTGCGCCATCGCCGCGGCGTCGGTGGCGTCCACCGCGAAGCACGGGCCGGCCGGCGGATGGCGCTCCAGCGAGGCCGGCAGATCGAGCGCCGCCACCCGCCAGCCCCGCGCCGCCGCCTCGGTCGAGAGCGCCCGGCCGATGCCGCCCGCCGCCCCCAGGATCGCCAGTCCGCCCATGCGCGCCTCCCCTTCGCCCGACCGGCGCGAGGGAAGCGCGCCCCGGTCCCCGGCGCAACCGCGTCAGCGCCAGAACGGCGTCTCGGCGCGCAGGGCGTCCCAGTCGGCGCGCGCCTCGCGCCATTCGGCCTCCGCCGCCAGCGCCAGCCCGCCGAGCAGCCGGCCCGCCGCGCGCTGCGCCCGCGGATCCTCGGGACAGGGCGCGTCCGGACCGGCGAACGTCGCCTCGGCCACCGCCGCGTCGTTGAGCGCGCCGAACGCCGCCTGCAGCCGCTTCAGCCGCCTGCGGAAGGCCCGGAGCTTCTTCGCCCGAAACAGGGGGCCGAGAAACTCCACCCCATAGCGCAGCGTCTTCAACGCCTTGCGAAGCCGGTGCCGCGCCTCGGCGTCGAGATCGTCGAACCCCTCGGCGGCCTGCCGCACCTTCTTCCAGAGGCGGTCCAGCGCGCGCCCCGCCAGCGCCTCCGCCGGCTCGGAAAGCCGCGCCGTCTGCGCGTGATCGGCCGGGTCGAGCCAACCGCGAAGCGCCACGAAGGCGGAGAGATCGAGCAGCAGCCCGCGCCCCTCCGGCCCGGCCAAGGCGGCGCGAAGGTCCGCACGCGCCGCCTCGCGCCGCCGCTCCAGCGCCTCCGCCAGCGCCTCGAACCCCGCCCCGTCGGGTCCGCCGCGCGCCGCCGCGGGGCGCAGCACCTCGTCGATCTGCACGTCGAGATCGCGAAGCGCCCCGGCGCGCCGCGCCAGGATACGCGCGCGATCGTTCAGCGCCTCGGCCGCCGGCCCGCCGACCGCCGGCCGGAACAGCCGGAGGGCCGAGCGCAGGCGGCGAAGCCCGACGCGCAGCTGGTGCGACCCCTTGGGATCGTCCGCGGCGAGGCAGGCCGCCGCGTTGGCGTCGATCTGGGCCAGCGTCTCGCGGAGCACCGCGACCGCCGCCGCCTCCGCCGTGGTCCCGCGCCGGAGCGGGACCGTCGCCGCCTTGCGCGCCCCCGGCGGCGGCAGCGCCGGCGCCCCGGCCGCCAGCGCATGGCCCCGCGCCGCCTTGGACCGTTCGGAAAAGCGCCAGGCGCCCTCGCCCATCACGGCGCGCGCCGCCTCGTAGACGGCCTCGGGCGCGCCGGCCTTCAGCTCCAGCTCGGCCTCGACCAGCGCCGCCCGGCGCTCGCCCGCCACCAGCTCGCCGACGTCGACGGCCAGTTCGACCCGCCCGGACGGCATCTCGAGGTCGCGCATCCGCCGGTCGATCACGCTCTCGAAGACGGCGGCGAGCGGCGCGTCGCCCCGCGCCGCCTCCACCGCCTCGCGCAGCGCCGGGTCCGCCAGGCGCGAGAGGTCGATGCGCCCCCCCGGCGCCGCGGTCTCGGCCTCCTCCGGCGCGAACAGGCCGCCGGCCCCGGCCGCGGCGCCCGCGCGCTTGACCGTCTGCAGCCAGCGCCCCCCGTCCTTGCGCAGCCTGAGCGCGAGGCCGGCGGCGCGGAGCCGCCCGTCCGGCGTGTCGAAATAGATCGAGCGCAGCGCCCTGCGGCGCGCCGGGCCGCAGGCGGCCGCCGCCAGCGCGGGCGAGGCCAGCAGCGCCTCCGCCGCCGCGCCGTCCGGCAGCAGCATCTTCAGTTCGATCTCGATCATGCGACGCTCTCGCCCGTTTGCGGATATGGCGTCACCTTAGGCGATCAACGACAGCCAGTCGTCCTCGCTCAACACCTCGACGCCGAGCGCCTCCGCCGTCTTCAGCTTGGAGCCGGCGCCCGGCCCCGCCACCAGCATGTCCGTCTTCGCCGACACCGACCCCGAGACCTTCGCGCCCAGCGCCTCCGCCCGCGCCTTCGCCTCGGCCCGCGTCATCCGCTCCAGCGTGCCGGTGAACACCACGGTCTTGCCCGCCACGGGCGAGCCCTCGGTGGCCGGGGCCGTCACGGGCTCGACCTCGAGATGCCGCAGAAGCCGCCCGACGGCCTCCTGGTTGTGCGGCTCGGCGAAGAACTCCACGAGGCTGCGCGCCATCACCGTCCCGACGCCGTCGATCGCGGTCAGATGCTCCCAGGACGCGCCCTCCATCGGCGCGGCCTCGCGCATCGCCGTCTCGAAGCTCTCCCAGTCGCCATAGGCGCGCGCCAGCATCCGGGCCGAGGTCTCGCCCACGTGCCGGATGCCGAGCGCGAAGATCAGCCGGTCGAGCGGGATCCGGCGCCGCGCCTCGATCGCCGCGAAGAGATTGGCGGCGGACTTCTCGCCCCAGCCCTCGCGGAACTTCACCTGCTTCTCGTTGCCCGGCCCGTAACGCGCCTCCAGCTCGAAGACGTCGGCCGGCTCGCGGATCCAGCCGTCGCGGTGGAACGCCTCGATCTGCTTCGCCCCCAGCCCCTCGACGTCGAAGGCGTCGCGCGAGACGAAGTGCTTGAGCCGCTCCACCCGCTGCGCCGGACAGATCAGCCCGCCGGTGCAGCGGCGCACCGCTTCGCCCGGCTCGCGCACCGCGGCCGAGCCGCAGGCGGGGCATTCCGTCGGCGGCGTCCACGGCTCGGCCTCGGCCGGGCGGCGCGAGAGGTCGACGTCCAGCACCTTCGGGATCACGTCGCCGGCGCGATAGACCGTGACCGTGTCGCCCTCGCGGAGGTCGCGCCCCTCGCGGATCGGCTCGCCGTCGGCGCCGCGGCCGGCCACGTAGTCCTCGTTGTGCAGCGTCGCCGAGGACACCACGACGCCCCCCACCGTCACCGGCTTCAGCCGCGCGACGGGGGAGAGCGCGCCGGTGCGCCCCACCTGGATCTCGATCGCCTCCAGCAGCGTCGTCGCCGTCTCGGCCGGGAACTTGTGCGCGATCGCCCAGCGCGGCGTCGCGCTGCGGTAGCCGAGCCGCGCCTGCAGCGCGAGATCGTCGATCTTGTAGACCACGCCGTCGATGTCGTAGCCGAGCCGCGCGCGGTCCGCCTCGATCCGCCGATGCAGCGCGAGGGCGTCCTCCAGCGAGTCCACGCGCTCCGCCAGCGGGTTGATCGGAAAGCCGAGCGCCTCGAGCCGCGCCAGCGCGCCGGACTGCGTCTCCGCCAGCGGCTCGGAGAGCTCGCCCCAGGAGTAGGCGAAATAGCGCAGCGGCCGCGCGGCCGTGACCCGCGGGTCGAGCTGGCGCAGCGACCCGGCGGCGGCGTTGCGCGGATTGGCGAAGGTCCGCTCGCCCGCCTCGGCCTGCCGCGCGTTGAGCGCCGCGAAGTCGTCGTGCGCCATGTAGACCTCGCCGCGCACCTCCAGCACCGCCGGCGCGCCCTTCACCCGCTCGGGGATCTCGACGACCGTGCGGGCGTTGGCGGTCACGTTCTCGCCGACCTCGCCGTCGCCGCGCGTCGCGGCCTCCACCAGCGCGCCGTCCTCGTAGCGCAGCGCCAGCGAGACGCCGTCGATCTTCGGCTCGGCCATCAAGGCCAGCGGGGCGTCCTCCGCGAGACCGAGGAAGCGGCGCACGCGCGCGACGAAGTCCGCCGCCTCCTCCGCGTCGAAGGCGTTCTCGAGCGACAGCATCCGCACCCGGTGGCGGACCTTGCCGAATCCCTCCGCAGGGGCCGCGCCCACCCGCTCGGAGGGGCTGTCGGCGCGCTTGAGATCCGGAAAGCGCGCCTCGATCGCCGCGTTCCGCGCCTTCAGCGCGTCGTATTCCGCGTCGGGAACGAGGGGCGCGTCCTCGACGTGATAGGCTCGGTCGAGCCGGGCCAGCACGTCGGCGAGCCGCGCAAGCTCCGCCCGCGCGGCGGGCTCGTCGAGCGCCTCCACCGGCGTCTCGGCGGGATCCTCCGCGCCGCCGGGCGCCGCCTTCTCCTCCGCGCTCCGGTCCGCGCGGCCCTCGGGCGCGGCGCCGTCCGGGCCGGACTCGGCCTCCTGCTTGGTCTCCGGCGACATCGTTCTCTCCTCGGGGGCCACGCTCCCGCCGAGATGTCGCCTCGCCGGCGCCGGCGTCAAGCCGCGGGCGGGGCCGCTCAGGTCCCGGTCGGCGCCAGGGGTTCGGCCATCGGCGTCGGATCGCGCAGCACGTAGCCGCGGCCCCAGACGGTCTCGATGTAGTTCTCGCCGCCGGTGGCGCCCGAGAGCTTCTTGCGGAGCTTGCAGATGAACACGTCGATGATCTTCAGCTCCGGCTCGTCCATCCCGCCGTAGAGGTGGTTCAGGAACATCTCCTTGGTCAGCGTGGTCCCCTTGCGCAGGCTCAGCAGCTCGAGGATCTGGTATTCCTTGCCGGTCAGGTGCACCGGCGCGCCGTCCACCTCCACGGTCTTGGCGTCGAGGTTCACCTTGATCCGCCCGGTCTCGATCACGCTCTGCGCATGGCCCTTGGAGCGGCGCACGATGGCGTGGATCCGCGCGATCAGCTCCTCCCGGTTGAACGGCTTGGTCAGGTAGTCGTCCGCGCCGGAGCCGAAGCCGCGGATCTTGTCGTCGGTGGCGTCGAGCCCCGAGAGGATCAGGATCGGCGTCTCCACCTTGGCCAGGCGCAGCTTCTTGAGCACGTCGTAGCCGGTCATGTCCGGCAGGTTCAGATCCAGGAGAATCAGGTCGTAGTCGTAGAGCTTGGCGAGATCGATCCCCTCCTCGCCCAGATCCGTCGCGTAGACGTTCAGGTTCGCGTTGCGCAGCATCAGCTCGATGCTCTGCGCGGTGGCGGGGTCGTCCTCGATCAGCAGCACACGCATTCGACGCTCCTCCAGAAAAGGTTCGAACGGCCTCTCTCTCCGGCGAACCCTAGGACCTGATCCTTAACGACCCCTTACCACCTTAACGCGAGTAAATCCAACTTTTCAACTTCTCGTTGATCTGTAGCGTTGCAGCGCCGTGGTGCGCAGGGCGTTCACCCCGTGCCGCGCCACCGCGCTGCGCCAGCTGTCCAGCTCCTCCTCGCTCAGGCCGTAGAGGCGGCAGGCCTCCGCCTCGCTCAGGAGGCCCCCGTTCACCGCGGCCACCACCGCCGCCTTGCGCCGGGCGACCCATCGCCGGGTTCCGGGGCTCGGCAGATCCTCGCGCGTCAAACGCATGCCGTCGGGCCCGATCACGGAGATCGGGCGAGTCTCGTCCTCGCTACGCATCGTTCGCTCCAAACCGTCACTCACCCGCGACTCACGCTAGGGGGCGAGGGTTGAACGACGGTGAATCGCCCGCGCGGTTGACCGGCCGGGTCCCGGCGCCCATACCCCGCGCCATGACCGTGCACGCCCTCAACAGCCTCGGCCTGCCCAAGCCCGCGGCCGCCACCCGGGTCGTCGTCGCCATGTCCGGCGGCGTCGACAGCACCGTCGTCGCCGCGATGCTGGCGCGGGAGGGCTACGAGGTCGTCGGCGTCACGCTGCAGCTCTACGACCACGGCGCCGCGGTCGGCCGCGCCAAGTCCTGCTGCGCCGGGCGGGACATCCACGACGCCCGCCGCGCGGCCGAGACGATCGGCTTCCCGCACTACGTGCTCGACTACGAACGCCGCTTCCGCGAAGCCGTGATCGACGACTTCGCCGACAGCTACCTCGCCGGCGCGACGCCGATTCCCTGCGTGCGCTGCAACGAGCGGGTGAAGTTCCGCGACCTGCTCGAGACGGCGCGGGAACTCGACGCCGACTGCCTCGCCACCGGCCACTACGTCCGCCGCGTCGAGGGCGCCGCGGGGCCCGAACTGCACCGCGCCGCCGACCCCGCGCGCGATCAGAGCTACTTCCTGTTCGCCACCACGCGCGAGCAGCTCGGCTTCCTGCGCTTCCCCCTCGGCGATCTCGCCTCGAAGGCCGAGACGCGCCGCCTCGCGCACGACCTCGGCCTCGACATCGCCGAGAAGCCGGACAGCCAGGACATCTGCTTCGTTCCGGACGGCAACTACGCGGCGCTGATCGAGAAGCTCCGCCCCGGCGCCGCCGAGCCGGGCGACATCGTGCATCTCGACGGCGCCGTTCTCGGCCGGCACGAGGGCGTGATCCGCTACACCATCGGCCAGCGGCGCGGCCTCGGCCTCGGGGCCGAGGTCTCGGGCGGCGAGCCGCTCTACGTCGTCAAGCTCGACCCCGACTCACGCCGCGTGGTCGTCGGCCCGCGCGAGGCGCTCGCCACCCGCCGCGTCCCGCTGACGGAGATCAACTGGCTGGGCGATTCGCCGCTCGACGCCGCGCCCGAGGGCGGCTGGGAGATCGAGGCCCGGATCCGCTCGACCCGGCCTCCGGCGCCGGCGCGTCTCAGCCCCGCCCCCGGAGGCCGCGCCGAGGTCGAGCTGTTCGCGCCCGAGGAGGGCGTCGCCCCCGGACAGGCCTGCGTGTTCCACGCGCCGGGCGGCGGGCGCGTGCTGGGCGGCGGCTGGATCGCCCGGGGCTGAAGCCATGCGCGCCGGCGCGGCCGGCCCGCGGCGCCGGCGCCCAGGCGGCCCGGAACGGGTCCGCCGCGCGGCCGCCTCAATGCGTCCAGGCACCCCGTCGATCATAGGCGAAGTTCGAGCCGTAGCCCTTCGACCGCACGTTCGCGCGCCGGGGCTTGGGATCGAAGACCTGCGCGGGAATGCCGTGACGCTCGGCGTACTCCATCGCGGCCTCCTTGGTCTCGAAGCTCAGGCGGACCTGCCCGCGCATGTCGCCCGAGCCGGTCCAGCCCATCAGCGGGTCGATCCGCTTGGCCTGCTCCGGCGCGAATTCGAGCGTCCACTGGTGCGTCTTGGCCTGACCCGACTGCATGGCCGTCTTGGCGGGCTGATAGATGCGGGCGAGCATGGCTGTCTCCTCCGATGCGTCGGGGACGGGCGGCCCGCGTCCCGGTCTCCGCGGCCGCGCGCCGCGCGCCCCCGGCCCGGAAAGGCTCGCCGCCCCGGTCTCGGCACCCTAGATGCAGTCCCGGCGAGCGTATCGCAAGCCGTGCGGCGTCGCGGGTCCGCGAAGGAGAACGAGTTGACCGCCGGCCGGGCGCTTGGGAGCGAGGGGTGGGGTGGGTGGTGCCGCACCCGGCCGGCGGTCCTTCCCGCCGGCCCGGAAACTCCGGGTGCTGCGGGAAACCGAATTCATGGTCTCCTTGCGGTCCTTCAAGGACCTCCGCTTCGCCGTGGGGCGCTTGATCAACCCCGCGACAAGGCCAATGTCGGGTAAAAGGGTGAAGAGCGGGTTAAGGGACGGAGCCGGAATCGCATGACCGTGGACAGCCTCGTCACCGTCCCCGACCCCCGCCGCCGCGAGAAGCTCGAAGGCGGCAAGCGGCTCGAGATGGTGACCGAATACGAACCCGCCGGCGACCAGCCCACGGCCATCGCCGAGATCGCGGCGGCGGTGAACGCCGGCGAGCGCGATCAGGTGCTGCTCGGCGCGACCGGCACCGGCAAGACGTTCACCATGGCAAAGGTGATCGAAGCGACGCAGCGTCCCGCGATCATCCTCGCGCCGAACAAGACGCTGGCGGCACAACTCTACGGCGAGTTCAAGTCGTTCTTTCCGAACAACGCCGTGGAATACTTCGTCAGCTACTACGACTACTACCAGCCTGAGGCTTACGTCCCACGCTCCGACACCTACATCGCCAAGGAAGCCCAGATCAACGAGCAGATCGACCGGATGCGCCACAGCGCCACCCGCGCCCTGCTCGAACGCGACGACGTGATCATCGTCGCCTCCGTCTCCTGCATCTACGGCATCGGCGCGGTGGAGACCTACGGCGCCATGACCCAGGAGCTCGAGGTCGGCCACGACTACGACCTCCGCGCCGTGATGCGCGAGCTCACCGCCCAGCAATACCGCCGCAACGACGCCGCCTTCGCCCGCGGCGCCTTCCGCGTGCGCGGCGATTCGCTGGAGCTCTGGCCCGCCCATCTCGAGGACCGCGCCTGGCGATTCTCCTTCTTCGGCGAGGAGCTCGAATCGATCGTCGAGTTCGACCCCCTCACCGGCGAGCGGATGGGCGACCTCTCCAAGGTCCGGATCTACGCCAACAGCCACTACGTCACGCCCCGCCCGACGCTCCAGCAGGCGGTGAAGGGCATCAAGGCCGAGCTCGCCGTGCGTCTGAAGCAGCTCGAGGCCGAAGGCCGCCTGCTCGAGGCCCAGCGCATCGAGCAGCGCACGAATCACGACGTCGAGATGATCGAGGCGACCGGCTCCTGCAACGGGATCGAGAACTACTCCCGCTACCTCACCGGCCGCGCGCCGGGCGAGCCGCCGCCGACCCTCTTCGAATACGTCCCCGACGACGCCATCGTGTTCGCGGACGAAAGCCACGTCTCGGTCCCCCAGCTCGGCGCCATGTACAAGGGCGACTACCGCCGCAAGTTCACCCTGGCCGAGCACGGCTTCCGCCTGCCCTCCTGCATGGACAACCGCCCGCTCAAGTTCGAGGAGTGGGACGCCATGCGCCCGCAATCGGTGTTCGTCTCGGCGACGCCCGGCTCCTGGGAGCTGGAGCGCACCGGCGGCGTCTTCACCGAACAGGTGATCCGCCCCACCGGCCTCGTCGATCCGGAGGTGGAGATCCGGCCGGTCGAGAGCCAGGTCGACGACCTCCTCGACGAGATCCGCATCGTCGCGCAGAAGGGCGGGCGCGTCCTCTGCACCACGCTCACGAAACGCATGGCCGAGGATCTGACCGAATACCTGCACGAGCAGGGCATCCGGGTGCGCTACATGCACTCCGACATCGACACCATCGAGCGCATCGAGATCCTGCGCGATCTCCGCCTCGGCGCCTTCGACGTGCTGATCGGCATCAACCTGCTGCGCGAGGGGCTCGACATCCCCGAGGTCGCCCTCGTCGCCATCCTCGACGCCGACAAGGAGGGGTTCCTGCGCTCCGAGACCTCGCTGATCCAGACCATCGGCCGGGCCGCCCGCAATCTCGAGGGCCGGGTGATCATGTATGCCGACCGCGTCACCGGCTCGATGGAACGCGCGATCCGCGAGACCGACCGCCGCCGCGAGAAGCAGGTCGCCTACAACGAGGCGCACGGCATCACGCCCCAGACCATCCGCAAGAACGTCGCGGACGTGCTGGAAGGCGTCTGGCAGGGCGACACCGACCTCAGCCGCGTCACCGCGAAGATCGAGAAGGGCCCGAAGCCCGGCGCCAACCTGCAGGCGCATCTCGAGAAGCTGCGCAAGGACATGATGAAGGCGGCCGAGAACCTGGAGTTCGAGGAGGCGGCGCGTCTGCGCGACGAGGTCAAGCGGCTGGAGACGGTGGACCTCGTGGTCTCCGACGATCCGCTCGCGCGCCAGTCGGCGGTCGAGAAGGCGACCGAGGAGGCCCGCAGGGCCGAGGGCCGCTCCACCGCCGGGCGCCCCGGCTCCCGCGCCTACAAGGGCCGCGGCAAGCGCAAGGCGGGCTGAGCGCGGGAAAGTCGGCCCCGCCTGCCCACGGCCCGCCCTCCCCGAAAGCGAAACGGCCCCGCGCCGAAGTGGCGCGGGGCCGGATCACTGGGGCGGCGGAGACTCCGCCGTCCACAAGCGCGATAGCTCAGGCCTTGCCGCGGCGACGCGCGACGCCCACAAGCGCGCCCACGCCGAGCACCGCGAGCGGCAGCGCGCCCGGCAACGGAATACGGTTCTCGGTGATCTCCTCCTCGATCTCCCGCAGCTTCGCCGCCGTGAAGTCGGCGAGGAACCCCGAAGGATCATCGCGGAAGTCGGTGATCGAGAAGAGCGCCTCGGTCGGATCGTTGCCGCTCAGCGACGAGATCGCCATCAACTCGTACTGCGTGTCGCTTGAGCCGGATCCCGGCTGGAAGATGATGTTGTTCAGGAAGCCGCCGCCGATCAGTTCGGCCCGCAGATCGGCGCCGTCGGCCGAGAAGAAGTCGTCCGCATCCTCGTCGGTGATCAGGATCAGCGACTTCACGGTGTCGGCGCCGTAGCCGATGCCGAGGTTGAAGGCCGCGTCGCGCTCGGCCTGCACCGCATTCTCGATGAACCCGCCGGTGGAGACCGCGCCGAAGGCGGTCGAGAGCACGGTCGGATCGTCGGTCAGATCCTGCTCGAGGCGCGCGGTGTTCGTGTAGGTCACGAGCGCGCCGCGGGCCGTGCCGACGACGGGCGAGGTCTCGATGTCTGCGAGGAAGCCCGCGATGGCTCCGCCCAGGAAGCCGAATTCGCCTCCCATCGAGCCGGACCGGTCGATCACGAAGGTCAGATCGACGTCCTGGGTCAGCGCGTTCGCCGGGGCGGCGAACAGCGTGGCGGACATCGCCGCGGCCGCGGCGGCCGAAAGGTGCAATCGCATGTCATTCCCTCAGGTTGGCTTCGAGACGGGGTGCGTCCGAACGCTTCAGGAGCCGGACACGCAACGACGGCCTCACCAACGCGGGAGCTGCCCCCGCGGAAACGACTATGCGGCGATGGTTAACCCAGCCGGCGACGTAACGTCAATGACCGTCTGGAAACGACTTCCGGCGGAATGGCGTCGGCCTGCAGGTCGCAGCCCGATTCCCGAGGCACGCCGGATGGGTCGCCGGCGGCGCGCCAAGGAAAGCGCACAGGATTCTCACGCCCCCCGGCGGATCGGGGATCCGGGTCCTCGACGGGCGCCGGCGGCAAGTCGATCCCCTTGCGAGGGCCGGCGCGGCGCCCCAAGACGTGGCCCGTAGTTCACCGCGGGAGGAAACGCCGTGCTGACCCGCCTCCTACGCCGCCTCGGGCTCATCGCGGCCAAGGCTCCGAAGCCTTCCCGGACGTCCGGCCCCCGCAAGGGCGCCGCCCGCAAGGCCGGCGCCGGAGCGCAGGACGACGGCGACGTCGCCCGGAGCTCCGGGCGCGCCGGGCGTCGCGCCGCCGCTGGTGACGGGCCAGGCCGAAACCGCGGCGCCGGCCGGCGTCGCGCCGGCTCCGGTCAGGGTCCGAAACGCCGCCGCCGAGCCAAGGCCGAGCGCGAAGAGCCGCTCGCCGGCGACGCGCCCCTCAAGGGCGCCGCCGCGAAGCGCGCGGACGCCGCAGAGGGCGGCGGAGGCGGCAAGGGCGGCGGAGGCGGCCGCAAGGGCCGGGGCGCCCCGCGCAAGGCCGGCGACCGCGATGTCGACTCGGTCTACCTCGACAAGGCCGAGCGCCGGCGCAAGCGCCGCGCCGCCAAGGACGGGCCGCCGCCGTTTCCGACCCCGCCGGATCCGAAGGGCCGCCCGGTCGTGCACCTGATGCACATCCGCAAGACCGCCGGGACCGCCCTGAAGGAGGCCCTCGACCCGATCCGCCGGGCGGGGACCGAGACCTGCGCGATCCGCCCCTGCCCGCACCGCTTCACCCTCGCCGACCTGCCGCCGGGCGAGAAGCTCGTGGCGGTGCTGCGCGACCCGATCGACCGCTACGTCTCCGGCTTCTTCTCGCGCCTGCGCGAGGGCAGGCCCCGCTACCACAATCCCTGGAACAAGGCCGAGCGCGCCTGCTTCGAACGCTTCACGACGCCCGACGCCCTCGCCCGCGCCCTCCGCGCCGAAGACGCCGGGACCCGCGAGGCCGCCGAAGCCGCCATGCGCGGCGTCAATCACGTCCGCACGAGCCTATGGGATTGGTTCGTCGATGAGGAAACGCTCCGCGCCCGCGCGCCCGACATCCTCCTGCTGATGCGCCAGGAGCGGCTGGCGGAGGACTTCTCCCGCCTTCTCGAGCGCCTCGGCGCGCCCGACACGCTGCGCCTGCCCGAGGACGAGACCCGCGCCCACGCCAACCGCTACGACGACGACGCCCGCCTCTCGCCGGAGGCGGTGGAGATCCTGAAGGACTGGTACGCCCGCGACTACGCGCTGCTGGCCTTCGCCGAGGCCGAACTCGGCCTCGCCCCGCTCGAGGGGCCGACGGGCTGGCAGAAGCGCCTCGCCGCGGCCTCCTGAAGACGCGAAGCCCCCGCCCGGCGGGAGGTCCGGGCGGGGGCTCACGGCCGCGTCGTTGCCGGGGATGAGGGCTCGACGCGGCGCGTGCGGGCCGGCGGATGGGAGGAACCGCGGCCCGATCCGGTGCGGCGTCGGCTCAGGCCGTGCGGCCGCCCTTCGGCGTCTCGGCGCCCGCGAAGAGCCCGCGGATCCAGACGGAGAACGCCGCGCCCGCATTCCGGAACGCCTCCGCGCGCATGCGGCGGGCATCGGCTTCGAGGATTCGGATCTCGGCGTCGGTGACGATGTGACGGTTCATGTTGGGCCTCCTTGGCGAGCCCCCGCCGCGCCTCGCGCGGCCCCCGAGGGCTCCTTGCTTCGTTGGCCTTACAATTAAGCGGCACTGTCCCTTTGTGCACCGCACAAAAACCGAAGCCCGCTTTGCGCTGGGCGCATGGCGCGTCAACGAACCGTGAAGATCCGCATGGCACGCGAGGCGCGGGTCAGAGCACCGCCGGCGCCCGTCCCGGCATCGTCGCGATCTCCAGCCAGCGCGCCACGTGACCCTCGACCGAACGGAAGCAGAGCAGCTCGAACTCCGCCTCCCCCGTCCCGCGGATCATCGCCGCCACCTCGGCCAGATGCGTCCGCCGCACGTCGCCCGCGCCGAACGCCGCGCGGGAGAGATCCACCGCCGCGCCCTTGGCCAGAACGTCCCGCGCCCCCGGCCCCGCCACCCGGAACGCGGCGCGCATGTCCGAGACGTCCGCGGCCAGCCCCGCCACCTCCGCCAGCGCGCCCGCCAGCGCCGCCGCGTCCCAGCGCGGGCAGATCAGCAGCCGCTCGTCGGGGCTCATCCAGACCAGCGCCCGGTCGCCGGCGCCCTCCCAGCGCCGCAGGGCGGGATCGGCGACGCCCGCCGCCTCCGCCACCGCCGCCATCGCCTCCGGCGCCGCCCTGAGCGCCACCATCCCGCGCGGCGTCAGCCGCTCCGCCGTCGCCGGCCGCGCCCGCCTAGACATCCTGCCGCTCCCCTTCCGGATCGTACCATCCCGGCGCGACCACACGCGCCTTCACCGCGCCCCCCTTCACCGGGAAGCGCAGCACCTCGCCCATCCGCTCCGGCCCTCGCTCGACCAGCGCCAGGGCGATCGACCGCCCCAGCGTCGGCGAGCGATAGGTCGAGGTGACGTGCCCGATCGTCCGGCGCGCGCGCCCGCGCCCTTCGACCGCATGGGCGCCGTCCGGCAGCACCGCCTCGGGATCGACCGTCTCCAGCCCGACCAGCCGCAAGCGGTCCTCCCGCACCAGATCGCTCCGCATCATCCCGCGCTTGCCGAGGAAGTCGTCCTTCTTCTTCGACACCGCCCAGCCGAGCCCGAGATCGAGCGGCGTCACCGTCCCGTCGGTCTCGTCCCCGATCATGACGAAGCCCTTCTCGGCCCGCATGACGTGCAGCGCCTCGGTCCCGTAGGGCGTGATCCCGAACTCGGCGCCGGCCTCCCGCAGCGCGTCCCAGAGGGCCTGCCCGCGGCTCGCCGGCACCGCGACCTCGTAGGAGAGCTCCCCCGAGAACGAGATCCGACAGACCCGCGCCGCCATCCCGCCGAGCGTCCCTTCCGCCATCCCCATGAAGGGCAGCGCCTCGCGCGACAGGTCCATCCCGCCGAGCCGCTCCAGCACCTCGCGCGCCTTCGGCCCCACGACGGCGACCTGCGCCCACTGCTCGGTGACGTCCGCGACCCAGACCCGCAGATCCCACCACTCCGTCTGCAGCCACTCCTCGAGCCAGCCATGCACCCGCCCGGCGCCGCCCGAGGTGGTGTGCAGCAGGAACGCGTCCTCCGACAGCCGCGCCACCACGCCGTCGTCGAACAGGAACCCGCCCTCGTCGCACATCAGCCCGTAGCGGCAGCGCCCCGGCTTCAGCGTGCTCATCATGTTGGTGTAGACGCGATCCAGAAAGACGCCTGCGTCCGGCCCCGCCACCAGCATCTTGCCGAGGGTCGAGGCGTCGAGCATCCCCACCGACCCGCGCGTCGCCAGGATCTCCCGCTCCACCGCCTGCTCGCGCGTCTCGCCGCCGCGCCGGTAGCAGAACGGCCGGCGCCAGTCGCCCACCGGTTCCCAGTCCGCGCCGGCGGCGTCGTGCCAGGCGTCCATCGGCGTGCGCCGCACCGGCTTGAACAGCTCGCGCCGGTTCGCCCCCGCGATCGTGCCCAGCGTCAGCGGCGTGTAGGGCGGGCGGAAGGTCGTCGTCCCCACCTGCGGGATCTCCGCCCCCCGCGCCTCCGCGAGAATCGCGAGGCCCACGACGTTCGAAAGCTTGCCTTGATCCGTCGCCATGCCGAGCGTCGTGTAGCGCTTGGCGTGCTCGACGCTCTCGTAGCCCTCCTGCGCCGCGAGCCGCACGTCCGCGACCTTCACGTCGTTCTGGAAGTCCACGAAGGCGTGCGAGGCCGCCTCCGGCCCCATCCCCTCGGGCGAGGTCCAGAGCGGCCGCAACGCCGCCTCCTCCGCGTCGACCCCCGCCGGCGCCGACCCGGCCGCCGACGCCGCGCAAGGCTTCCGCAGCACCTCCTTCGCCGCCCGCACGCCCGCCGCATGGGCGTCCGCCAGGGCGGCGCCGACCCGAAGCTCGCCGTTCGCCGTCCCCGCCGCGATCACGAAGGGCTCGCCGTCCGCGCCCGTCGCCGCCCGCGCCGCATCGGGGCGGAACATCGCGCCCTCGGCGTCCCAGCGCAGCCTGCCGCCCGCCTGGCTGAACAGATGCACGACCGGAGACCATCCGCCCGCCATCGCCACCGCGTCGCAGCGGATCTCCCGCGCCTCGCCCGAGCCGTCCACGGCCCCGACGCGCACGCCCTTCACCCGCATCCGGCCCGAGACCTCCCAGACCGCCGCCCCGGCGATCACCGCGACCCCGGCGCCCTCCGCCTCGGCCCTCAGCGGCCCCGCCGCCTCGCGCGCGTCCACGAGCGTCACCTCCGACCCCGCGCCCTTCAGCGCCAAGGCCGTCCGGTATCCGTCGTCGCAGACCGTGGCGACGACCACCCGCCGCCCGACCGCCACGCCCCAGAGATCGAGGTAATCGCGCATCGCCGAGGCCAGCATCACCCCCGGACGGTCGTTGCCCACGAAGGCGATCGGCCGCTCGATCGCCCCCGTCGCCGTGACGACCCGGCCCGCGCGCACCTTCCAGAGCCGCTCGCGCAGCCCCTCGGCCCCGTTCGCCGCCGCGTCCTCGATCACGAGGCAGAAGCCGTGATCCTGCACGCTGGCGAGCTCCGCGTTCAGCCGCATCGTCACGCGGGAGGAGGCGCGCAGTTCCGCGACCGCCTCGCGCACCCAGGCCTCCGCGGGCCTGCCGTCGATCTCCGCCCCGTCGGTCGGCGCGCGCCCGCCCCACCAGCCGGCGCGCTCGACCAGCAGCACCCGCGCGCCGCCGCGCGAGGCCGCGAGCGCCGCGGCGAGGCCCGAGACCCCGCCCCCGGCGACCACCACCTCCGTCTCGTGGTGATAATGCTCGTAATCGTCCGGGTCCGGCCGCTCCGGCGCGCGCCCCAGCCCCGCCGCCCGCCGGATCACCGGCTCGAACAGGTGCTTCCACAGCGCCCGCGGCCGCATGAAGGTCTTGTAGTAGAACCCCGCCGGAAACCAGCGATACGCCAGCGCGTTGACCTCGCCGACGTCGAGATCGAGCGACGGCCAGCGGTTCTGGCTTTCCGCCGCCAGCCCCTCCGACAGCGGCGCGACCGTCGCCCGCAGGTTCGGCGTCCGCCGGTCCCCGGCGCCGACGCTCACCAGCGCGTTCGGCTCCTCCGCCCCCGCCGCCACGGGTCCGCGCGGCCGGTGATACTTGAAGCTCCGCCCCATCACGAGCCGCCCCGAGGCGAGCAGCGCCGAGGCGAGCGTGTCGCCCTCGAAGCCCTTCATCCGCCGCCCGTCGAACCGGAACGTCACCGGCTTGGCGCGGTCGATCCGCCGCCCGCCGGCCTGCACCCGCCGCGCCATCACGCGCCCTCCCCGAACGGAGACCCGAACCCCGGCCGCCGCGCCCGGATGCGCTCGATCACGTCCTCCGGCGGCGCGGAGACCTCGGCGGAATATTCCGCGAACACCTCCATCGTCGCCGTGCAGCGCGCGACGTGGAACCACTTCCCGCAACCGTAGGCGTGCCGCCAGCGCTCGAAATGCACGCCCTTCGGATTGCGCCGCTCGAAGAGATAGGCGGCGAAGGCCGCGTCATCGCTCCCCGGCCCTTCGCGGCGCAGATGCGCCTCGCCGCCCGGATGGAACTCCGTCTCCTCGCCCTCGACCCCGCAGACGGGGCATCTCAGCCTCAGCATGGCCTCAGCCCTTCCGTAACCCGAATCGCGCGATCCCTCCCGGCGAACCAGCCGGAGAGACCCCGATGCCCCATCCCGACGACCCGCCGCCGCCCGGCGCCGGCGCCCTCCTCGCCGTCCTGATCCTCGGCGCCCTCGCGTCGCTCGCGGCCGGCGCGATCCTCGGCGCCCGCGTCGCATCGCCCGAAGACGCCGAGGACTGAGGCGACGTTCCCGTTGCGTTC
Source organism: Paracoccaceae bacterium (assembly GCA_041685625.1). Lineage (GTDB taxonomy): Bacteria > Pseudomonadota > Alphaproteobacteria > Rhodobacterales > Rhodobacteraceae > Albimonas. Next base: position 47,760 of record JAWLFJ010000001.1, on the reverse strand, counting down.
CATTGCCGCCACGTGATAGGAACAATCCACGAACATCAAGGGAGACACCCCATGGCGCTCGACGGCCTGCACGACCCCCTCGACTGGCGCGTCCCCGCCGGCCCGGCGGCCGCAGGGGCCGCCCGCGCCGCGGAAGCCGCACTGGCCCGAAGCCTCCCCCCCGGTGCGCGCTGGCACGCAGATCTCCGGGGCGATCCGCTGACCGCCGCGCATCACGAGGCGTTCCGCGCCGCCCACGCCGCCGCTGTCCACCTCGCCGACGAAGCCGGCGACGACGGCGCGCCTTGGGAGCTCGAGGACGACGGCGCCCCCTTCGACGAGTCCTTCGGCGACTGACGCCCCGGCCGCGCCCGCGGCGGTCAATGCGCCACCGCCGCGGCGACCGACTCGTCGATCATCCGCCCCTCCCGGAACCGCTCCAGCCCGAAAGGCGCCGCGATCGGGTCCTCGCCCTTCGCGATCAGCCCCGCCGTCGCCCAGCCCGAGCCGGGGATCGCCTTGAACCCGCCGGTCCCCCAGCCGCAGTTGATCACGATCCCGGGCGCCGGCGTCTTCGAGATGATCGGCGAGCGGTCGCCGGTCATGTCCACGATCCCGCCCCACTGGCGCAGCATCTTCAGCCGGCTGACGATCGGGAAGGTCTCGCACAGCGCCCGCACCGTCTCCTCGACCTGCGGGAAGCTGCCGCGCTGGGTGTAGTTGTTGTAGCCGTCCGCGCCGCCGCCGATGACCAGCTCGCCCTTGTCGGACTGGCTCATGTAGCCGTGCACGGTGTTGGCCATCACCACGATGTCCATCACCGGCTTCACCGGCTCCGAGACCAGCGCCTGCAGCGCCACCGATTCGATCGGCAGCCGGAAGCCCGCCATCTCCGCCAGCACGCCGGAATGCCCGGCCACCACGATCGCCAGCTTGCGCGTCCGGATCTCGCCCCGGCTGGTGCGCACCGCCCGCACCCCCTCGCCGTCCCGCTCGATCCCGGTGACCTCGCAGTTCTGCACGATGTCCACGCCCAGATCGCTCGCCGCCCGCGCATAGCCCCAGGCCACCGCGTCGTGCCGCGCTGTCCCGCCGCGCGCCTGCCAGAGCCCGCCGAGCACCGGATAGCGCGGCCCCTTCACGTTGAGGATCGGGCAGAGTTCCTTCGCCTTGGCGGGCGAGACCATCTCGGTCTTCACCCCCGCCGCCCGGTTCGCGCTCTCGGTGCGGCGCATCGCGCGCAGCTCGTGCTCCGTCTGGCACAGCATCAGCACGCCGCGGGGCGAGAACATGATGTTGAAGTTCAGCTCCCCGCTCAGCGTCTCGTAAAGCCGCCGCGCCTTCTCGTAGATCGCCGTCGAGGGCGGGCGCAGGTAGTTCGACCGGATGATCGTCGTGTTGCGCCCGGTGTTGCCGCCGCCGAGCCAGCCCTTCTCCAGCACCGCGACGTTCCGGACGCCGTGCTCCTTGGCGAGGTAGTAGGCCGTCGCCAGCCCGTGCCCCCCGCCGCCGACGATCACGACGTCGTACTCGCCCTTCGGCTCGGGCGAGCGCCATGCCCGCTCCCAACCCGAATGGAAGCGCCGCGCCTCCCGCGCGATGGCGAAGACCGAATAGCGGGTCATGCGGCGCTTCCCTCCTGCCTCGCGGAACGGCGGGCCGCGCGACTCCGCGCGCCCCGACGCGCCGATACATGCACCGGACGCGCCGCGACGCAGCCCCCGAATGCGCCGCCCGCATGTCCGAACCCGACCGACCGGCCGCGACGCGCCGCCGCACCCCGGCCGACCCCCGCGTCGCGCGCCGCGCGGCGCCCCGGCCCTCCCCCAAGACCGCTCACGTCACCGTCATCCCGGCGCGACGCCGCGGCGGGTCCCGCCCGATGGACGCCGCCGGCCGCTGCCGCTAACGTCCGCCTCCCCGAGCGTCCGTCCGCAGGACGCCCGACGCCGCCACGCCACGCCCCGCAGGAGCGCCATGCCCTTCTGGCTCCTCGCCGCCGCCGCCGCGCTGCTCGCCGCGCTCTGGCTCGTCCGTCCGCTGATCTCCGCCCGCGCCCCGGCGCCGCCCCGGGCCGAGCACGACCTGCAGGTGTTCCGCGACCAGCTCCGCAGCCTCGACCGCGACGTCGAGCGCGGCGTGCTGACCGCGGGCGAGGCCGCCGGCGCCCGCGCCGAGATCTCGCGCCGTCTTCTCGCCGCCGACCTCGAGGCGCGGGACTCGACCTCCGCCGCCCCCGCGCCGCGTCGGCACTCGCAGGCGCTCGCCGCCGGCCTCGTCCTGCTCGCGCTCGGCGGGGGCGCCGGGCTCTACGCCCTGATCGGCGAGCCGGGCCGCCCGGACCTCCCCCTCGCCCAGCGCGCCGAGGAGAGCCGCCGCGCAGAGACGCCCCGCCCCAGCCAGGCCGAGGCCGAGCGCTTCGCCGCCGCCCGCGACCAGGCGGAAGCCGACGGCGCCCTCCCGGCCCCGGAGCCGACGGCCGAGTCGGCGGAACTCCGCGACCTCGTCGCGCGCCTGCGCCGGATCGTCGACGAACGCCCGGACGACGTGCAGGGGCGGCGCCTGCTCGCGGGCTCGCTGCTCCGCCTCGGCGAGGCGAGGGAGGCCCGGCAGGTGCAGGAGGAGGTGATCGCCCTCCTCGGCGAGGCCGCCACCGCCGAGGATCTCGCCCAGCTCGGCGAAGCGATGATCCTCGCCGCCGGCGGCTACGTCTCGCCGGAGGCCGAGAGCCGCCTCGCCCGCGCCCTGCAGCTCGATCCCTCCGAGCCCGTGGCGCGCTACTACGCCGGCCTCGCCCTCGCGCAGAACGGCCAGCCCGGCATGGCGCTCAACCTCTGGCGCGCCCTGCTGGCCGAGAGCCCGGAGGACGCGCCCTGGGTCCCCGCGCTCCGCGCGCAGATCCCCGAACTCGAACGCGCCGCCGACGCCCCCCGTCCCCTCCCCGGCCCGGGCCGGGAGGAGATGGCCGCCGCCGAGGAGATGGACGCCGCCTCCCGCGCCGAGATGATCGAGGGCATGGTCTCGCGGCTCGAGGCCCGCCTCGCGGAGGAGGGGGGCGGCCCCGACGAATGGGCCCGCCTGCTCCGCGCCTACGGCGTGCTCGGCCGGCCCGACGACGCGACCCGCATCTGGGCCGACGCCCGCCGCGCCTTCGCCGACGCGCCCGACGCCCTCGATTTCCTGCGCGGGGCGGCGGAGGAGGCCGGGGCCGACCTCTCCGCCCATCCCAACGCCGCGACCCCGCCCGCCGCCGGTCCGGTCAGGCGGGAGGACGGAGAGTGACGGCGGAGATCCTGCCGCTCGAGGCGCTCGCCTCGCGCCTCGGCCCGCGCGCGCAGCTCGTCGGCCTCGATCTCGGGACCAAGACCGTCGGCGTCGCGGTCTCGGACGCGGGGCGCAGCATCGCCTCTCCGCTGACGACGCTCCGTCGCGGCCGCAAGTTCACGCCCGACGCGATGGCGCTGCTGGAGCTCATGAAGGGCCGCGAGATCGGCGGCTGGATCGTCGGCCTGCCGGTGGAGATGTCGGGCCGCGAGGGGCCCGGCGCCGACAGCGCCCGCGCCTTCGCCCGCAACTTCTCGCGGCTGACCGAGGCGCCCATCGCCCTGCAGGACGAACGCCTGACCACCGTCGCCGCCGAGCGCGCGCTGCTCGAGGCCGACACCTCGCGCCGCCGCCGCGCCGAGGTCATCGACCACGTCGCCGCCGCCCTGATCCTGCAGGCGGCGCTCGACCGCCTCGCCGTGCTGGCGCGCGAGCCAGACGCATGAGCGAGCCGGCCCGGCGTCGGGAAGCGATCGAAAGCCCCTGCATCAAGCTCTGCGTGCTGCACCCCGGGGCGAAGCTCTGCCTCGGCTGCCTTCGCAGCGGCGACGAGATCGCCGCCTGGACGCGCCTGACGCCGGAGCGCCGCCGCGAGATCATGGACCAACTGCCGTCCCGCGCCGCGACGCTCCGCGACGCCGTCAAGGCCGACCGCCCGAGCCGACGCCGCCCGCCCGACTGACTCCGCCGCCGGGGCTCCCGCGCCGCCGGCGTCTCCCTTGCGGGAGACGCCGCGAGCTTGGGCCGGGCGGCGCCGTGGGGGTCCTTCGGACCCGTCACGGCGCCGCGGGCGCTCCGCTGCGGACCGGGCGACGCCGGGCGGGCCGGCACGCGCCCCGTGACCGCCGCTCGGCGCGGCGGAGACGGCCGCGCCCGGAGACGCGCGCCGCCCGCCATCAGGCCCCCCGCGCCCCGCACCCCGAGCGCTGCATCCGAAAAGGGACCATGGGAAACCGGGCGCAGGCTGGCGGGCGGGCCGGCGCCGCCGAAGGCGGCGCTCGGGGCGTCCGACGGCCCGCCCGGCGCGATCAGGCCGCGACCGGCTCCAGCGCCGCCAGCGCCCGCTCGACCACTTCGGGCCCCGCGCCCGGCGCCCGCGCCTCCTCGGACAGCACGCGCCGGAAGGCCCGCGCCCCCCGGCGCCCCGCGAAGAGCCCGAGCCACGGCTTCACGATCCGATGCAGCCGCTCGCCCGCGGCGAGCTCCTCCTCGACATAGCCGAGCAGGTCCCGCGCCGCAGCCTCCGGATCGGCTTCCGGCCCCGCCTCGCCGAAGATCCGCCGGTCGGCCCCCGCCAACACCCCGCCGGGATCGTTCCATGCCGCGCGGCCGATCATCACCCCGTCGAGGCCCCTCGCCAGCGCCGCCTCCGCGGCGTCGAGCGAGCCGATCCCGCCGTTCAGCACGATCTCCATGCCGGGCCGCGCCGCCTTCGCCGCCTCCACCAGCGCATGGTCCAGCGGCGGGACCTCCCGGTTCTCCTTCGGCGAAAGGCCCTGCAGCCAGGCCTTGCGCGCATGCACCGCCACGCTGCGCACGCCCGCGCCCTCCACACGGTCGAGAAACGCCGGCAAAACCGCGGCGGGGTCCTGCTCGTCCACCCCGATCCGGCACTTCACCGTGATCTCCGGGCCGTCTTCGGCCACGCTCGCGCCGATCATCGCCGCGACGCAGGCCGCCACCCGCTCCGGCTCGCGCATCAGGCAGGCCCCGAAACGCCCTCCCTGCACGCGGTCCGAGGGACAGCCGACATTGAGGTTGACCTCGGCGTAACCGAAGCCGGAGGCGATCCGAACCGCCTCCGCCAACACCTTCGGATCGGAGCCGCCGAGCTGCAGCGCCACCGCCCCCTCCCGCTCCGGACGCCAGCGCAGCAGCCGCGCGGCATCGCCGCGAACCACGGCCGAGGCCACGACCATCTCCGTGTAGAGCAGCGCCCGGCGGCTCAGCCGCCGGTGCAGGACGCGGCAATGCCGGTCCGTCCAGTCCATCATCGGCGCGACGGAGAGCCGTCGCTCGGGTCGATCCGCGATCATGCGGCGGCAGGTGCCCCCTCCGCGCCGCAGGGTCAAGGCCGCGCCCCCGGGGAACGCTCCCCGCCTCCGGGGCGTTGCTGCCTCGTCTTCGACCGTTCGGGCCACAGAGGCATCCGGCGGGCGAGCCCGCCGCCGCAGATGAGCAAGGAGCCGCCATGACCCTCCGCCACGCCCCCTTCGCCCTCGCCGCCGCGCTGCTCGCCGCGCCCGCGACCCTCGCGGCGCAGGACGTGCCGACGGCCCGCGCCACGCTCGAGAACGCCGACGGCGACACGGTCGGCGAGGCGACGCTGCGCGAGCTGCCCGCCGGCCTCCTCGTCACGATCGACGCCCGCGACCTGCCCGCCGGCGAGCACGGCTTCCACATCCACGAGACCGGCGCCTGCTCGCCCGACTTCGAGGCCGCCGGCGGTCACTTCGCGCCGCAGGGCCGCCCCCACGGCTTCGCCGCGACTCGCCTGCCGCATCCGGGCGACATGCCGAACCTGCATGTGGGCGAGGACGGCCGCGCCCACGCGTCGATCCTGAACGCCCGCGCCACGCTGCACGACGGACCGACCGCGATCCTCGACGACGACGGCGCCGCGCTCATGGTCCACGCCGAGCCCGACGACTACCGCGACGTCGACAGCGCCGGCGGCCGCATCGCCTGCGGCGTGATCGAGGAGAACGGCTGAGCGGGCGCCGCCCTCGCCCTTCGCGCCCCGGACGACCCCCGCGAAGCCGATCGCGGGTCGTCCGGGGCGCCCTCCCCGCGGCGCAGGACCCGGCGCCAGCCGCTCCCTCGGCCGGCCCGCGCCTCTCGACCTCCGCATGCCGCGCCCTGGACGCGCCGTTCGCGGCCACGACCCGAGCCCCTCGACCGATGCGCCGGACGTCCCCGGCGCCGGACGATCGGGCGCAAGCGGTTCGACCCGCCCCGCCGCGCGGGTCGAGCCCGGCGATCCCGCCCCGAATCTTCGGCGCCGCCGCGACTCGTCGCCGGCGTCCGACAGGGGCGCGTCGCCGCCCGCGCGACCCCGCCCCCCCTCCCCTCGCCGCCGCGCCCCGGCTATGACCGGTCGTCATGGCCCTCGCCGACGAACCCCTCCGGGCGCTGCACGCCCTCGGCTTCCTGACCCGCCTGCCGGTCCCCGCCGCCGCCTGGGGCGCGCCCGGCGGTCTCGCCGCCGCCGCGCGCTGGTTCCCGCTGGCCGGCGCCGCCGTCGGCCTCGCGGCCGCGCTCGTCTACGCCGCCGCCGCGGCGCTGCCGGCGCCCGTCGCCGCCCTCCTCGCCCTCGCCGCAAGCCTCGCCCTCACCGGGGCCCTGCACGAGGACGGCCTCGCGGACACGCTCGACGCCCTCGGCGGCCACGCGACGCGCGAACGCGCGCTGGAGATCCTCCGCGACAGCCGCATCGGGACCTACGGGGCCCTCGCGCTGATCCTCTCGGTCGCGCTCCGCGCCGCCTGCCTCGCGAGCCTCTCCCCCGCGGCGGCGCTCGCCGCCCTGCCCGCCGCCCACGCCGCCGGCCGCGCCGCGATGCTGCTCGCCCCCGCCGGCACGCCCTACGCCCGCCCCGCCGGCCTCGGCGCCCCGCTCCAGCCGCTCCCCAAGGCCACCCTCCCGGCGGCGCTGGCCCTCGCGGCCCTCCTGGCCCTCCCCGCCGGCCTCCCCGGCCTCCTCGCCTTCGCCGCCGCGCTCGCCGCCGCCGCCCTCGTGCTCGCCGGGCTCCGCGCCCGCCTCGGCGGCTGGACCGGCGACGGCCTCGGCGCCATGGAGCAGGCCGGAGAGATCGCCGCCCTCCTCACCCTGACCGCGCTCCTCGCATGATCCTGATGCGTCATCCCCCCGTCGCCGCGAAGGGCCTCTGCTACGGCCGGCGCGACCCCGGCCTCGCGCCGGGCTGGGAGGCGCCGCTCGACGCGCATCTCCCCGCCCTCGCGGAGATCCCCGCGATCCACGCCAGCCCCTCGCCGCGCGCGCGCCTCCCGGCCCGCCGCCTCTCCGCCGCCCTCGGCGTGCCGCTGATCCTCGACGCCCGCCTGCAGGAGCTCGACTTCGGGCGCTGGGAGGGGCGGCCGTGGAACGCCCTGCCCCGCCCCGAGCTCGACCTCTGGGCCGAGGACCCGGAAAACCGCGCCCCGCCGGGGGGCGAGACCTTCGCCGCCCTCGCGTCCCGCGCCGCCGCCGCCCTCGCGGACGCGCCGAAAGGCGCCCTCGTCCTCTGCCATGCCGGCCCGATCCGCGCGCTCCTGATGCGGGCGCGGGGGCTCGACTTCCGCGCCGCCTTCGCCGATCCCGTCCCCTACGCCGATCCCTTCCCGCTCGGAGGCCCGCCATGAGCACGCCCGACGAAGCCGTCATCCGCGCCGAGATGGTGCACGAGAGCCGCCGCCTCGCCGAACTCGGCCTCAACCCCGGCACCTCCGGCAACGTGTCGCACCGGCTCGGCCCGAAGATGCTGATCACGCCCTCGGCCGTGCCGCCCCACGCCATGACGCCGGAGATGATCTGCGCCATGCCGCTCTCGGGCGACCCGGCGATGTGGGAGGGGCTGAAGAAGCCCTCCTCCGAATGGCGCTTCCACCGCGACATCCTGAACGCCCGCCCGGACGTCGAGGCGATCGTGCACACCCACGCCACCCACTGCACCGCGCTCGCCATGACCCGGCGCGACATTCCCGCCGCGCACTACATGATCGCGCTTTTCGGCGGGCCGACGATCCGCTGCGCGCCCTACGCCCGCTTCGGCAGCCAGGACCTCTCCGACGTCGCGTTGGAGGCGCTGAAGGACCGCCGCGCCTGCCTGCTCGCCAATCACGGCATGATCGTGGTCGGCCCGACGCTGTCGCGCGCCATGTTCCTCTCGGTCGAGCTCGAGACGCTGGCCCGGCAATACCTGCTGACCCTCCAGATCGGCGGCGTGCACGTCCTGACGGACGAGCAGATCGCCGAGACCGCGGAAGCGATGGCGAGCCGCGGCTACGGCCAGGCATGATCCCCGCCCCCGATCCCGCCTTCGCGGCGAAGGTCCGCGCCGCCATCGACGGCAAGACCAAGCCGCCGGGTTCGCTCGGGCGGATCGAGACGCTGGCCGAACGCCTCGCGCTGCTGCTCGGCACGGTCGAACCCCGGCTCGAGACCTGTTCGCTGACGATCTTCGCCGCCGATCACGGGATCGCCCGCCGCGGCGTCTCCAGGTGGCCGCAGGCGATCACCGCGCAGATGGCGCTCAACTTCCTCGGCGGCGGCGCCGCGGCCAACGCCTTCGCCGGCGCCCTCGGCGTCCCGCTGCGCGTGGTCGACGCGGGCGTCGCCGAGCCGCCCGTCCATCCCGCCCTGATCGACCGCCGCATGGGCCCCGGCACGGCCGACAGCGCCGAAGGTCCGGCGATGAGCGCGGTGACCCGCGACGCCGCCCTCGCCGCCGGGCGCGCGCTGGCGCTGGAGGATCCGGCGGACGCGCTGGCCTTCGGCGAGATGGGCATCGGCAACACCGCCGCCGCCTCGCTCCTCGCCGCCAAGCTGCTCGGCGTGCCGGTGGAGGACCTCGCCGGCCCCGGCGCCGGCCTCGACGCCGACGGCCTCGCGCGCAAACGCGCGATCCTCGCGGCGGCGGCCGCCCGCACCGGCCCGCTCACCGCCTCGGAGGCGCTGGCCGAATACGGCGGCTTCGAGATCGCGATGATGACCGGCGCCCTGCTCGGCGCCGCCGAGGCGCGCAAGCCCGCGCTGGTGGATGGCTTCATCGCCGGCGCCGCGGCGCTGGCGGCCGAGCGCATCGCGCCCGGCGCCGCCCGCGCCTTCGTCTATGCCCACCGCTCGGCCGAGCCCGGCCACGCCCCTCTGCTGACGGCGCTCGCGGCAAATCCGCTGCTCGATCTCGGGATGCGGCTCGGCGAGGGGACGGGCGCCCTCCTCGCCTGGCCGCTGGTCAAGGCGGCCGCCGCGATGCTGCGCGAGATGGCGAGCTTCGAGGCGGCGGGCGTCTCGGGCCCCTCCTGAGGGGGGCGCGCGCCTCGGGGGCGTCGAGCCCCCTCGGCCCGCCCGATCGGCCCCGCGGGGCCGATCGGCGCGTCTGGCCGAGGCGCGGCGCTCAGGCCGTGCGGGTCGGCCGCATGGCGGGGGTCGCGGGGGCCGCCGGGGCCGCCGCCGTAAGCGCCGCGATCCATCGGGCCGACGCGGCGAAGATCGACCGCACCGCCCGCGACCGCTCCAGCATCCCCTGCGCCAGATAGGCGCGATAGGGGTCGTGCACGGGACCGGCGGGCGCGATGCGGGTCGGGAGATGAGGAATGCCGCTCATGGCTTCAGCCTCCTTGATGCGAACGGGCCGCGTAGGCCCGCTTGCCACTCGATATGCGCCGGTCTAGCCTCACTCACAAACGAGTCTTCCTGCCGGTTCAGTCAAACTCACCTTGTCCGAAAACGATCGCCTCCCGCCCCTGACGGCCCTGCGCGCCTTCGACGCCGCCGCGCGCCACATGAGCTTCGCCAAGGCGGCGGAGGAGCTCTTCGTCACGCCCGCCGCGCTCAGCTACCAGATCAAGAGCCTCGAGACGCATCTGGGCGTCGCGCTGTTCCGCCGCCTCAACCGCGCCGTGGAATTGACCGAGGCCGGCCGCGCCCTCGCCCCGGGCGTGGCCGAGGGTTTCGCCAGCTTCCGCGCCGCCCGCCGCGCCGTCGCCCGCCTCGCCGACGACCGCGCGCTGACCGTCACCGCCGGCCCCGCCTACACCGCGAAATGGCTCGCGCCGCGCCTCTTCCGCTTCGCCGAGGCGCATCCCGAGATCGAGCTGCGCTTCGTCGCCTCGCTCCGCCTGATGGATTTCGAGCGGGACGGCGTCGACGCCGCCATCCGCTTCGGCCCCTACCGCGAGGGCCGCGGCGACGACGGGCCGGGCCTCTTCTCCCGCCCGCTCTGGACCGACTGGATGCTCCCGCTCTGCACGCCGGAGCTCGCCGCCGGCCTCGCACGGCCCGAGGACCTCTCCGGGCGCACGCTGCTGCACGACGACAGCCTCGCCTCCGCCGGGTGGCGCCGCCCCGCGCCCGACTGGCCCGCCTGGCTCGCCGCCGCCGGCCTTTCGCCCGAGGCGGTGGAGACCCATCGCGGCCCCCGCTTCTCCCACGCCGACCATGCGCTCGACGCCGCGGCGGACGGCGCCGGCCTCGCGCTCGGGCGCCTGCTGCTGGCCGAGCGGGAACTGGTCGCCGGCCGTCTCGTCGCGCCGTTCCCGCTCGCGCTCCCGGTCGAGGCGACCTACCGTTTCGTCTGCCCCGCCGGCCTCGAATCGACCCCCCGCGCCGCCGCCTTCCTCGCTTGGCTCGAGGCCGAGATGGCCGCCAGCCGCACCGCGCTCGCCCGCTACGTTCCCGCGAAAGCCGAGTGAGCGCGCTGCGGAGTCCGCTCCAGGCCGCCGTCGCGTTCATCGGGCGCCGATGAAAAGGGCGCCGCCGCCCGATTTCGGTTGCGTTGACGGCGCCGTTGCATGGAACCTTATCCCTAGGTCGAGGGGCGCTCATGCGTCCCGAGCGGCCCGTCCCCGGCGCGACGCCATCAAAGCCCCCCTCTGACAGGCGGCGCGCCGGGGCGCAGCTTCTCCCAGATGAGCGCCGCGGCGCCCTTTCCCCCGCTTCGCCGTCATGCCAGACCGTCCGCCGAGATCCCGCGCGCCGGAGGGCGACGATGTTCCGCCCCGCCATGCCCGCCGTCCCGCCCCGCCGTCCCGCCGGGCCCCGTCCTCGCGGGCGTTCGCGGGGCCGGAGGTGAGCCGTCTGCGCGCCACGCTGATCGGCGCCGTCGCGGTGCTGCTCTGGTCGCTGCTCGCGCTGCTGACCGTGCGCTCCGGCACGGTGCCGCCGTTCCAGCTCACCGCGATCTGCCTCGCGATCGCCGCCACGGTCGGCCTCGTCTGGGGCGCGGCGCACGGGCGGGCGCTGCCGCGCGCCCCCGTCCGCGCCTGGGCGCTCGGCGCCGCCGGCATCTTCGGCTACCACTTCTTCTACTTCACCGCCCTGCGCAACGCGCCGGCGGCCGAGGCGAGCCTCGTCGCCTATCTCTGGCCGCTGCTCATCGTGCTGTTCTCGGGCCTGCTGCCCGGCGAGCGTCTGACGCCGGCGCACGCCCTCGGCGCGCTCGTCGCCTTCGCCGGCGCGGCGCTGGTGCTCTCGCCCGCCGTCGGCTCCGGTCCGGCGCCGGGGCATGCGGCCCTCGGCTTCGCGTCCGCCGTCGCGGGGGCGCTGACCTGGTCCGGCTACTCCGTGCTCAACCGCCGCTTCCCGGACACGCCGACCGAATCGGTCACCGGCTTCTGCGCCGTGGGCGCCGTGCTCTCGGCCCTGGCCCATCTCGCGACGGAGACCACCGCCTGGCCCGCCGACGCGGGCGAATGGCTCGCCGTGCTCGGCCTCGGCCTCGGGCCGGTCGGCCTCGCCTTCTTCGTCTGGGATCTCGGGACGAAGCGGGGCGACATCCAGCTTCTCGGCACGATGGCCTACGCCGCGCCGGTGCTCTCCACCCTCGCGCTCGGCCTCGCGGGGGAGGCGACGCTCACCCCCGCCCTCATCCTCGCCGCGGCGCTGGTCGCCGGCGGCGCCGCGCTCGCCGCGCTCGGGGGGCGGAACCGAAAACGGGGGGCATGAGCCCCCCGCGCAGGATCGCCATGGCCTCCGCCGTCAGGCGGCGCCGGACAGCCGCGACATCTCTTCCTTCAGCCGCAGCTTCTCGCGCTTGAGCCGCGCGAGCTCCAGATCGTCACCGCCGGGTCTCCGCTGCTCGGTCCGGACCCGGTCCTCGAGATCGGCGTGCCGCCGCTTCAGTGCCTCGATGTGCGCCTCGACGGTCATGGGCAGTCTCCCTGGTTGCGGTGCGTCGCTTTGGACGCCCCACAAGCGTAAACGCGCCCGCCCCGCGCCGTCCACGCGGAAACGTCGAAGAACCGTCGCAATTGCGTCGCACCGCGGAACCGCTTTCCACATGAAACGGTCAGCCCCGCGGCAAGGCCCGCTCCGCCAGCAGACACCAATAGGCGACGCCGTAGGGCGCGGCCGCGTCCGCGAAGTCGTATTCCGGGTGATGCAGCGGCGCCGAATCGCCGTTGCCGACGAAGCAGAAGCAGGCCGGAACATGCTGGCCGAAGAAGGCGAAATCCTCGCCCCCCAGCACCGGCCTGGCGTTCGCGTCCACGTTCTCCGGCCCGACCAGCTCGGTCATCACCTCGGTCGCGAAGGCCGTGGCGCCCGCCTCGTTGAAGCACACCGGATAGGGGTCGAGGCCGATGCCGGTGTCGTCGATCTCCACCCCCATCGCCTCGCCCACCGCCCGGCACTGCCGGCGCATCTCATCGCAGAGGAACTGCGCCAGATCGTCGTCCAGCGTGCGCACCGTGCCCCAGAGCTCCACCTCCCCCGGGATCACGTTGTAGGCCGAGCCGCCCTCGATCTTCGTGACCGAGATCACCGCCGGGTTCATCGGGTCGCGCCGGCGCGAGATTATGCTCTGGAACGCCGTCACCAGCTGCGCCGCCGCCACGATCGGATCGGTCGCGTGATGCGGGAAGGCCGCGTGGCCGCCCCGGCCCCTCACCTTGATCGCGAAGCGGTCGGCATAGGCCATCGCCGCCCCGGTTCCGGTCCCGAACCGCCCCACCGGCTGCGAGGGGAAGTTGTGCATCCCGAAGGCGGCCCGCACCGGCCAGCGCTCCAGCAGCCCGTCCTCGATCATCGCCTTGGCGCCGCCGCCCCCCTCCTCGGCCGGCTGGAACACGAAGACCAGCGTGCCCTCGAAGGTCCGCGTCTCGGCCAGCCGCCTGGCGGCGCCGAGCAGCATGGTGGTGTGCCCGTCATGCCCGCAGGCGTGCATCCGGCCGGGCGCGGTCGAGGCGTAGGGCAGCCCCGTATGCTCGTCCATCGGCAGCGCGTCCATGTCGGCGCGCAGCAGCACCCGCCGCTCGGCGCTCTCCGCCGGTCCCGTCGCGCCGTGCAGGATGCCGACCACCCCGGTGCCGCCGACGCCCGTCTCCACCGCGTCGAAGCCGAAGGCGCGCAGCTTCTCGGCGACGATCCCGGCCGTGCGCTCCTCCTCGTAGCCGAGTTCGGGATGCGCATGCAGATCCCGCCGCCACTCGGTCAGCTCCCCGGCCATGGCGGCGATGGCGTTCGGCAGCGGCTTGGTCATGGCGTCTCTCCCGTCAGGGCCGGGCGCGGGCGTCGAGATCCAGCGCCGCGCCGTCGCGCAGCACCGCGGCCGCCGCCCCGGTGAAGTCGTCCCGGTCGGCAACATGCCTGTCGCCCGCATGCATGACCAGCGGCGAGAGCAGCGCCGCCGGCCCCTTCGCGCCCTTCCTGGCCTGCACGATCACCCGCTTCGCCGCCCGCCCCTCGCGCGGCGCCAGCGGCAGGACGCGCAGCGCCCCCGCCGGCCCCTCGAGCGCGCCGAGAATCGCGCCCAGCCGCTCCGTCCGGTGAATGACCGTCAGCCGGCCGCCGGGCTTCAGCCGCCGCAGCCCCGCCCCGATCCAGACCGCGACGTCCAGCGACTCGCGATGCGCGCGGTCGCGGCCCGGATCGGGCGACGCGGTCGCGTCGCCGGAATGAAAGGGAGGATTCATCAGGACGTGGTCGAATGCGCGCGCCTTCACCTCGGGCGGCGGCGACGCGAGATCCCCCTCCACCACGTCGAAGGCCCCTCCCGCAGCCGCCCCGTTCCCCCGCGCCAACGCGGCATAGGCGGGCTGCACCTCCAGGCCGACGACCGAGACGCCCGGAACCCGCGCGATCAGGCAGAGCCCCGCGGCCCCGACCCCGCAGCCGAGATCGAGCGCGCGCTCCCCCGCCCGCGCCGGCACGGCCGCCGCCAGCAGCACCGGATCGGTCGCCGCGCGATAGCCGACCCTCGGCTGGCGCAGCAGCACCCGCCCGCCGAGCAGCGCGTCCTCGGTCGTCTCCACGCCCTCAGGCCGCCACGGCCAAGGACACCGCCGGCGCGGGTCGGCACGGCGTCGGCACGAAGTCCGCACCGCATCGGCACGAAGGGCGCACCGCAGGCCGACCCGAGCCCGACGGCGGGCCGACTGACGTCGGACGGGAATCCGACGTTCGCTGCACGAATGGCCGACACATGCGGCACGCGGTCCGCACCAGGGCCGCACCGATGCGGCGCCGATTCACGTCCGCTCCGGGCTCAGCTCATGGCCCAGCCCGTTGTCCCTGAGCACCGCCCGCGCCCGGAACGCCTCCTCGCGCGTCACCATCACCCGGCGCGGCAGCACGCCGATCGATCCCTCGAGCACGCTCGTATGGACGTCGAATACGATGCAGTCTATATCCTCGCCGCGCAGCAGGGCCATGGCGAAGGCGATCGTCGTCGGGTCGTTGGTCCGGAAAAGTTCCACCATCCACCGGTGCTTATCGTCAGCCGGCCCTCCCGTCGAGACGGAGCGAGACCCCGTGACAGCCGCCGAAGCCGCCCGCGCGCCCCGACCCGCCTCCGAGGACGCGTTCCAGCGCCTGATGGCGCTCTGCGCCGACGACCTCGAACGCGTCAACGCGCTGATCGCGGACCGCATGGCGTCCGAGCACGCGCCCCGCATCCCCGAGGTGACGCGCCACCTCGTCGAGGCCGGCGGCAAGCGCCTCCGCCCGCTCCTCACCCTCGCCGCCGCCCGCCTCTGCGGCTGCGAGGGCGACGCCCACGTCAAGCTCGCCGCGACGGTGGAGTTCATCCACACCGCGACGCTCCTGCACGACGACGTGGTGGACGAGAGCGCCCAGCGCCGCGGCCGCCCCACCGCCAACCTGCTCTGGGACAACAAGTCCTCGGTCCTCACCGGCGACTACCTCTTCGCCCGCGCCTTCCAGCTGATGGTGGAGACGGACAACCTCCGCGTCCTCGGCATCCTCTCCGACGCCGCCGCCACCATCGCCGAGGGCGAGGTCATGCAGCTCGCCACCGCCGGCGACCTCTCGACCGGCGAGGCCGCCTATCTCCGCATGATCCACGGCAAGACCGCCGCCCTCTTCGCCGCCGCCACCGAGGTCGGCGCCGTGATCGCCGGCGAGCCCGAACCCCGCATCGACGCCCTCCGCGACTACGGCCGCACCCTCGGCATGGCCTTCCAGATCGTCGACGACCTGCTCGACTACGGCGGCGCCGCGGCCAGCATGGGCAAGAACACGGGCGACGATTTCCGCGAGGGCAAGGTGACCCTTCCCGTCCTCCTCGCCTGGGAGGCCGGCGACGCCGAGGCCCGGGCCTTCTGGCGCCGCGTGATCGAGAAGAGCGATCAGCAGGAGGCGGATCTCGCCGAGGCCCTCGCCCGCATGACCGAGACCGGCGCCCTCGCCGAGACCGAGCGCCGCGCCCGCGCCTACTGCGCCGAGGCCCGCGCGGCCCTCGCCGCGTTCCCGCCTTCGCCGGCCCGCGACGCCCTCGACGGCATCGCGGAATTCGTCGTCGCGCGGCTCTCGTAGCCGATCCTCAAGGCCGCCGCGCTACGCCGCTCCCCGCGACGGCCGAGACGCCCGCGGCGTCGGATCTTCGGCCGACAGGCCGCGCCGGCCTACACCGCCGCCAAGGGCGCAGAGGCCCGGACCGGCCCCGCGGCGGCCCAGAGGCCGCGATCGCGAAGCGCCTCCGCAGCGGCCAGCGCCGCCGCCGCCTCGGCGTAGAGGCCGAAGCAGGTGCTCCCGCTGCCGGACATCCGGGCCAGCAGGCAGCCCTCGGTCTCGGCCAGAGCCCGGCGCGTCGCGCCCACCGCCGGCGCGACGGCCTCCGCCGCCGCCTCCATCATGTTGGACCGCCGGGCCAGCCAGTCGGCCAGCGCCCCCGCGTCGCGGAAGCCCTCGGCCGGCGGCTCGGCCGGACGTCCGTCGCGTCGCTCCAGCCGCCGGAACACCTCGACCGTGGGCGCCGGCACCCCCGGATTGGCCAGCGCCAGCCAGATCTCGGGCAGCGGCGGAGCCGGCCGCAGCACCTCGCCCACCCCGCCCATCAGGGCCGGCCGGGGCGCGCCGAGGCAGACCGGCACGTCGGCCCCGAGACCCAGCGCCAGCCCGGCCAGCGCCTCCGGCTTCGGCCTCACGTTCCAGAGCCTCATGAGCGCCCGCAGCGTCGCCGCGGCGTCGGCCGAGCCGCCGCCGATCCCGCCCGCCACCGGCAACGCCTTCTGCAACCGGATCGCCGCGCCCCTCCCGGACCCGGCCTGCCGCGACAGCGCCTCCGCCGCGCGCAGCACCAGGTTCGCCCCGTCGCTCGGCACCTGATCGGCGAAGGGGCCGTCCACGCTCAGCGACAGGCCGGAGGCCGGCTCCACCTCGATCAGGTCGCCCAGTTCCGGGAACACGGTCAGCGAATCGATCAGGTGATAGCCGTCCCGCCGCCGCCCGAGGACGTGCAGGTGCAGGTTGACCTTGGCCCGCGCGATCTCGACGAGCGGGCGCGCCTCCGGGCTCACCCTCCGTCGCTTTCGGTCGTCGCGGCCGCGGCGGCGGCCTCGGCGTCCCGCTCCTCGCGCAGCACCGCGTCGAGGCCCCGGTCGAGCTTGGAGCGGATCCGCTCCGCGTCCTCGGGGTCGGGATCGAACGACAGCGCCCTGCGCCACTGGAACCGCGCCTCTCGCTTGCGGCCGACCATCCACAGCGCGTCGCCGAGATGGTCGTTGATGATCGGGTCGGTCGGTTGCAGCTCCACCGCCCGCTCCAGATGCGGCACCGCCTCCTCGAACTTGTCGAGACGATAAAGCACCCAGCCGAGGCTGTCGGTGATGTAGCCGTCGTCGGGGCGCTGCTCGACCGCCTTTTCGATCATCGCCTGCGCCTCTTCGAGGTTGCGGCGAAGCTCGACCCAGGAGTAGCCGAGATAGTTCATCACCAGCGGCTGCTCGGGTCTGAGCTCGAGCGCCCGCAGAAAGTCCGCCTCGGCCTGTTCCCAGTCGCCGGCGCGCTCATGCGCGATGCCGCGCTCGTAGAACACGGCCCAGTGGCGCTCCTCCACCGGGTCGATCAGGGCGATGGCGCGATCGTAGGCCGCGGCCGCCTCCTCCCAACGCTCGGTCCGGCGCTGCGCCCCGGCGAGCGCGAGCCAGGCGCGCAGCGAGTCGCTCTCGGCCTCCGCGACCGCCTTCAGCGCGACGATCGCCTCGTCCTCGCGGTCGAGTTCCATCAGCGCGTCGGCGCGCCCGATCTCGGCCGAGAAGAACAGCGGCGAGCGCCTTGGCACCGTCGCGTAGGCCGACGCCGCCTCCGCGTGCCGTCCTTCGGAGGCGAGGATCTCGCCGATCAGCAGATGCGCCTCGTGCAGCTCCGGCCGTAGCGCGGTGGCGAGCCGCGCGTAGAGCAGCGCCACCGTGGCGCTGCGGTCGGCGCCCAGCGCCCCCGCGATGGAGAAGAACGCTTCCGCCGCGCCGGAGCGGGCGCTGCGCACCAGGAGGTCGGCGGTCTCGCCGCGCTCCAGGCGCGCCAGCGCCTCCTCGGCGCGGCGACCGAAGCCCTCCTGGCCGAGCGCCCCCTCGTAGATGGCCCGCGCCTGCTCCGGCCGGTCCAGCATCTCCAGCACCGCCGCGAGCGCCAGCGCCGGACGCCCGGTGGTCGAGGCGCCGCCGCGCATCGCCTCGGTCAGCGCCTCGCGCGCCCCTTCGAGGTCGCCCATCGCCGCCCGGGCGAGGCCGAGGTGATAGGTCGCGAAGATCTCCGTCATCGCGTCGCCCTCGAGCGCCGCGAAGCGCGCCTCCATCGCCTCCCGATCGGCGCGCCCGACCTCGGCCCAGGCCGAGAGCAGGCCGGAGACGAGCCGGTTCATTCCCTCCGAATCGTCCTGCAGCCGTTCCGCCGCGGCGTCGAACTCGGCGGCGCGCAGATCCTCCGAGATCAGCGCGAGGGCGGCGAGGCGGTGCGACGGATCGGCGCTGAGCAGCGGTCCGGCCACCCGCGCGGCGGCCCGCAGATCGCCCGTCAGCAGCATGTAGGTCAGCGTGCGGTCGCGGAGCGCGAGGTTGCCGGGGTCGCGCGAAAGCGCCTCCGCGAAATAGCGCGCGGCGGCCGCGTGATCCTCACGGGCGGCCGCCGCGCGCGCGGCCAGATAGGCCCCCGGCAGCCCCGGGCCGGCGGCCGAAACCGGCGGCGCCGCCGACGCGATCAGTCCCGCCGCGAGGAGCGCCGCCCCGCCGGCCCGCGCCAGCGCGCGCCCGTTCCGCCTTGGCCCGCCGACCGTTCGCCGCCGCATCGCGTTCTCCCGAGACCGGAATGGAGGAGTTGCATCGTCACCGTCTGAAGACTAGCGGCGAGGGGGCGAAAGGCCAATGCCGAGCCGAGGCCGGCGCCCCAGCCCGACCGGCGCCGCAATTTGAACACCCGCCCCCCATTGGCTATCGTCCGCGCGCACGGAAAGGGCACCATGACGTCTTCGACACGGGATCGGGCCGGGAGCGCACTGCTCCTCCTGGCGGTCGCGGCGGCCGGACCGGCCGCGGCCGAGGACGGCGAACGCTTCGAGACGTCCACCGGCGCCGCGATCGTGCTGACGCCGGTCGTCTCGATGACGTGCGAGGGCCTCGCCCGCAAGCTCGGCGAGATCGACGCCACCGGCTATCGCGGCGCCCGACCCGAACCGGCGAGCCGGCAGGACCGCCGCCTGCTGGACTACGAGACCGCCGTGTCGATGCGCTACTACTCCACCTGCGTCGCCATGAGCGACCGGCCCGTCGCGCCCTCCAGCGTGTTCCGCGGCGGCTTCGAGCCCGCCGGCTCCGACGCGGCGGACTGAGATGACGCCGCGCTCCCGCTCCGCGGCGCCCGGCCTCGCCGCGCTGCCCGCCACGCTCCTCGTCGCCCTCGCGGCCTTCGGCCTCGACCGCGCCTTGAAATGGTGGATGATCGAGGGCCTCGCGCTGCCGTCCCGCGGGGTGATCGAGGTCGCGCCGCCCTGGCTGCGACTGACCATGGCCTGGAACGAGGGCGCGAATTTCGGCCTCGGCGCCGGATTGGCGCGGGAGGTCTGGATCGCCGTCGCGCTGGTCATATCGCTCGGCCTGCTGGTGTGGTCGCTGCGCATGGACTCGGCGCCCCGGCGCCTCGCCGTCGGCCTGCTCGTGGGCGGCGCCCTCGGCAACGCGCTCGACCGTGCGCTCTACGGCGCGGTGGCGGACTTCCTGAACATGAGCTGCTGCGGCATCGCCAATCCCTACGCCTTCAACCTCGCGGACGTGTTCATCTTCGTCGGAGCGGCCGGGTTGATCCTGCTCGACGGTTCCGACAATAACGCGGGTGACGGCCCGGCCCGGGCCTCGGACGGAGACGCCTGATGACCCGCCATGCCCCCAGCGCCCTCGGCCGCAGCGTCCTCGCGGGGGCGCTGACGCTGGCGCTGGTAGGCTGCGGCGGCGGCGGCGTCGGCGACACCCTTGGGCTGACCTACGAATCGCCCAACCCGTTCAACGTGGCGCCGCGCGCGCCGCTGCGCCTGCCCTCGAACCTCTCCGCCCTGCCCCCGCCCGAACCCGGCGCGCGGAGCCCCCTCGATCCGCGCCCGGTGCAGGAGGCGCGCGCCGCCCTCGGCGGGGTCGGCGCCCCGATCCCGGAGGGCGCGCCGAGCCCGGGCGAGCTCGCGTTGCTCGAGGCCGCCGGCGCCGGTCAGGCCGACCCGGCGATCCGCTCGACCCTCGCGGCAGAGGCGCCCCCGCGCAGCGACGAATACGCCCTCGACTCGCTGTTCGGCTTCCGGGTGCCCGACGGTTCCGAACGCGAGATCCTCGAGCCGCGGGAGGAGGCCGAACGTCTCCGCGACGAGGGGCTCGCCACGCCCGTCGCGCCGCCCACCGGCCCGCCGGCGCCGACGGACGAGATCGAGTTCGACCTCTGACGCGTCGGCCGCTTCACCCTTGCGCGAGCGTGCGGTTGCGGCCGCCTCCGGGCGGATTACGTCCCGCCGGGACACTGTCGGACCCGCGACGCCCAGCTCGGAGCCCCGCCCCATGAGACGTCTGCTCGCCCTCGCCGCGACGATGATCGCCCTCGCGGCCGGTCCCGCCGCGGCCGATTGGCCGGTGACGACCTTCACGCTCGACAACGGGCTCGAAGGCGTCGTCATCGAGGACCGCCGCGCCCCCGTCGCGACGCACATGGTGTTCTACCGCGTCGGCGGCGCCGACGAGCCGGTCGGCCGCTCGGGCCTCGCGCACTGGCTGGAACATCTGATGTTCAAGGACGCCGACACCGCCGCCGAGGGCGGCTTTTCGGCGCTCGTGGCGGCCAACGGGGGGCAGGACAACGCCTTCACCTCGCCCGACGTGACGGCCTATTTCCAGCGCATCGCCTCCGACCGTCTCGGCTTCGTGATGGGGCTGGAGGCGAGCCGGATGCGCGACCTCGAGGTCGGCGAGGCCGAGGCGCTGACGGAGCGCGACGTCATCCTCGAGGAGCGGTCCCAGCGGGTCGAGAACGATCCCTCCGGCCGGTTCGGCGAACAGCGCACGGCGGCGATGTATCTCAACCATCCCTACGGCCGGCCCCTGATCGGCTGGCGCCACGAGATCGCGCAGCTTCGGCTCGCCGACGCACTGGCCTTCCATGCGCGCCATTACGGGCCGGACAACGCGGTTCTGGTGGTGGCCGGGGACGTCGATCCCGAGACCGTCGAACGGCTGGCGCGCGAACATTACGGCGACATCCCGCCGATCGGCGCCGTGCCGCGCGAGCGGGTCGCGGAGCCGCCCCACGCCGCCCCGCGCCGCGTCGTCTACGAGGACGCGCGGGTGCGCCAACCCTATGTGATCCGGGAGTTTCTCGCTCCGACCCGGCGGACCGAGCCGGAGCGGGCGGCGGCGCTGGAGATGCTGGCCGCGGTGCTGGGCGACGGGCTCAACGCGCGCCTGCAGCAGGCGCTGACGGTCGAGCGGGAACTCGCCGTGGCGACCGGCGCCTGGTTCTCCGGCTCGACGCGGGATTACGGCGAGTTCGCGGTCTATGCCGCGCCGCAGCCGGGGGTCTCGCTCGACGAGATCGAGGCGGCGATGGACGAAGTTCTCGAAACGTTCCTCGCCTCGGACGGGCCGTCGGCGGAGGAGATGGAGCGGGTCAAGACGCGCTGGCGCGCCTCCTGGATCTATTCGCAGGACAGTCAGGCGACCCTCGCCCGGCGCTACGGGCTCGGCCTCGCCATCGGGATGACGGTCGAGGAGATCGAGGCCTGGCCCGAGACGCTCGAGGCGGTCACGGCCGAGGACGTGATGGAGGCCGCGCGGGCGGTGCTGCGGCCGGAGACGTCGGTGACGGGACGCCTGCGCTCGCCCGAGGGGGTGGAGGGATGAGCCGGCGCGTCGCGGCCGCCGCCGCCCTCGCCCTGGCCCTCGTCCTGCCGCCGCCGGCCGAGGCGGCGGCCGATGTTCAGGCGATCGAGACGCCGGGCGGCATCGAGGTCTGGCTGGTCGAGGCGTCGGAGATCCCGATGGTGGCGCTGGAGCTGCGCTTCGGCGGCGGGGCTGCGCGCGAGCCGGCCGAGCTCGCCGGCGTCACGCGGATGATGGCCGGGCTCCTCGACGAGGGCGCCGGCGATCTCGACGCCGCGGCTTTCGAGGCGGCGGCCGACGGTCTGGCGCTTCGCTTCGGCGCCTCGGCCGGGCGCGACGCCGTCTCGGTCTCGGCGCGGATGCTGACCGGGACCCTCGACGAGAGCGTGGAGCTGCTGCGCCTCGCCCTGACCGATCCGCGCTTCGACGCCGACGCGGTCGAGCGGGCGCGGGCGCGCCAGCTCTCCTCGATCCGCTCGGCCGAGACCGATCCGGGGGAGCTCGCCTCCCGCGCCTGGCGCGCGGCGCTGTTCCCGGACGACCCCTACGGCCGGCGGCTCTCCGGCGAGGCGGCGACGGTGGCGCGGATCGACCGCGCGGCGCTGGTCGCGGCGCGGGAGCGGGCGCTGGACCGAGGCGACCTCGCGGTCGGGATCGTGGGCGACGTCACGCCCGACGAAGCGGCGGCGCTGGTCGACCGGCTGCTGGCCGATCTGCCGGAGACCGAGCGCGACCCCCTCGGTCCGGCAGAGTTCGCCGAGGCGCGGGAGCTCGAGGTCGTGGAGCTGGACGCGCCGCAGGCGGTCGCGCGGCTGGTGCAGGAGGGGATCGGGCGCGACGATCCGGACTTCTTCGCGGCGGTGGTGATGGAGCACGTCCTCGGCGGCGGCGGCTTCTCCTCGCGCCTCACCCAAGAGGTGCGGGTCGAGCGCGGGCTGACCTACTCGGTCTCCAGCTTCCTCGGGCGCTGGGACCGGGCGGCGGTGCTGGGCGCGCAGGTCGCCTCCGACAACGCCCGTGTCGCTGAGGCGATCGCCGTGATCCGGGACGAGTGGGCGCGGATGCGCGAGACGGGCGTGACGGAGGAGGAGCTGGAGGACGCCAAGCGCTACCTGACCGGGGCCTGGCCGCTCGCCTTCGATTCCAACGCCAAGATCGCGTCGGCGCTGGCCGGCTTCATGTCGGAAGGGCTGCCGCCCGACTACCTCGAGACCCGCAACGCCCTCGTGGAGGCCGTGACGCTCGAGGACGTGAACCGGGTGGCCGCGCGCCTTCTGGCGCCGGAGCGGCTGCAGGTCGTCGTCGTCGGTCGGCCCGAAGGGCTCGAGGAGACGGCCGACGCGGCGGACTGACGCCGCGGCCCCGACCGGCGCGCGATCCGGCGGCGATCGTCGGCCCGAGGCAGACGCCCGCCGCTCACGCCTCCAGCGGCTCGATCAGCTCCGGGCCTTCGGCGCGGTTGGAGTTCACCTTCGGCGAGACCTCCCGCGGCGCCCAGAAGCCCTCGGGCGCGGCATGCATCAGCGTCGCCGCGCCCTTGCCCTTCTCGCCGAGCCAGAGGCCCTCGTCGCCCTCGCGGATCGTCACCGGCTCCCGGTCGTGAATGTGGCGGATGTCCGGCCCCGCGTCGGTCGTGACGATGGCGCAGGCTTCCATCGCCTCCCCCTCCGGCCCGCGCCAGGTCTCCCAGATCGCGGCGAAGCAGACCACGGGCGGCTCGCGCGGCTCGGCCGGGGGCACGAAGAAGGGGCGCTTCCGCTCCCCCTCCCTCAGCCATTCGTAGAAGCCGTCCGCCGGGATCAGGCAGCGCCGGGCACGGCAGGCGGCGCGGAAGGCCGGCTTTTCCGCGATCGTCTCGGAGCGGGCGTTGATCAGCAGCGGGCCGTCGGTGGGGGACTTGTACCAGCGCGGAATGAAGCCCCAGCGCAGCGCCGTCAGCTCCCGCCCGCCGTCCTCGCCGAGGCGGATCGCGGCGATCTGCGTGGTGGGGCAGACGTTGTAGCGCGGTCCGGCATTGCCGAGGCGCTCGCTCAGCGCGTCGGTCGTCTCGGCGCCGAACAGCTCGGCGATCGCGCCGTGGGGCGTGGTGAGGGCGAAGCGTCCGCACATGGCGCGGAGGATGGACGCTCGCGGCCGCCGGGGGAAGCCCCCAGCCCGCGGCGGGGCGCGGGCGGGGCGGCGGGTCAACGCGTGGAGATGCGCCCGTCGGTGTAGGGCTCGTAGGGGCCCATCTCCGCCAGATGGTCGGCGACCACCTGCTCGAGGGCCGGCCCGTCGTCGTCGGCGTCGGTCCCGCGCTCGGCGAAGACGGCGTAGCCGTCGCCGCCGCCGCGCATGTAGTCGTTGGTCGCGACGCCGTAGACCGCCTCCGGGTCCAGGGGCTCCCAGCCGTCCTCCGTCGCGACCTCGGCCGAGACGACGCGGGCGCCGGGCTCGGCCCGCGGATCCCAGACGAAGCGCAGGCCCGCGACCTGCGGGAAGCGGCCGGCCCGATCCTCGACCCGGCTCAGGCCGTTCTCCAGCGCCGCGAGCACGCCGGCGCCGGAGAGGCGGAAGGTGGCGAGGGCGTTCCGGAACGGCAGCACCGTCAGCACCTCGCCCATCGTCACAGGCCCGGCGTCGATGGAGGCGCGCAGGCCGCCGCCGTTCTGGATGGCGATGCGGACGCCCCGGTCGCGGCTGCGCGCCAGCATGGCGTCGGCGACGAGGTTGCCCATCTCGCATTCGCCGGTGCGGCAGTCGGCGCGGTCGCCGTCGATGGGCGCGACGCTTTCCGCGACGACGGCGTTCTCCAGCGCCTCGATGGGCGCGGCGAGCTCGTCCACGCGCGCGGCGATCTCCGGGTCCGGCGCGACGGAGGCGTCGATCGGCAGGGTGTCGCCCCCGAAGGAGACGACCTCGCCGGCCTCGTCGAAGACGACGTGAAGCTCCCCGAGGAACCTGCCGTAGGCGTAGGCCTGCACGATGGGCACGGGCGTGCCGTCCGGCCCGTCGATCACCGTGGGATAGGCGCCGGCCGCGTCGGGGTCGGAGGCGCTGAGCCAGGTGTGCGAATGCCCGCCGACGATCACGTCGAGGCCCGGCACGGCCCCTGCGATGCGGATGTCCTTCGCGAGGCCGACATGGGTGAGCGCCACGATCTTGTTCACGCCCTCCGCCTCCAGCGCGGCGACGGCGGCGGTCAGGCTCTCGATCTCGTCGGAGAAAACGACGTCGGGGCCGGGCGAGGAGGTCTCCACCGTGTCGACGGCGAGGGCGGAGACGATCCCGATGCGCTCTCCGCCCGCCTCGAGAACCGCGTGGGGCGCGACCCTGCCGGCGAGCGGGGCGGAGGCGGAGACGTCGATGTTGCCGGAGATCACCGGGAAGCTCACGGCGTCGAGGAAGCCGGCGAGGCCCTCCGGCCCGTCGTCGAACTCGTGGTTGCCGACGGCCATGGCGTCGAAGCCGATCGCCTCCATGAACTCGGCCTCGGCGGCGCCCTTGTAGGTCGTGTAGAGCGGCGAGCCCTGGAACTGGTCGCCGGCGTCGAGGAGGAGGACGGCGCGGCCCTCGGCCTCCGCCGCGGCGCGGCGGGTCGCGACGAGGGTCGCGAGGCGGGCGACCCCGCCGAAGCACGCGCCGGCCGCGTCGGCCTCGGGCGGGCAGGCGCCATCGGAGTCCGAGATCGGCTGGAGGCGGCTGTGCAGGTCGTTGACGTGCAGGAGGGTGAGGGCGAACTCGGCCGCGGCCGGGCCGGCGAGCGCCGCGAGGGCGGCGGAAGCGAGGATCAGGCGGCGCATTGGGGTCTCCGAGGGTCGGGCCGGGACGATGGCGGACGGCGGGCGAGGATCAGGGGTCGATGCGGATCGAGCCGACGGGCGTCAGCGACCCGTCCGCGCCGCGCCTCGCCACCACGACCTCGCCGGAGCGCGCGCCGGTCCCGACGAGGGCGGAGATGTTGACCTGGTGCGTGACGAGGAGGAGCCGCGACTCCGGCGGCTGGGCGGCGAGGAAGGCGCGGGCGGCCTCGGTGCGCGTGTCGCGCTCGGCGTAGCGGCCGAAGAAGGAGTTGAGGGCGGAGAGCGGCTCCGGCCGCCCGAGGCCGAGCAGGTCCGCCGTCTCCCGACAGCGGCACCATTCGGAGGTGAGCACGCGGTCGAAGCCGACGCCGCGGGCGCGCAGCCCCTCGCCGACGCGGCGGGCCTGTTCGCGGCCGCGCTCGGAGAGGTTGCGCTGGGTGGCGCAGTCGCCGAGGGCGAAGTCGGCGGGGTCGCCCGTGCCGGGGGCGAGGGCGTGGCGCATCAGCGCGACGGCGCCGGGGCGCTCGAGGGCGGCCCAGGCCTCCGCCTCGGAGGCCTCGGCGGGTCGCGGCGCGGCGAGGGCGGCGACGGCGAGGGCGAGGAGGATCGGCAGGCGGAGAAGGGCGCGGCGCAGGCGTCGCATGGATCGAGGCTCCCGGTCGGTCGGCGAAGGACGCTGACGGAGCTAGCGCGACCGCGGCCGCGAGCGAGCCCGCGGACGGACCCGCGACGCGCAGGGCCGGAACGACGACGGGCCGCCCCGGCGAAGGGGCGGCCCGTCGATGGCCCTGCGGCGCAGCGCGCGGATCAGTTCTGGGCGTAGAACTCGACCACGAGGTTCGGTTCCATCTGCACCGGATACGGCACGTCGCCGAGCGAGGGGACGCGCACGAAGGTCGCCGTCATCTTGTTGTGGTCGACCTCGAGGTAGTCGGGCGTGTCGCGCTCGGAGCTCTCGACGCCGGACATCACGAGCTCGAGCTGACGCGACTTCTCCTTGACGGAGATCACGTCACCTTCCTTCACGCGGTAGGAGGGGATGTTGACGCGCTTGCCGTTCACCTGGACATGGCCGTGGTTCACGAACTGGCGGGCGGCGAACACCGTCGGGACGAACTTCGCGCGGTAGACGACCGCGTCGAGCCGGCGCTCCAGCAGGCCGATCAGCATCTCGCCGGTGTCGCCGCGCAGGCGCTCGGCCTCGGCGTAGATGCGGCGGAACTGCTTCTCGGTCAGGTCGCCGTAATAGCCCTTGAGCTTCTGCTTGGCCTTCAGCTGCACGCCGAAGTCCGAGAGCTTGCCCTTGCGGCGCTGGCCGTGCTGGCCGGGGCCGTATTCGCGCCGGTTCACCGGGGACTTCGGGCGCCCCCAGATGTTCTGGCCCATGCGGCGGTCGATCTTGTACTTCGCGGCGGTGCGCTTGGTCACGGCCGGTCTCCTTCCAGGGTCCGAATTTCCGGCGACCTCCTCTCCCCTCCGCGTCAGAGGAGCGACAGGGTCCCGCTTTCGCGGGCCGCGGACGCCAACGACGGCCGCCCCAACGGACGGCTTGGCGCGGGCTTTGCCGCCCCGGCCGCCGCGAGTCAAGCGGAGCCGGGGGCGCGGCCGGGCGCAGAGGGTCGAACGCAGGCGTCCGACGCCCCGCTGACATGGATCAAGGCGGCGGAGCCGACCGCGCGCCACGGTCCGCCCCGACACCTCGTCCAGGGAGCGACGCCGCATGACCGTCAAGAACATCCTCGTGTCCTACAACGCGCTGCCCGGCGCCGACGCCGCGCTCGGCGTCGCCATGCTGATGGCGCGCAAGTACGGAGCGCATCTCACCGGCCTGCTGAGCTGGGGGCCGAGCCGGATCAGCGGGGCCCTCGGCCCCTGGATGACGCCGGAGCTGATGCGCTCGATCCGCGAACAGGAGACCGAGCGGCGCGCGGAGATCGCCGGCGCCTGGCGCGAGGCGACGCGCGCGCTGGAGAAGGAGCACCCCGGCAAGGTGCACTGGATGGATCTGGGCGGCGACGCGGACGAGAGCCTGATGGAGGCCGCGCGCGTCTACGACATCGTGGTGATGGGCGCCGACGAGAGCGACGACGACACCGCTCACCTCACGCCGCATCCCGACGTGGTGGCGCTGCGCGCCGGCCGGCCGGTGCTGATCGTGCCGACGGGCTACCGCACGGACCGTCTGGTCGAGCGCGCGGTCCTGGCCTGGGACGGGGGCCGCACGGCGGCGCGCGCGATGGCGGACGCGATGGACCTCCTCGAGACCAAGAGCCACGTCACCGTGTTCTCCGCCGGACCGGACGACGAGACGCGCCGGCGCGAGGGGCTGGACGTGGTGGCGCACCTGGCGCGGCACGGCGTCCACACCGACTGGCGCCACGTCACCCGCCCGCCCCGGGGCGTCGCCGAGGCGATCCTCGACACGGTGCGCGACACCGGCGCCGGCCTCCTGGTGATGGGCGCCTACGAACACCGCAAGCTCGCGGAGGACCTGATCGGCGGCGTGACCCGCACGATCCTCGAGCGGGCCGAGACGCCGGTGCTGATGTCGCACTGACGGCCGCCCGCGGCCGCCGCGCGCCGGGGCGGGCCGCGGTCAGCCCGGCGCCTCGAGCGAATACTTCTCGCGCAGCTTCGCCAGCCCGGCATGGGCGCCGTACTCGTTCTGCAGGCGCGCGAGTTCGGCGTCGCGGCGGCGGAACTCCTCGATCAGCTCCTCGGCCGCGTCGCCGTCGCCGAGATGGCGCAGCCCGCGTCGGGCGAGCTCGATGGCGCTCTCGAAGGTCTCGCGCACCACGTCGTGGGCGCCGGCCTGGCGCAGCTCCCATTCGGAGAAGCGGTCGTAGGTGTCGGCGAAGATGGCGGTCTTCGGGAAGCGCTCGCGGATGCGCTCCACCGCGTCGCGGGCGCCGTCGCGGTCGTCGATGCAGAGGAACACGATGTCGGCGGCCTCGGCCCCGGCCGAGCGCAGCACGTCGAGGCGCGTGGCGTCGCCGTAATAGACCTGGTTGCCGAAGGTCGCCGCCATGCGGATGCGGCGCGGCGCGTTGTCGATCAGCGTCACGTCGTAGCCGCGCAGACGCATCACCCGCGCCACCACCTGCCCGACGCGGCCGAAGCCGGCAACGATGATGCGGGACTTGGGAGCCACTTTCGAGCCCTTCAGGTGCTGAAGGTCGTCGTCGGCGTCCTCCTTCGCCTTCGGCAGCGCGCGCTCGGCGGCGCGGATGGCGAAGGGCGTGGCGAGCATGGAGATCGTGACGATCGCCGAGAGGATCGAGCGCGCCTCGCCCCCGAGCAGGCCGGTCCCGGCCGCCGCGGCGAAGACCACGAAGCCGAACTCGCCCCCCTGCCCCAGCGTCGCGCCGATGCGCAGCGCGTCCGAGCCGCCGGAGCCCATCGCCCGGGCGAGGCCGGCGAGGATCGCGGCCTTCAGAGCGAAGAGGCCGAGGGCGCCGCCGATCACCAGCAGGATCTCGTCGGCGACGAGGCTCCAGTCCACGGTCATCCCGAAGGACATGAAGAAGAGGCCGAGCAGCAGGCCGCGGAACGGCTCGATGTCGGTCTCGAGCTGGTGGCGGAACTCGGTCTCGGCCATCAGCACGCCCGCGATGAAGGCGCCCATCGCCATCGAGAGCCCGACGGCGTGCATCAGCAGGGCGGAGCCGACGACCACGAGGAGGGCGGAGGCGGTGAACACCTCGTCGGCCTTGGCGCGCGCCACCAGCACGAAGAGCGGCCGGAGCCCGAAGCGCCCGACCGCGACCAGCGCGGCGACGGCGCCGAGCGCCGCGGCGGCCGCGGTCCAGTCCAGCGGCTCCCCCGCCGCGCCGGGCGAGAGGAACGCGACCAGCGCCAGCAACGGCACGATGAAGATGTCCTGGAACAGAAGGATCGAGAAGGCGCGCGTGCCGTAGGGGGCTCCCATGTCGCCCTTCTCGCGCAGGATCTGCACGCCGAAGGCGGTGGAGGAAAGCGCGAGCGCGAGGGCCGTGATCACGCCCGCCGCGCCGCCGAACCCGATGCCGAGGAGGATCGCGTAGAGCGCCGCCGCGGTGACCGCCACCTGCAGGAGACCGAGGCCGAAGATCTCCATGCGCAGGCGCCAGAGCCGGGCCGGCCGAAGCTCCAGCCCGATGACGAACAGAAGGAGCACCACGCCGAACTCGGCGATGCCGACCACCGTCTCCACGTCCGGCACCAGGCGCAGGCCGAACGGCCCGATGGCGGCGCCCGCCGCGAGATAGCCGATCACCGAGCCGAGGCCGAGGCGCTTGAAGATCGGCACCGCGACGACCGCGGCGCCGAGGAACACGGCCGCGGTGTCCAGGAACTCGGTCTCGCCCACCGACGCCATCGGCGCTCCCCTCCGTCGTGAGATCCGCGCCCGCCGGGCCGCGGGAGGCGGTCCGGAGGGAGGCGCGCCGATGCTATCCGCTCGGCAGGGCCGTTGAAACCTCGCCCCGCGCCGACGGCGCGGTTGCCGCCGGGTCGCCGCCGGCGATACGGTCGCGACGCGCCGCCGCGCCGGGAGATCGCGATGGACCGCCGCCTGACCGTGATCCTCGCCGCGGACCTCGCGGGCTACTCGCGCCTGATGGCGGCGGACGAGGAGGGCGTGATCCGCCGGCTGCGCGCGGCGCGGGCGGCGGTGATAGACCCGGCGCTGGCCGAGGCGGGCGGGCGGATCGTCAAGACCATGGGCGACGGGCTGCTGGTGGAGTTCGCCTCCCCGGTCGCCGCGGTCCGCGCCGCGCTGCGGGTGCAGCGGGAGATCCCGGCGCGCGAGGCGGACGGGCCGGAGGCGACGCGGCTGCGCTTCCGCGTCGGCATCAATCTCGGCGACGTGGTGATCGACGGCGACGACGTGCTGGGCGACGCGGTGAACGTCGCGGCGCGGCTGGAGAGCCTGGCGCCCGAGGGCGGCATCTGCATCGGGCGCGGCGTGTTCGAGGCGGCGCGCGGCCGGATCGACGCGGAGATGACGCCGCTCGGCCCGCAATCGGTCAAGAACCTGCCCGAGCCGGTCGAGGTCTGGCGCGTGGAGGTCGAGGGCGCCGCCCCGCCGAAGCCCGCGGCGCGGCGGGCGGAGCGGCCCTCCATCGCGGTGCTGCCGTTCCAGAACATGAGCGCCCATCCGGACCAGGAGTTCCTTGCCGACGGGATCGTGGAGGACGTGATCACGGAGCTCTCGCGCTTCCGCTCGCTGATGGTGATCGCCCGGAACTCCACCTTCGCCTACAAGGCGGGGGGCTTCGACATCCGCAAGGTCGGGGAGGAGCTGGGCGCGCGCTACGTCGTCGAGGGCTCGGTCAGGCGCGGCGGGGACCGGCTGCGGGTGACGGCGCAGCTGATCGAGGCGGCGACCGGCGCCCATGTCTGGGCCGAGCGCTGGGACCGGAAGCTGGACGACCTCTTCGCGCTGCAGGACGAGATGACGGAGGCCATCGTCTCGGCGGTCGAGCCCGAGCTCGGCGCCCATGAGCGGCGGCTGGCGCGGGCGCGGCCGACGGAGAGCCTGACGGCCTGGGAGCTGTGCCAGCGCGGCTGGTCGGCGCTCTCCGACTACTCGCGGGAGAGCCTGTCCGAGGCCGAGCGCCTTCTGACCGCCTCCGCGGAGGCCGACGCCGGCTTCGCGCTGCCCCTGGCGATGCTGGCGCGCCTCTGGTTCATCCGCGCCGTCGCGTGGGGCCAGACCGGGGCGTTGGCGCAGAGCGAACGCTGGGCGCGGGAGGCCCTCGCCGCCGACGACCGGCTGGAGACGGCGCACGCCATGCTCGGGGTCGCGCTCGCCATGTCCGGACGGGAGGCCGAGTCCGAAGCCTCGATCGCCGCGGCCCTGATGCTGAACCCCAACAGCGCCTACTGCCGCTATTGCGCCGGATTGGCGCAGATGGCGTTCCGAACGCCCGATTGGGAGCGGATGGTCGCGGAGGCGAACGCCGCGCTGGCGCTGAGCCCGAGGGACCCGACGGCGCATGCGTTCCAGAACGTGGTGACGATAGGCTGGCTGATCGGTCGCATGGATCATCGGGATCCCGACTTCGCCGCCTCGGCCCGGGCGGCGGCGAGGCATCCCGGCGCGCCCTGGTATGTTCATCTGATGGCGGCGACGGCCGAGGCCGCGGCGGGCGACGACGACGCGGCGCGGCGCGGCATCGCGGAGGCGTCGAAGCGCGCGCCGGGCATGACCTTGGCCGCCTACCGCGCGGCGTTCGAGTTCCCTTACATCGAGCGGGTGTTCCGCCTGGGCGACGAGAACGGGATGAACGAGCGGCTGATCGCGCTGGGCCTGCCGCGGGCGTGACCCCGGATTGCGCCGCGCGGGCGCGCGCGCCATAAGGCCGCGCGATCCTCTCCCCCCGGAGGCCCGACCTCCCCGCGGCCCCGAGCCCGCGGCGCGACCCGGAGCGAGCATGCCCAAGCGCGACGACATCTCCTCGATCCTGATCATCGGCGCCGGGCCCATCGTGATCGGCCAGGCCTGCGAGTTCGACTACTCCGGCGCGCAGGCCTGCAAGGCGCTGCGCGAGGAGGGCTACCGCGTGGTCCTCGTCAACTCCAACCCCGCCACCATCATGACCGATCCCGAGATGGCCGACGCCACCTATGTCGAGCCGATCACGCCGGAGATCGTGGCGAAGATCATCGAGAAGGAGCGGCCCGACGCGCTTCTGCCCACGATGGGCGGCCAGACGGCGCTGAACTGCGCGCTGCAGCTCGCGGACATGGGCGTGCTGGAGCGGTTCGGCGTCGAGCTGATCGGCGCCAAGCGCGAAGCCATCGAGATGGCCGAGGACCGCCGCCTGTTCCGCGAGGCGATGGACCGCATCGGCCTCGAGAACCCCGCCGCGGTGATCGCCGAGACCCTCGACGAGGCGATGGCGGCGCTGCCGACCGTGGGCCTGCCGGCGATCATCCGGCCCGCCTACACCCTCGGCGGCACCGGCGGCGGCGTCGCCTACAACCGCGAGGACTACGAGCGGATCTGCCGCTCGGGCCTCGACGCCTCGCCCGTCTCTCAGATCCTGATCGACGAGAGCCTGCTCGGCTGGAAGGAGTTCGAGATGGAGGTGGTCCGCGACAAGGCGGACAACGCCATCATCGTCTGCTCGATCGAGAACGTGGACGCGATGGGCGTGCACACCGGCGATTCGATCACCGTCGCGCCGGCGCTGACGCTGACCGACAGGGAGTACCAGATGCTCCGCAACGCCTCCCTCGCGGTGCTGCGCGAGATCGGGGTGGAGACCGGCGGCTCCAACGTGCAGTTCGCGATCCAGCCGGAGACCGGGCGGATCGTGGTGATCGAGATGAACCCGCGGGTGAGCCGGAGTTCCGCGCTGGCGTCCAAGGCCACCGGCTTCCCGATCGCCAAGATCGCGGCGAAGCTGGCGGTGGGCTACACGCTCGACGAGCTCGACAACGACATCACCAAGGTCACGCCGGCGAGCTTCGAGCCGAGCATCGACTACGTCGTCACCAAGATCCCGCGCTTCGCCTTCGAGAAGTTCCCCGGCTCCGTGCCGGAGCTGACCACGGCGATGAAGTCGGTCGGCGAGGCGATGGCGATCGGGCGCAGCTTCGAGGAGAGCGTGCAGAAGGCGCTCTGCAGCCTCGAGACGGGCCTCTCCGGCTTCGACGAGATCGAGATCCCGGGCGCCGGCGAGGACCGGCCGGAGGCGGATCGCCGCCGGGCCGTCGTCGCGGCGCTGAGCCGGCGGACGCCGGACCGCCTGCGCCTCGCCGCGCAGGCGATGCGCGAGGGGCTCTCGGTGGAGGAGATCGCGGCGGCGACCGGGTTCGACCGCTGGTTCCTCGAGCGCATCGAAGGGATCGTCGCGGCCGAGGCGAAGCTGATCGCCGGGGGACTGCCGCAGGACGCCGCCGGAATGCGGACGCTGAAGGCGATGGGCTTCTCGGACGCCCGCCTCGGCAAGCTCGCCGACCTCTCCGAGGACGGCGTGCGGCGGATCCGTCAGGCGATGGGCGTGCGGCCGGTGTTCAAGCGGATCGACACCTGCGCGGCGGAGTTCGAGGCGCAGACGCCGTACATGTATTCGACCTACGAGGCCGACGCGATGGGCTGGGTCGAGTGCGAATCGCGCCCGACCGAGCGCACCAAGGTCGCGATCCTCGGCGGCGGGCCGAACCGGATCGGCCAGGGCATCGAGTTCGACTACTGCTGCTGCCACGCCTGCTTCGCGCTCGGCGAGGCCGGCTACGAGACGATCATGATCAACTGCAACCCGGAGACGGTGAGCACCGACTACGACACCTCCGACCGCCTCTATTTCGAGCCGCTGACCGAGGAATCGGTGCTCGAGATCCTGCACAAGGAGCGCGAGGCGGGCACGCTGCTCGGCGTCATCGTGCAGTTCGGCGGGCAGACGCCGCTGAAGCTGGCGCGGGCGCTGGAGGCGGCGGGGATACCGATCCTCGGCACCACGCCCGACGCCATCGACCTCGCCGAGGACCGCGAGCGCTTCCAGCGGCTGCTGAACGAGCTGGACCTGAAGCAGCCGCGGAACGGCATCGCCACCTCGGCCGAGCAGGCGCTGCGCATCGCGCACGAGGTCGGCTACCCGGTGGTGCTGCGCCCGTCCTACGTCCTCGGCGGCCGGGCGATGGAGATCGTCCGCGACGACGAGGGGCTGAACCGCTACATCCGCGAGGCGGTGGTGGTGTCGGGCACGTCGCCGGTGCTGGTCGACGGCTATCTCGCCGGAGCGGTCGAGGTCGACGTCGACGCCCTCTGCGACGGGACGCGGGTGCACGTCGCCGGCATCATGGAGCACATCGAGGAGGCGGGCGTCCATTCCGGCGACAGCGCCTGCTCGCTGCCGCCCTACTCGCTCTCGGCCGAAATCGTCGAGGCGTTGGAGGCGCAGACCGAGGCGCTGGCGCTCGGCCTCGGCGTGCGCGGGCTGATGAACGTGCAGTTCGCGGTGCAGGACCGCGACATCTTCGTGCTCGAGGTGAACCCGCGCGCCTCGCGCACCGTGCCCTTCGTGGCGAAGGCCGTGGGCTCGCCCATCGCGGCGATCGCGGCGCGGGTGATGGCCGGCGAGCCGCTGACCGCGTTCGACCTCGTCTCGCCGCGCACCGCCCACGTCTCGGTCAAGGAGGCGGTGCTGCCCTTCGCGCGGTTCCCCGGCGTCGACACGCTGCTGGGGCCGGAGATGCGCTCCACCGGCGAAGTGATGGGCATCGACGCGACCTTCGAGCGCGCCTTCCTGAAGAGCCAGATCGGCGCCGGCGTGGCGCTGCCGGAGGGCGGGCGCTGCTTCCTCTCGGTGCGCGACGCCGACAAGGAGACGATCGTGGAGGCGGCGCGGACCGTCGCCGGCCTCGGCTTCGAGATCCTCGCGACCGCGGGCACGGCCTCGCATCTGCGCGACGCCGGGATCGACGCCGAGACCGTGAAGAAGGTCTACGAGGGCCGCCCGAACATCGTCGACCGGATGAAGGACGGCGACGTCGCGCTGGTGTTCAACACCACCGAGGGCGCGCAGTCCGTGGCCGATTCCAAGGAGATCCGCTCGCTCGCGCTCTACGGGAAGATCCCCTACTACACCACCGCGGCGGGCGCGCGGGCCGCGGCGCGGGCGCTGGCCGACCGCCGGGACGGGGCGCTCGACGTCGCGCCGCTGCAGGATTACGCGGCGCGGAACCGGGCGGCCGGCTGAGGCCGCCCGAAGCCCGCCGCCCACGGTTTCGAATTGAAATCTTTGAGAATTTGTCGACTTAGCGTGATCCACGCTACGTGCTACTTTCGTAGAGCATGAGAGACGCCATGACGAGCCGGGCCCTCCACCTGCTGAAACTCTGCGTCGGCGCCGAGCGGGTGGACGATCTGATCGACTGGCAGGACCGGCAGTCGGCGGATCGGCGGCGCAAGGGACTGGACCCGCGCCCGGTGCACGTGACGCGCATGTGGCCGCGTCGGGCGGAGGAGGTGCTGGCGGGCGGGAGCCTTTACTGGGTCTTCAAGGGCCTGATGCTCGCCCGGCAGAGGATCGAGGCGCTGGAACCGGTCGAGGGACCGGACGGCGTCACGCGGTGCGCGATCGTCCTCGACCCCGAGGTGGTGCGCACCGAGACCGTTCCGCGCAGGCCGTTCCAGGGCTGGCGGTATCTCGAGGCGAAGGACGCTCCGCCGGATCTCGCCGCCGGCGACCCGATCGCCGATCTGCCGTCCGAATTGCGTCGGGCGCTGTCGGAGATCGGGGTGAAATGAACAGGCAGGACGCCATGACGGTCGCGGACCGACGACTGGACGACGTGCTGGCCCCGATCCGGGACCTGCATCTCGCCGACATGCTGGAGCGCATCGCGCGGGCGCTCGACGCCGGCGCGACGGTGCGTCCGGAGCCCTGGCGGCGCGGCCCGGACGCCCGGATCCTGCGCGAGGGCTTCCTGAACCTGCCCTCCCGCCACGATCTGGAGATCGTCAAGGACGGCCGGGTGCTGCACCCGCGGGTCGACTCGCGCCTCGAGATCGGCTTCGACGCGATCGAGACGCCGGACAGCTCCGGCTTCGCGCTGGCGATCCACCCCTTCCAGTGGCAGGCGGCGGAGTTGGTGATCGAGACGCGCCAGCGGATGCCGAACTGGGCGCCGCTCCGGCTCTGGTTCCTCGAGTTCGTGCAGTCGAACTACGGGGAGGAGGCGCCGGACCTGCACGGGGCGCTGCACGCGCTCGGCGATCCGCGGCGCATCGGGGACCGGATCTTCTTCCGGATCGACTTCGGCTCGGCGCCGCTGAGGGCGGTGCCGGCGCTGATCGAGGCGCTGGCGCAGACCGGCGCGGCGAACGGTCGGCTGCAGGCGGCTCCGCCGACGACGTGAGCCGCCGCTCGCGCGGCCGGACGGCGTCAGGCCGCCCGGACCGCAACGGTGTCGCTGAGCCGGGCGCCGTCCATCTCGATCGCGGCGAAGATGCGGGCGTCCCGATCGCGGCTGAGGGCGTCGAGCTCGTCCAGCGTGACGGCGTCCCGAAGATCGAGATACTCCACCTCCGCCCCGGCGTCGGCCAGCGCGTCGGCGGCCGCGTCCAGCGTCGCCTCCGTCTCGGCGCCGGCGGCGATGGCGGCGGCGGCGCGTCGAAGCTCCCGCCAGAGACGGGCGGCGGGCGGCTGGGCGGACGGCGCGGAGAGGCAGAGCGGCGCGCCCTCGTCGTCGCGCTCCGCCTCGGCGACGGCCACCCGCGGGCAGAGGTCGAAGTCCTTCGCCACGCGCTCGGCGATCAGGCGGCGCTGCCAGGCGAGTTCGCAGAACACCGCGACGTCGGGCCGGCTCTGGGCGAAGAGGCGGATCATGTCGGCCGCGAAGGCGTCGAGCGCGGCGGACGTCTCCTCGCCCTCCAGCACGTCGGCCAGACCGGCGACATGGACGCGGCTGGCGAAACCCTCCGGCCTGAACACCTTGCGCGACGGCGCGTAGAGCGCGTCCGCCCCGACCTCGTCCATCAGCGCCGCGACGCCGGGTTCATGGGGCGAGGGGGCGTCCGGCGCCTCGTCCTGGGGCGGCGGTCCGCCGGGGGGGACGAGCGCGACGAGCACGCGGTCGGCCTCCCGCTGCGCGGCCCGCACCAGCGAGGCGTGCCCCTCGTTCGGAGCCCCGTCCACGACGACGAGCGCAACGGTCTCTCCGAAGGCCCGCCACGACTTCACGCGGGAGCGGAGCTGCTGCGGCGAACGCAGGAGTGGCAGGCCGATCATGCGGCGTCACGTCCTCCAAGGGCGGCCGGCTGCGGCTGCAGGCGCGCCTTCACACGTTCGTCATTTTTATTTCGAGCGGGGCGAAGGTTCAAGTGACGGAAGGCCCAGCGTCGCCAGAATGGGCGAAAGGAGGGTCGTCGTTTCCACATCGTGGGATATGGCGCGGGCGAGGCACAGGTTCGCCTCGGACCGCAGGACGACGCCGTCGGCGAGCGGGCGCAGCCGGTTCGCCCGCAACGTCTCGCCCGAGGAGGTGATGTCGGAGATCGCCTCGGCCACGCCGTTGCGCACCACGCCCTCGGTCGCGCCCTGGCTGTCCACCAGCAGGCAGTCCGCCACGCCGCGGGCGCGCAGGAACCGCCGCGTGAGCAGGTGATACTTGGTGGCGATGCGCAGTGGGCGGCCGGTGCGGGCGCGGTGGCGCCCGGCCACGGCGTCGAGGTCGGCGCAGGTCTCGACGTCCACCCAGGCGTCGGGCACCGCGACGACGAGGTCGGCATGCCCGAAGCCGAGCGGGGCGAGCAGCGCCACGCGGGCGTCGGCGTCCGGGATGCGCTCGCGGATCATGTCCTCGCCGGTGACGCCGAGGTCGAGGCGCCCGGCGGCGAGTTCGCGCGGGATCTCGGAGGCGGGGAGCAGCACCAGGTCAACGCCCTCCACCCCGGCCACGTGGCCGGCGTATTCGCGCGCGTCCGCGGCGCCGGAGACGACGACCCCACGCGCGGCGAACCAGGCGACGGCGGAGTCGCGCAGGCGCCCCTTGGAGGGCAGGCCGAGGCGCAGCCGGCGGCTCATCCCGTCCCCCGCGCCGCGAGCAGCGCCTCGGGGCGCAGGATCCCGCCGACGGCGGGCAGCGCGGCGCCGGAGAGGCGGGCGGTCAGCGCGTCGTATCGCCCGCCGCCGGCCAGCGGCGGCAGGTCGGGCCGTCCGGGGGCGGCGAATTCGAAGACGAAGCCGTCGTAGTATTCCAGCGCTCGGCCGAAGGAGGCGTCGAAGGACAGCGCCGCCGGGTCCTCGCCGCGCGCGGCGAGCGCCTCGAGCCGCCGCTCCAGCCGGTCGAGCGCCGGGGCGAGGGCGGGGTCGAGCCCGCGCAGCCGGGCCAGCGCCGCGTCGGCGGGGCCGGAGACGGCGAGCGTCGCCTCGAGCCGCGCGATCTCCTCGGCCGAGAGCGCGAGCCGGGCGTCGGCCGCGAGCTCGCGCGCCCGGTCCATCACGTCGGAGAGCGGGCGCAGACCCGCCAGCGGCCCGCGCTCCATCACGAAGGCGCGGAGCGCGGCGTCGCCGGCCTCGGCGGCGGCGATCAGTGCGGCGCGGCTTTCGGAGGGCTCGGGACGGCCGGGGCCGAGCCGGTGCAGCAGCGCCCGGAACGCCGCGGGGCGCCAGAGATGGCGGCGGAGCGCGGCCTTCCACCGCTCGGGCGCCGAGAGGCCGGCGACGGCGGCGAAGGCGACGGCGAGGTCGCCGGTGCGCGTCTCGACGGCGAACCCGCCGAGCGCCGCCTTGATCCGCGCGAAGGTCTCGGCGTCGGCGGCGACGTCGTCGGGCTCGCCGAGGCTCTCGTATCCCGCCTGCAGGTATTCGGTCGGGCGGGTCGAGCCCGGCTCCTGCCGTCGCCAGACCGGGCCGGCGTAGCGGTAGCGGGCCGGCGTCGCGCCGCGCTCGGCGTGCAGGCGCAGGACCGGGACGGTGAAGTCAGGGCGCAGCATCATCTCGCCCTCGACCGGGTCGTGCACCACGAAGGCCCGGGCGCGCACGTCCTCGCCGTAGAGCGCGAGCAGGAGGTCGGCGGGCTGCAGCGCGGCCGGCTCCACCGCCTCCGCCCCCGCCTCGGCGAAGAGCGCGTCGATGCGCGCGACCTCGGCCGAGAGGGCGTCGAGCCCCGCCCCGAGCCGGCCGTCGGGCAGATGCGCGCGGGCGGGGGACATCGCGCTCAGCCGACCTCGCGCCGGGCGAGCATGGCGCGCACCTCGGCGACGAGGTCGCCGCGCGGCGCCTCGATCTGGGCGGGCTGCTTCGCCCAGTCCTCGTGCGTCTCGATCTCCGCCGCGAGGCG
This sequence comes from Paracoccaceae bacterium, assembly GCA_041685625.1. Classification (GTDB taxonomy): domain Bacteria; phylum Pseudomonadota; class Alphaproteobacteria; order Rhodobacterales; family Rhodobacteraceae; genus Albimonas. The sequence goes on along the minus strand of JAWLFJ010000001.1, from coordinate 8,597 downwards.
GGCGCCGAGCGCGAGGTCCTTGAGCTGGACCACGCCGCGGGCCTTCTCGTCCTCGCCCTCGATCACCGCGACGGGCGCGCCGCGGCGGTCGGCATATTTCAACTGCCTGCCCATGTTCCCGCCGCCGAGGAACACTTCCGCCCGGATGCCGGCGGACCGCAGCTCCCGCGCCATCGCCTGATAGTCGGCCATGCGGCCGCGATCCATCGCGGTGACGACCACCGGCCCCTCGGCCTCCGCCCCGGCGCGTCCCGTCGCCTCCAGCGCCGCGAGCAGCCGGTCGACGCCGACCGAGACGCCGGTCGCCGGCACGCTCTGCCCGGTGAAGCGCTTGACCAGGTCGTCGTAGCGCCCGCCCCCGGCGACCGAGCCGAACTGCCGCGGGCGGCCCTTCTCGTCCATGATCTCGAAGGTCAGCTCGGCCTCGTAGACCGGCCCGGTGTAATAGCCGAGGCCGCGCACCACCGAGGGGTCGATCCGGATCCGGTCTCCCTTGAAGCCGAGTCCGTAGAGAATCTCGTGGATCTCCTTGAGTTCCGAAACGCCCTCAAACCCCGTGTCGGAACCGCCGACGAGCTCCCCGAGATAATCGAGCATGCGACGATTCCAGAGCTCAAGACCGTCAGCCAGATATTGCCGTTCCTCGCGAAATTCGGGCGAAGCCGCGTGTCTGGCCCGGTCGAGTGCGCTCGTGACCTCGGGCGACGTCGGCATGGCCGCGGACCCCTCCGCAGCGAGACGGCCCTGGAGGCCTTGATAGGCTCCGACGAACCCCATCACGACGCCCGCCTGGGCGTCGGACAGGCCGGCGCCCGTCGTGAAGTCTCCGCTTGGATCCTTGCGGCCCTCTCCAAGCAGCGCGCGCACACCGTCGAGGCCGAGGCGGTCGAGCTTGTCGATGGCTCGAAGGACGACACCGCGCTGTTCCGAAAATCGCTCGGGGTCGTCCGGGTCGAGCACCCCGGCCGCCTCCATCACCCCGTTCAGCACCTTCCGATTGTTGATCCGCACCACGTAGTCGCCGCGGCGGATGCCGGCGGCCTCCAGCGCGTCGGCCAGCATCGCGCAGACCTCGGCGTCCGCGGCGACGGAGGCGGCGCCGACGGTGTCCGCGTCGCACTGCCAGAACTGCCGGTAGCGCCCCGGCCCCGGCTTCTCGTTGCGCCAGACCGGGCCGACGGCGTAGCGGCGATAGGGCGTCGGCAGGTCGTTGCGGTGCTGGGCGTAGACCCGCGCGAGCGGCGCGGTCAGATCGTAGCGCAGCGCCAGCCAGCCCTCGTCCGGATCCTCCCAGGCGAAGACGCCGGCGTTGGGACGGTCGATGTCGGGCAGGAAGCTGCCGAGCGCCTCCACCGTCTCCACCGCCGAGGATTCGAGCGGATCGAAGCCGTAGGCGCGATAGACCTCCGTGATCGCGGCGAGCATCGTCTCGCGCGTCGTCACCTCCGCGCCGAAGCGGTCGCGGAAGCCGCGCGGCGCCGCGGCGCGGGGGCGGCGGGGCTTCTTGTCCTTGGCCATGATCGTGGGCTCCGCAGCGGGGTCGGGCGCGGCGTAGCCCAAGCGCCGGGCGGGGGCAAGCGAGGGGGGATTCACAGCGCGGGGGCCCCGGTCTATGGAAGGCGCATGGACGCCTTCTTGAACGTGGAACATTCGGCCACCGGCCGGCGCTGGGTGGGGCCGGACGCGGAGGCCGAGCGCCGCGGCCTCGCCGTCGCCCAGCGCACCGGCCTGCCGGAGATCGTGGCGCGCGTGCTCGCCGCCCGCGACGTCGCGCCGGAGGAGGCGGAGGCGTATCTCGCGCCCACGCTGCGCGACCTGACGCCCGATCCGCTCTCGCTCCGCGACATGGACGTCGCGGCGGAGCGGCTGGTGCGCGCGGTGACGAAGGGCGAGCGCATCGCGGTCTTCGGCGACTACGACGTGGACGGCGCCGCCTCCTCCGCCCTGATCCTGCGCTGGCTCAGGGCGCTGGGGCGCGACGCGACGCTGCACATCCCCGACCGCATGACCGAGGGCTACGGCCCCAACGTGCCGGCGATGGAGCGGCTCGGCGCCGCGCACGACCTGATCCTCTGCCTCGACTGCGGCACCGCGGCGCCGGAGCCGCTGGCCGCCGCCGCGCGCGCCGGGGCCGAGGTGATCGTCGCCGACCATCACCTCGCCGGAGAGACGCTGCCGCCCGCGCTCGCCGTGGTGAACCCCAACCGGCAGGACGAGGACGGCGGGCTCGGGCATCTCTGCGCGGCGGCGGTCGTGTTCCTGCTGCTGGTGCAGGCCAACCGCGTGCTGAAGGCGGCGGGGCGGCAGGGGCCGGACCTGATCGGGCTGCTGGATCTCGTGGCGCTGGCGACGGTGGCGGACGTCGCGCCGCTGAAGGGCTTCAACCGGGCGCTGGTGCGCCAGGGGCTGACGGTGATGAGTTGGCGCGCGCGGCCGGGCCTCGCCGCGCTCTGCGACGTGGCGCGGCTGACCTCGCCGCCCTCGGCGCATCATCTCGGCTTCGTGCTCGGCCCGCGGATCAACGCGGCGGGGCGCGTCGGCACGGCCGATCTCGGCGCGCGGCTGCTGGCGACGGACGATCCGGCCGAGGCCGAGGCGCTTGCGCAGCGGCTCGACGCGCTCAACCGCGAGCGGCGCGAGGTCGAGGCCGCCGTGCTCGACGCCGCCATGCGACAGGCCGAGACGCGCGGCGCCGACGGGCCGCTGGTCTGGGCCGCGGCCGAAGGCTGGCACAAGGGCGTCGTCGGCATCGTCGCGGCGCGGCTGAAGGAGGCGTTCGGGCGTCCCGCCGTGGTGATCGGCCTCGACGGGGCGGAGGGCACGGGCTCGGGCCGCTCGGTCGAGGGGGTGGATCTCGGCGCGGCGGTGGCGACCGCGGCGCGCGAGGGGCTGCTCCTGAAGGGGGGCGGGCACCGCATGGCGGCGGGCCTGACGGTGGCGACGGAGCGGCTGGAGCCGGCGATGGAGCGGCTCGGCGCCCTGCTCGCGCGCCAGGGCGCCGGCGCCGGCGGGCCGCGCGACCTCCGCCTCGACGGCGCGATCGCGCCCGGCGGCGCGACGCCGGAGCTCTGCGAGATGCTGGAGGCCGCGGGGCCCTTCGGCCAGTCCGCCCCGGCGCCGCGCTTCGCGCTCGCGGGGGTGCGGGTCGCCTACGCCAAGCCGATGGGGGAGGGGCATCTGCGCCTCTCGCTCGACGGGGCGGGCGGGCGCTGCGACGCGGTCGCCTTCCGCGTCGGCGGCACGCCGCTCGGCGAGTGCCTCGGCGCCAGCGCGGGCGCCGCGCTGCACGTCGCCGGCCGGCTCGAGGTCGACGACTGGGGCGGGCGCCGCCGGGCGCGCCTGCGCGTCGAGGACGCGGCGTCCGCGACGTGAACGCCGGCTTGCCTCGTGCGCGCGCCCCCGCTAGGTAGGGCCCCGCCGCGCCCTTCGTCTAGCGGTCTAGGACGCCGCCCTTTCACGGCGGAAACACGGGTTCGAGTCCCGTAGGGCGTACCATTTCGTCGGCTCCGCGTGCCTCCGGCCTTGCGATTCGCGTCCTCGGCGGTATCTTCCGTCGCAGGCGTGCCGTCCGCGCGGGCGGCCGACCCGACTTCAGCTTTCGGTTACAGAGGACGAGAAAGCCCTGGCCCGCAGACCGCACCACGCGCCCCCGACCCGAGACACCGGCCCCCGCGTCAACGACCGCATCCGCGTCCCCGAGATCCGCCTGATCGACCACGAAGGCGAGAACCGGGGCGTGATGAGCCCGGGCGACGCGATCCGCCTCGCCGAGACGGTCGGGCTCGACCTGGTCGAGATCTCTCCGAACGCGCAGCCGCCCGTGTGCAAGATCATGGACTTCGGCAAGTTCAAATACGAACAGCAGAAGAAAGCGGTCGAGGCCAAGAAGAAGCAGAAGGTGATCGAGGTCAAGGAGGTCAAGTTCCGCCCGAACATCGACGTCCATGACTACGACGTCAAGATGCGCAACGTCACCCGCTTCCTCGAGGAGGGCGACAAGGTCAAGGTCACCCTGCGCTTCCGCGGCCGCGAGATGGCGCATCAGGAGCTGGGCCGCGAAGTCCTCCACCGCATCGCCAAGGACACCGAGGGCCTCGGCAAGGTCGAATCCATGCCGAAGATGGAAGGCCGCCAGATGATCATGGTCATCGGGCCGGCCAAGGTCTGACCGCGTGAGCGGGCGGGCCGACCCGCGCGACAGCCGGCCCGCCTACGATCCGCCGGAGGGCGATCGGCTCTTCGCCCCCTCCGCCGCGCGCAACGCCGCGCCGATCGCGGCGGCGCTGGCCCGCCGCCTCGGCCCCGCCGGCGCCGCGGTGCTGGAGATCGGCGGCGGCACCGGCCAGCACGCGGTCGCCGCGGCGGCGGCCCTGTCCGGCCGGCCCTGGCGCCCCACCGACCCCGACCCCGACCATCTGCGCTCGATCGCCGCCTGGCGGGCGGCCGAGGGCACGCCCAACCTGACGCCGCCGCTCCTGCTCGACGCCCGCGAGCCCGCGGACTGGACCGCAGCCGCCGCCGCTGTCGCCGGCCCGATCGACGCCGTATTCTGCGCCAACGTGATCCACATCGCGCCGTGGTCGGTGGCCGAGGGTCTCGTCGCCGGCGCCGCCTCCGTCCTCGCCCCGGCGGGACGCCTCGTGCTCTACGGCCCCTTCCTCGAGGACGGCGAAGCGGGGATCGGCAACCGCGCCTTCGACCGTTCGCTGCGGGAACGAAACCCGAACTGGGGCCTTCGCGACACCGCGGACCTGGCCCGCCTCGCCGCCCGCCACGGCTTCGGCCCGCCGCTTCGCGAAGCGATGCCGGCGAACAACCTGATGCTGATCTTTCCGGCGCTTGGCTCCGGCGGGGGGGCCGGGTAGCCTCCGCGCCATGTACGCACCCCGCCGCTCAGCCCGCGGCGGCCGGGGCGTCGGCGGGATCGCCCCGCCCGACCCCGGCACGCCCCCCCGATGACCGACGCCGCCCCCTCCGCGGCGGGGGGCGGCCGCTCCCCCGAAGTCACGGGCATCCTGCTCACGGTGCTCGCCATCTTCCTGTTCTCGATGATGGATGTCGGCGCCAAGTATCTGGCGGAGCGGCACGCACCGATTCAGGTGGTCTGGGCGCGATACATCTCCCAATGTTTCTGGGCGTTCCTTCTGCTGGCGCCGCGGGTGCCGCGCCTGATGCGCACGGATCGGCTCGGACTTCAGATCCTGCGCTCGATCTTCATGTTCGGGGCCACCTTCTGCTTCTTCACCGCCGTCGCCCTGATGCCGCTGGCCGAGGCCATCGCGATCTTCGAGATCGCGCCGCTGATCATCACCGGCCTCGCCTTCGTGATGCTGAAGGAGCCCGTGGGGCCGCGACGCCTGACCGGCGTGATCATCGGCTTCGTCGGCGCGATGATCATCATCCGACCGGGCGGCGAGGTGTTCTCGTGGGCCTCGCTGCTGCCGATGGGCGCGGCCTTCTTCTACGCCAGCTACGCGATCGCCACGCGCTTTCTCGCGCGCAGCGAAAGCCATTGGACCTCCTTCCTCTACACCGGTCTCTTCGGGGCCCTGGCGGCGAGCCTTCTGGTCCCCTTCCACTGGACCACGCCGACGATGCAGGACGCCGTCTTCATGTCCGTCTTCGGGGTGGTGGGCGGCGCCGGGCACCTCTGCCTGATCCTGGCGCTGCAGCGGGCCTCGGCCTCGGTCGTGGCGCCGTTCAGCTATGTCGGGCTCGTGTTCGGGACGGTCTGGGGCTACCTCGTCTTCTCGGAGCTGCCGGACAGCTGGACCGTTGCGGGCGCGATCGTGATCGTCGGCGCCGGGCTCTACGTCTGGTGGCGCGAGCGCGTGCGCCGCGGCGTATGACGACGCCGCGCGGCGGCTGGCGCGGCCTCGCCGACAGGGCGGAGACGGCTGCGGCGCGCGTCCTTCTCGCCGCGTCGGCGCCGCTTTCGACGGATCGCCTCGTGCGCGTCGCCGGGGCGGTCGGCGGCGCGGTGCTGCCGCGGATCCCCCCCTTGCGCCGTCGCATCGAGGGCAATCTCGCGGCGCTCGGCGCGGAGGCCCGCGGGCTCGAGGCCGGGGCGCTTGAGCATGCGGTCGGCGACCATTTCGCAAGGGTGATCGCCGAATACATGCGCCTCGACGAGATCGCGGCGGATCCGACGCGGCTCGAGGTCGAGGACGACGCCCCGCTCGCCGACGCGCTCGCCTCTGGGCGCGGGGTGGTGCTGGTCTCGGCCCATCACGGCAACTGGGAGGCGGTGCGCCTCGCGGTCCGGCGGCACGGGCGGGACTGCGCGCTGATCTACCGGGCCTTCAACAATCCACGCTTCGACGCGCTGGCGCAGGATCTGATCCGTCGGGCGGGCGAGCCGGTGCTGCACAAGGGGCGCGAGGGAACGCGCGCGCTGCTGCGCCACGTGGCTCGCGGCGGGGTGGCGCTGATCCTGATCGATCAGCGCCAGACCGGGGCGCCGCTGCTGCCCTTCCTCGGCCGCGAGGCGGAGACGTCGACGGCGGCGGCCGAGCTCGCCGTGCGTTTCGGGGCCGCCTTGGTGCCGGCCCGGGCGCGGCGGCTGCCAGACGGCCGGCGCTTCGGCGTGCGGTTCGGGCCGGAGATCCCGGCCGGCGACCCGGTCGCGATGACGGCCACGGCGAACGACGTGATCTCGGACTGGATCCGCGAGGATCCCGGCCAGTGGTTCTGGCTGCATCGGCGCTGGCTACTGCGCCCGCGCGGCGCCGGGATCCGGGCCGCCCGAGGCCGCTGAGGCGCGTCAAGGGTCGATCTTGGCCGCGGCGATCACGGGCCCGACCGGCCCGTCCTGGAGGATCACCGCGACGCCCGAGGTTTCGGACGGCGCAGGGGCCCGGTAGACCGCGGGCGCGCGCCCGTCCCAGCGCCCCATCTTCATCCAGTTCTCGACCACGTTGCGATAGTGGAGCGCATTGCCCGCGTTCTCGCCCCGTTCGATGCGCACGGGCGGCGGGGAGCGGTAGGTCACGAACCAGAGGACGCCGGCGGGCGCCGCTTTCCCGTCGGCGGCGGAGACTCGGATCTCGATCCGGTCGGCGTCCCGCCGGAGCGCGATGCGGGCGCGGTCGGGACGCGCGCGGGCGGTCTCGATCGCCGCCCTCACCTCCGCGGCGCGGCTCCCGACAAGGGACTCGACGCCGTCGACGACCATCTGGGGGGTGTAGACGGAGCGGGCGCCGGCGGCGTCGCGGTAGGCCATCTGGCGGGCGGAGAAGGCGGGACGGGCGAAGACGTCGTGCCAGCCGAGATAGTCCCAGTAATCGACGTGGAGCGAGAGGGCGACGACGTCCGGCCGGTCCGCGAGTTCGCGCAGCAGCGCGTCGGCGGGCGGGCAGGACGAGCAGCCTTGCGAGGTGAAGAGCTCCACCACCACGGGCGGGCCGGCCTCCGCCGCGGGGGATGCGGCGACGGAGGCGACGGCGAGGACGAGGGCCCTTGCGGCGCCGCGGAGGCGGGGGGCGAGGCGCATGCGGTCACTCCGACGAAACGAATGGCTCGGACGCTAGCGCCCGGCGGCGCCTGCGGCCAGTCAAGCCTGCGGGAGCGAATGCGAGCCGCGGCTCACCATCTGCGGCTGCGCGCGATCCAGGCCTCCGCCTCGGCGCCGAAGGCGCGGCGGAGACGTGCTTCCTCGTCGAGGACGAAGCGGCGCGTGACGACGGCGGGGAAGGCCGCGACCGGGAGCCAGGCGGCGAGGGATCCGAGATGCAGGGCGAAGCCTGCGAGGATCAGCGCGAGGCCGGTGTAGATGGGGTTCCGGTTGATCCGGAAGGGGCCGCCGGTGAGCAGAACCCGGGCGTCGTGGCGCGGTTCGATCGGCGTGCGCGCGCGCCGGAAGGCGAGGGCGGACCAGAGAACGAGCGCGACGCCCGCGCCGCCGAGCAGGAGCGGCGGGACGGGGCCGAGATCCAGAGCCGGGGCCGGGAACGCCACCGACAGCCCCCAGGAGGCGAAGGCCGCCAGCGCGGCCCAGACCGGTGGCAGATCCAGGCGGCGCAGCGCCCGGGCGGTCAATGCAGCGTGACCTCGTGGCCGACCATCCGCACCTCGCGCGGGCCGAGCAGGCGCGCGTGGCAGACCCGGACGGAGTGCACCGGACCTTCGATCTCCCGGTCCCAGAAGGCGAGGAACTCCCGCAGTTTCGGGAATTTCGGAGCGAGGTCGTAGTCCTGCCAGAGATAGGTCTGAAGCAGGCTCTTCGCGTCGGGCAGACGATACACGATCTCGGCGGTGGCGAGGGACCAGCCGTCGAGCTGGCGGCGAAAATCGGGATCCGTGCGGGTCATGGGGCTTCCGGTGTCGCTCTCCTCTTCAGGCTCGCGCAGCACGCCTGGCGTGCGTTTCGGCACGGGCCCGGGCGACTGCGGTGACTTCAGGTTGCCGCCGGAAGGCGTTTCGTTCCAGAGGAAAATGCATCGATTCGAGCGGATTCGGGCGGGGGCCCCCTCGCCGCGCGTCGGCCGTTCGGGTCGTTCGGGTCGTGTCCCCGGAGGTGGTGTAGCTCGGGGCGGTCATCGAGGTCCTCGGTAGGGTCGGATTGCTGAGCCAACCTGGACCGAGGAAAGAGCCCGATG
>JAWLFJ010000111.1:0-13189 GCA_041685625.1 Paracoccaceae bacterium | reverse complement strand
CCATCGAGGACAGCCGGCATGACAGCCATACCCGCATCGCCTGCACCCAGGCAGCTTCCAACCACTCAGAGTGCGATGAAAAGGGGTAAGGCGGCATGATCGTGGTGGCGGGACACATCGACGTCGACCCGGCGAACGAGGCGAAGGTCGATCCGGTCGCGCGGACGATGATGGAGGAGACGCGGGGCGAGGCGGGCTGCCGGGTCTACGACATCACGCGCAGCCTGGAGACGCTGGGCCGCCTGCACGTCTACGAGGAGTGGGACGACCTCGCGGCGCTGGAGGCGCATTTCGACACGCCGCACATGAAGACGTGGCGCGAGGCGCTCGCGGCGCTGGGCGTGCTGGGCCGGCAGATCGCGCGGATGGAGGCCGGCGAGCCTACGGCTCTCTGACCGGGTCGTCGGGCGTCGCCGCCTCGAGGCGGGCGAGGCCGACGTCGAGCGCGGCGAGCCCGGCGCGGCCCGCCGGGCTGTCGCGGCGCGCCGCCGCGTGCAGCGTGACGGAGGAGGCGAGGGCGGGATTCGCGGTCAACGCGGGCGCGTCCGGCGGCCGAGCCTCCATCGCCGCGCTTGCGGCGTGGGCCGGGAGGCTGGCGACGTCCGCCCTCCCGTCGGCCACGGCGGCGAGGCAGGCCGCGGCGTCGGGCGCGGCGACGCGCCGGGCGCGGGGCGGGGCGAGCCCGGCGGCGGCGAGGTCGCCGTCGAAGGTCCCGCTCGGACGGCAGAGCGTCAGGCCGCGGAGCCTATCGGAGCCGGTCGCCGCGGCGGCCGGGCCGCCGGGCCTCGCGATCCAGACGACGTCGAGCGTGGCGAGGGGCGCGGAGAAATCCAGCGTCGCGCATCGCCGGGCGAGGTCCGGCGGCAGCCGGTGCAGGCGTCCGCAATCGGGCCTGATCCAGGGATAGGAGAGGTGCGACGGACCCTCCGGTCCGGTCGCGGCAAGCGCCGCGGCGGCGTCGACCGCCGCCGCCGGATCGTCGGAGGAGGCCGCCGCGCCGACCTCCGCCAGCGCGCCGGCCACGAGGTCGCGAAGCCCCTCGGCCGCCACGAGGCCGGCGGCGTCGCCGCCGAAGACGGCGCGCACCGTCTCGGCCGGCGCCGGCCCGGCGGGCCTTCGCGGGGAGGCGGGCTCGGGCGCCGGGGCAGGGGTCGCGGGTGTCGCCCGATCATCGGGACAGGGCAGGCGGAGCACCTCGCCGGGGCGGATCCGGTCGGGATCGTCCAGCCGGCCGGGGTTCAGCGCCAGGATCGGGGCGGGATCGCTGTCGCCGAGACGGTCCTCCGCGATGCCGCCGAGGGTCTCGCCCGCGGCGACGACGTGCTCGCACGCGTCCTCCGCCGCCGCCGGAGTGCCGGACGCGCCGAGCGCGATGGCGGCCGCGAGCGTCGCCGTGCGGATCTGTCCGGGGGGCATGGCGTCTCCGGAGGCAGCGGACCGCCCTTCGAGATGCGGAGCCGGGCGGCGTCCTGCAAGGGGTCGGCCGTCGCGCCGTCGGCGCGGGCTTCGGCCCGCCGACTTCGCGCCCCCCGGCGCCTTCGGCGTCAGAGACGCAGAAGAAGCCGGTCGTGACCGTGGAAGTGCCAGCGATCCGCGATCTCGGGCGGCTCGGCGAAGGCCGGCCGGGGGTGGCGGCGCAGCAGTTCGGCCAGCGCGACGCGGATCTCGAGACGCGCGAGCGGCGCGCCGACGCAGAAATGGATGCCCGCGCCGAAGGCGAGGTGCCCGGCCGGGTTCGGCCTCGCGAGATCCGCCCGGTCCGGCGCCGGAAAGGCCGCCGGATCCCGACCGGCGGCGGCGATCAGCAGGCCCGCCCGCTCGCCCCGGCGGAAGCGCACGCCGAAGACCTCGACGTCCTCGAGCGCGTGACGGTCGAAGAGGTGCAGCGGCGGGGCGAGGCGAAGCGTCTCCTCCACCGCCGCGTCGGCCTCGGGGCCGAGGAAGGCCTCTGCGGCGATCCGGCCTTCGGCCACCAGTCGGACGGCGTTGCCGATCGCCTGCACGGTGGCCTCGTGCCCGGCGTTGAGGAGCAGGACCGCGGTGGCGACCAGCTCCGGCTCGGAGAGCCGGTCCTCGCCGTCGCGCGCGGCGATCAGCCGGTCGAGCAGCGCGTCGTCGGGCCGGGCGCGGCGGCGGGCGATCAGGTCGGCCATGAAGGCGGCGAACTCGGCCGAGGCGGCCGCGGCGCGGTCCTCCAGCGCCCGGTCGCGCCGCGCCTGATACATCGCGACCATGTCGGCCGACCAGGCGCGGAGCCGCGGCCCCGCCTCCGGCGGCGCGCCGAGGACGCGGGTGATGACGGCGAGGGGGAGAGGTTCGGCGTAGCCGGCGACGAGATCGGGGGTCGGACCGTCGAGCCGGTCGAGCAGGTCGCGGGCGAGCGCCGCGATCTCGGGCTTCAGCGCCGCCACGGCGCGCGAGGTGAAGGCGCGCGAGACGAGGGCGCGGAGGCGCGTGTGGACGGGCGGCTCGCGCTCCAGCAGCGAATGGGCCTCGAGCGCGGCGAAGGGCGTGAGATGCGGCGGCGTCGGCGCGGGGTCCGGCGCCTCCCGCCCGAAGCGGCGGTCGCGGAGAAGGGCGGAGACCTCGGCGTGCCCGGCGAACACCGCCTTCAGATGCGGCAGCTCGGCCCAATGCGCCGGGCCGAGGGCGCGCAGGCGGTCATAGGCCGGCCACGGGTCCTGCACGAAGGCGGGCTCGCGCGGCGACTGGCGGAAGACCGGGAGCGTCACGCGCGAGGCTGCAGCCCGGCGCGCCGCACGGTCCGGAGCGCGAGGTCGAGCCGGTCCTGCCCGAAGCAGGGCTCGCCTTCGAACGCCAGCCTCGGCACGCTCCGGTGGCCGGCGGCGTCGAGCGCGGCCCGGTTCGCCTCGACCTCGGCGTCGAAGACTCCAGGATCGGCGTCGACCTCGGCGAGGTCGAGCCCCGCGTGCGCGAGGATGGGGCCGAGCTGCGCGTCCTCGTGCCGGTTCTCGACCCGTCCTCCGCAGAGCCCCGACGAGACCGCCTCGGCGAAGCGGAGCCCCGCTTCGGGCTTGCGCCGGCCGGCGGCGACGGCAAGACGGGTGACGCGGCGGATGGAGGGCTGCTCCGGCCCGATCGCCGGGGTCTCGATGTCCTGCACGATGGGATCGGGGCGCGGTAAGCCGAAGGGCAGGCCGTCGTATTCCGCGGCGCGCCGCACGTCGCGCAGGAGACAGGGGATCCCGCTCGGGCTCTCCCGCGCGAAGCGGCCTGGGGCGCGCCCCGCGACGGGCGAGACCGGGCGCAAGCGGATCGCGAGGTTCCGGGCCCGGGTCAGGGCGACCGGGCGCGGGGCCGCGAGGTAGGAACAGGGCGAGCGGTAGGAGTGGAAGACGTCGGCTTCGACGGTCATCGGGCGCTCCCGTCGGCGCGGACCGGGCGGCTCAGCTGCATTTGGAGTGGCCGCAGGCCATGCAGGTCATGCAGCCTTCCATCATCTGCATCGCGTATTCGCCGCAGTTCGGGCAGACCGCGCCGGGCGCCTCGCCCACCGCGACGGCGCGGGCCTGCGGATCATCGGTCAGGGCGCGTCCGGCCGGGTCCAGGAAGCCGATCTCGATCATGTGGCGCTCGATGACGCCGCCGATGGCGGCGAGCATGGAGGGGACGTAGCGGCCGCCCATCCAGGCGCCGCCGCGGGGGTCGAAGACGGCCTTCAGCTCCTCCACCACGAAGCTGACGTCGCCGCCGCGGCGGAACACGGCGGAGATCATCCGGGTGAGCGCCACGGTCCAGGCGTAGTGCTCCATGTTCTTGGAATTGATGAAGACTTCGAAGGGGCGGCGGCGCCCGCCGACCACCACGTCGTTCATGGTGATGTAGATGGCGTGCGCCGATTCGGGCCACTTGATCTTGTAGGTGCGACCCTCGAGGGCCTCGGGGCGGTCGAGCTTGTCGGCGAGCCAGACGACCTCTCCGGAGGCGGCGTGTTCGGGTATCGTTCCCGCCGGTTCGGGCTTCGGCGCCGCGGGTTCGGAGACCGACAGCACCGATCCCGTGACGGCGTTCGGGCGGTAGGTGGTGCAGCCCTTGCAGCCGCGGGCGTAGGCCTCGGCGTAGACGTCCTTGAAGGCCTCGAAGGGGATGTCCTCGGGCACGTTGATGGTCTTTGAGATCGAGCTGTCGACCCATTTCTGCGCCGCGGCCTGCATGGCGACGTGGTCGAGCGGGGCGAGGGACTGGGCGTCGACGAAGTGCTCGGGCAGGGGCGCGTCGCCGCGCTCGGCCCGCCAGCGGGCGACGGCGTGGTCGGCGACCTCCTCCTCGGTCCGCGTGCCGTCGCGCTGCAGCACCTTGCGGGTGTAGCTGTGCGCGAACACCGGCTCGATGCCCGAGGAGACGTTGCCGGCGAGCAGGCTGATGGTGCCGGTGGGGGCGATGGAGGTGAGGAGGGCGTTGCGGATGCCGCCGCTCCGGATCGCCGCGACCACGTCCTCGCCGAGCGCCTGCACGGAGGGCGAGGAGGTGAACGCCTCGGCGTCGAAGAGGGGGAACGGTCCCTTCTCCTTCGCGAGCCCGACCGAGGCGAGATAGGCGGCGCGGGCGAGGTCGCGCAGCCACGCCTCGGTCCGCTCCACCGCCTCCGGCGCGCCGTAGCGCAGGCCGCACATCGCCAGCGCGTCGGCGAGGCCGGTGACGCCGAGGCCGATCCGGCGCTTGGCGCGCGCCTCCTCGGCCTGCGCGGGGAGGGGGAAGCGGGAGGCGTCGACCACGTCGTCCATCATGCGCACGGCGGTCGCCACGAGCTCGGCCAGTTCGTCCGGGTCCACCCGGGCCTCGGGCGTGAAGGGATCGCGCACGAGGGCGGCGAGGTTGATCGAGCCGAGGAGGCACGCGCCGTAGGGCGGCAGGGGCTGCTCGCCGCAGGGATTGGTGGCGGAGATCGTCTCGCAATAGGCGAGGTTGTTGGCCTCGTTGATCCGGTCGATGAAGATCACGCCGGGTTCGGCCACATCGTAGGTGGCGCGCATGATCCGGTTCCAGAGGTCGCGGGCGCGGATGGTGGCGTGGACCTCGCCGTCGAAGACGAGGTCCCAGGGCCCGTCGGCCTCCACCGCCGCCATGAAGGGGTCGGTGACGAGGACCGAGAGGTTGAAGTTGCGCAGCTTCGCCGGATCGCGCTTGGCGTCCACGAAGCTTTGCACGTCCGGATGGTCGCAGCGCAGCGTCGCCATCATCGCCCCGCGGCGCGAGCCGGCGGACATGATGGTGCGGCACATGGCGTCCCAGACCTCCATGAAGGAGAGGGGGCCGGAGGCGTCGGCCCCCACGCCGGCGACGGGCGCGCCGCGGGGGCGGATGGTCGAGAAGTCGTAGCCGATGCCGCCGCCCTGCTGGAGGGTCAGCGCCGCCTCGCGCAGCGCCGTGAAGATGCCGGACATCGAATCCTCGATGGTCCCCATCACGAAGCAGTTGAAGAGGGTGACGGAGCGGTTGGCCCCGGCGCCGGCGATGATCCGCCCGGCGGGGATGAAGCGGAAGCCCTCGAGCGCGGCGCGGAAGCGCGGCTCCCAGACCGCCGGCTCTGCCTCGACCGCGGCGAGGGCGCGGGCGATCCGGTCCCATGTCGCGCCCATGTCGGCGTCGACGGGCGTGCCTTCCGGCGTCTTGAGCCGGTATTTCATGTCCCAGATCTGCTCGGCGATGGGGGCGGCGAAGGCGGACATCTGGGGCGTCTCCGGCAAGTGACTCGCAACATCTGGGGATGGGGAACGATAGGGGAACGAAACGAGTCGGGCAAGGCGCACGAACGCGGCGGAGCGCCCCGCGCGAGGCCGGGCGGGAGGCGCGGCCCCGCCGCGCCGACGCGGCCCGAGCGGGGGTCGATCCCCCCGAGGGCCGCACGCCGGCCGTGTTCGGGGGCGCGGATCTTTTCACGTTCGTCAAACGGGCGGCGTGCTAGGCGCGGATCGTCTTTGCAAACACGGGGGAACCGGCCGACCATGCCGCGCATCATGTCCGACCCGAGTCCGACCGGCGTCGTGCTGGCCGGGACCCTGCGCCAGGCGATCCGCGGGCACATGGCCGAGCGGCTCCGGCACTTCTTCCTGTTCCTCTATCTGCACCGGATCCTGATCGCGCGGCTGCAGGGGCTCGGGCGGGCCGTGAACTGGGGGGGCTTCGTGCACGCGACGGCGACGCACCAGATCGACAGCGGCATGCGCGGCGACCTCGACACCTACGAGCGGTTCCCGAAGCTGGACGCGGGCGTGCTGGACATGCCGGCGACCGCCTTCCGCAACATGGACGCCGCGCATTACTGCAATCTCGGCCTGGCGCCGGAGCTGGCGGCGCTGTGTCCGGAGAGCGGCGACCGGCTGGCCTTCCTGCTGTACGAGCAGCTCAAGGCCGTATGCGGCAACACCCGGCAGATGCCGCAGCGCCTCAACATCGGCCCCGACCGGGTGATCGACCGGATGCACGGCGACCTCGCGACGGAGATGCTCGACGACGCGCCGCCGATCGACCCCGCGCGGCTGGCGCGCTACCGGACGGCGGCTGGCGCGCTACCGGACGGAGGCGCTGGCGCGGATGCGCGCTTACTGGCAGGGCCAGGTCCTGCTCGGCAACGCCGGGGTCGCCGCGTGCGCCGAGGCCTATGCCGGGCTGCTCGCCGACGACGCCGCGGTGGCGGACGTCTGGACCGCCGTGACGGGCAACGCGCGGGCGGACGCCGCGACGCGGGGCATCGATCCCGCCACCCTGATCCGACACGCCTGACGCCCCGCACCCGGCTTGCCGCCCGGCCCGCGGCGGGGCAGAAGCGGCGCATGGCGAAGCTCTATTTCCATTACTCGACCATGAACGCGGGCAAGTCGACGATCCTGCTGCAGGCGTCGCACAACTACCGCGAGCGGGGGATGGCGACGCTGCTGCTGACCGCGCGGATCGACGACCGCGCAGGGCCGGGGCGCATCGCCAGCCGCATCGGCATCGGCGCGCCGGCGGAGACCTTCGGGCCGGAGGACGATCTCTTCGCGCGGATCGAGGCGCGGCTTGCGGCGGGGCCGCTGGCCTGCGTGCTGGTCGACGAGGCGCAGTTCCTGACGCCCGCGCAGGTCTGGCGGCTGGCCGAGGCGGCGGACGATCTCGGCGTGCCGGTGATGTGCTACGGGCTCAGGGTGGACTTCCGGGGGGAGCTGTTTCCGGGCTCGGCCGCGCTGCTGGCGCTGGCGGACAGTCTGCGCGAGGTGCGCACCATCTGCTCCTGCGGGCGCAAGGCGACGATGGTGGTGCGCCAGGACGCCGAGGGCCGGGCGCTGACGGAGGGCGCGCAGGTCGAGATCGGCGGCGACGAGCGGTATCTGCCGCTGTGCCGGCCGTGCTGGCGCGAGGCCGTGGGACGCGGGCCGCGGCCCGGTCTTGCAACCGGCCGAGGCGGCGCCTAGTCTTTCCCGATGCCGCAGCCGCGCCGAAGAGCGCGGCTGCTTCGCGTTTGCGGCGCGCCGCCCGGCCGGGGCGGCGTGCATCCGGCACTCCGAGGGAGACGGACGGGATGGAGAAGGTGCCCCTGACCGCGCGCGGTTTCTCCGCGCTGGACGCCGAGCTGAAGGAGCTGAAGTCCAAGGAGCGGCCCGCGGTGATCCGCGCCATCGCCGAGGCGCGCGAGCACGGCGACCTTTCCGAGAACGCCGAGTACCACGCGGCGCGGGAGAAGCAGAGCTTCATCGAGGGCCGCATCCAGGAGCTGGAGGGCCTGATCTCCCGCGCCGAGGTGATCGACCCGTCCAAGTTCTCCGGCCCGATCAAGTTCGGGGCGACGGTGAAGCTGGTGGACGAGGACACCGACGAGGAGAAGGTCTACCAGATCGTCGGCGAGAGCGAGGCCGACATCGCCAAGGGCCTGCTGAACCTGAAGTCGCCGCTGGCGCGGGCGCTGATCGGCAAGGAGCCGGGCGACAGCGTCGAGGTGATGACGCCGGGCGGCGGCAAGAGCTACGAGGTGCTCGAGGTCGAGTACCGCTGAGGATCCGGGGATGGCGGAGGGCGAGGGCGCGCGCGGAGACGGGATCGACGCGGCGCCGGTGTCTGCGCCGAGGCCGGGCGCCGGCGCGGCGTTCGGCATGTCGCTCGCGGTCGGCCTGGGGTGGCTCGCAGGGGGCGCGGCCCTCGGCTGGGGCCTCGGGCTGTTGCCCCAGGCGTGGACGCCGGCGGGGCTCTGGCCGCGCTTCGGGGCAGGGCTGGCGCTGACGGCGCCGGTGGCCGGCGGTCTTTTCTGGGCGGCGCTGGCGACGCGGATCGAGGCGCTCGGGCGCCGGGTCGACGCCTTCCGCGCCGAGGCGGCGCGGGCGGCCGCGACGCCGCCGCCGGAGCAGGCGGAATTGTCCCGCGCGGTGGCGAACGCGGCGCGGGACGCGCTGGACCGGGAGCGCGGGGCGATCGCCCGCCAGATCGCGGAGCTCGGGCAGACGCAGCGCCGGCTCGATGCCGCCGTCACGAGCCTCGCCGCACGGCCGGCCGAGGAGGCGGACGCCGAGGCTGCGCCCGTCCCCGACGCGGCGCCGGCGGAGCGCGGCGGTCGTGGAGCGATCCCCGCGTCTCCGCCGCGTGCGCCGCCGGAGGACGCGGCGCAGGGCGCCTTGCCGCTGGCGGCCGAGACCGAGTCGTCCGAGCCCGCCTTCGATTGGGAGATCGTCGCGCGCGCGCTCGACTTTCCGCGCGACGCGCATGACGAGGCCGGGTTCGAGGCCCTCGCCGCCGCCACCCGGGACCGGCCGACGGCGGAGCTGCTGCAGGCCGCGGAGGATGCGCTGACGCTGCTCGCGCAGCACGGCCTCTACATGGAGGATCTCGAGGTCCGTCACGCCCCGGTCAGCGCCTGGCGTCGCTTCGCGGAAGGCGAGCGCGGTCCCACGGTGCGCGCCGTCGGCGGGGTGGAGAGCGAGGCGGCGGTCACGGAGTCCCGCGCGCTGCTGAAGGCGGATCCGGTGTTCCGGGACACGGTCATGCATCTCATGCGCCGATACGACGCCCTGCTGCGCCGCGCCGCGACCTCCCCGCGCGGAGAGTCCGTGATGCTGGCGATGGCCGACAGCCGCACCGGCCGGGCCTTCATGCTGGCGGCGCAGGCGGTCGGCGCGTTCGACTGACGCGGCGCGTTCCGGGACGGGGACATGCCGCCGGTCCGGCGGGTCGGGGCCGACGGGCTGGCGCGGGCCTCGAGCGCCGCCTTCGGCGGCGCCGGCCCGCCCGCCCGCCAACGCCGGCGCCGTCGGTTGCGACGCCGAGGACCGCGGTCCCGGACGCGCCGGCGGGGGTCGATCCCCCCGAGGGCCGCACCCCGGCCGGAGGGGCGCCGCGTCAGGGCCGGGGGATCTCCTGCCCCCCCGTCGGCACGTCGTAGCCGCGCTCGACCGCCGGTCGGTCGGCGATGCGCAGATACCAGGCCTTCACGTTGGGGAAGTCGTCCAGGTCGATGCGCTGCCACTCGAAGCGGCTGATCCAGGGCCAGCTCGCGATGTCGGCGACGGAGTATTCGTCGCAGATGAAGTCGCGGCCCTCGAGGCGCCTGTCGAGCACGCCGTAGAGGCGCCTGGTCTCGTTGAAGTAGCGCTCCTCGGCGTAGGGGGCCTTGCCCTCGTTGAAGCGGAGGAAATGGTGCGCCTGGCCCGCCATCGGGCCGAGGCCGCCCATCTGCCACATCAGCCATTCCATGCAGGCCCAGCGGTCCGGCGGCATCAGCTTGCCGTGCGTCTCGGCGAGGTAGAGCAGGATCGCGCCCGACTCCATCATGCCGCGCTTCGCCTCGCGGTCGTAGATCGCGGGGATCTTGTTGTTCGGCGAGAGCTTCAGGAACTCCGGGTCGAACTGCTCGTCCTTGCCGATGTTGACGGCGTGGACCTCGTAGCCGACGCCGAGCTCCTCGAGCGCGATGGAGACCTTGCGGCCGTTGGGAGTGCCCCAGGTGTGCAGGTCGTAGCGGACGTCGCTCATGCTTCGGGCTCCTTCGGGGGGATGGCGTCCGCCGGCTCGGGACGGGCGCCGAGCGACGCCTCGCCCTGCGCGCGGGCCTCGGACAGGGTCTGGACGGGGGTCAGCGCCTCCTCGTCGACCACCAGCTCGATCAGGTAGGATCTGCCGCCCGGGCCGGTCGCGGCGAGGGCGCGCTCCAGCGCCGGCGCGAAGTCCTCGGTGCGCTCCACCCGCTCGCCCTCGCCGCGATAGGCCTTGGCGAGCATCACGAAGTCCGGGTTGTCGAGCCGGGTCGCCTCGACGCGTCCGGGATGCTTGCGCTCCTGGTGCATGCGGATGGTGCCGTACATGCCGTTGTTGACCACGATCGAGATGATCGGCGCGGCGTATTGATGGGCCGTCGCGAGTTCCTGCGCGGTCATCAGGAAGCAGCCGTCGCCGGCGACGCAGACCGCGGGCCGGTCGGGGTGGGCGAGCTTGGCGGCGACCGCGGCGGGCACGCCGTAGCCCATCGAGCCCGAGGTGGGGGCGAGCTGGGTGCGGTGGCGGCGGTGCGGGAAGAAGCGGTGCAGCCAGACCGAGTAGTTGCCGGCGCCGTTGGTGACGACCGCATCCTCGGGCAGGATGCGCCGCATCGCGGTCATGCACTCGGCGAGGTCGAGCGTGCCGGGAGCCTTGCCGGGGGGGGTGCGAAAGGCCTCGTGCTCGGCCCGCATCTCCTTGATGACGGGGGAGGCGGCGCGGCGCGGCAGGGCGCCGGCGGCTTCGAAGAAGGCCGCGGGACCGCAGCCGATCTCGAGCGCGCCGTGATGGACGGCGCCGTGCTCCTCGGGCGAGGGGTGCACGAAGATCAGGCTCTGGCGCGGATTGGGGACGCCGAGCAGGGTGTAGCCTTGACTCGCGATCTCCGAGAAGCGGCAGCCGACGGAGAGGACGAGGTCGCAGTCCTCCTTCAGGCGGCGGATCAGCTTGGCGTTTGGGCCGAGGCCGAGGGTGCCGGCATAGTGCGGATGCTCCTGGTCGATGAAGTCCTGCCGGCGGAAGGCGGTGAGGACGGGCAGGCCCTGCGCCTCGGCGAAGGTGGCGGCGGCCTCGGCGACCTGCGGGGACCAGTTCGGGCCGCCGAGCGCCATCACCGGGTTCTCGGCGCCGGTCAGCAGCTCCTCGAGCCGGGCGAGGGCCTGGGGGGAGGGGTAGCTTTCGACGGGGACGTGCGGGCGGACATCCTCGACCGTCGCCTCGCCCTCCAGCGTCTCCTCCGGCAGGGCGAGGACCACGGGGCCGGGGCGCCCGGCGAGCGCGGTGGCCCAGGCGCGCGCGACGTATTCGGGGATGCGCGCGGTGTCGTCGATCTGCGCGATCCACTTCGCCATCTCGCCGAAGACGCGGCGGTAGTCCATCTCCTGGAAGGCGCCGCGGTCCATCATGGCGCGCTCCACCTGCCCGACGAAGAGGATCATCGGGGTGGAATCGTGGAACGCGGTGTGCAGGCCGTTGGAGCCGTTGGTGGCGCCCGGGCCGCGGGTGACGGCGGCGAGGCCCGGTTTGCCGGTGAGCTTGGCGTGCGCCTCGGCCATGTTGACGGCGCCGGATTCGTGGCGGCACGAGACGGTCTGGATCGCCTGGCGGTGGTCGTGCAGGCCGTCGAGGAGGCCGAGGAAGCTCTCCCCCGGCACGCAGAACAGGCGGTCGGCGCCGAGGATGCGCAGCTGGTCGGCGAGGATGCGGCCGCCGTGGCGGACCGGGGGCGGGGTCATGGGTCGGGCCTCCCTCCGTTTCGGCCGGAAGGCTATCGGGCGGGGCGGGTGAGGGAAAGGGGCGCCCCGAGCGGCCTGCCCCGGCGCCTTTCCGCGGGTCGGCGACGGCGGGGTTCCGACGAAAGGCGGCCCACGTCCCGGGCCTTGCGGGCCGGCTTCGGCGGCCTGGAACGGGGCCGCGTCAATCCGGGCGTTCGGTCGGGTAGCCTCGGGCCGCGTAGTCGAAGCCGGCGAGTTCGTGGACCGCGCGATGCGGGTCGAGCGGGGCGGCGAAGTAGGCGCGGATTTCGCGGATGCGCTCGATCCCGTCGTCGAAGAGGTACCATTCGTCGCCGCGGGTGAGGCGGCCGTCGGTGAAGTTGGTCCATTCGATCACGGCCTCGCGGCCGTCGGGGGCGGCGAGCAGGCGGTCGACGGTCCAACGGCCGTTCAGGCGGCGGGCGAAGCGGGTCCAGTTGGCGACGAGGGCGTCGCGGCCGCGCCGGACCTCGCCGGGGAAGCCGGGCGGGAAGTAGTGCACCGCGTCCTCGGTGAAGCAGGAGGCCAGCGCCTCCGGATCGGCGGCGTTGCAGGCGGCGTAGTAGCGGCGGATCAGGGCCTCGGCCGTCTCGGGCGGGGTCATGGCGGGTCCTCCTGTTTCGCGAAGGAGGCGCCGGGCGCGCGCGCGGATCAAGGGGGAGGGCGGATCGGCGTGCAGCCTTCGTGCCGCTTCGGTGCGGACGGCGTGCGGCGTGCGTCTGACATCCGTCGGACTTTCGGGCGGCGTCCGTCGGACGCGGGTCGGACGCAGGTCGGCCCCGCGTCCGCACCGGGTCGGACCTTCGTGCCGACGGGGTCGGCCGCCGCGGCCCGCCGCATGGGAGGTTCGGGTCTCGCGGCGGGGCGCGAAGAGTGCCGCGAGGGCGTTGCGGTTCGATGAAGGCGGCGGGTGCGGGCGGGTCCCGCGCGGCCCATCCCCGGGGCCATGGGCGCCTTTGATATGACGAAGTGCGAATATATCTGCGTGTCGGCGGCGACAGGCCGCCGGAAGTCGACGGGAGGGGACCGGCATGGACCGCAGGAACGCGCTTCGACTGATCGCGGGGGCCGCCGTCGCGGCCGGCGTCGGCGCCGCGCCGGCGGCGGGGCGGGAGATCTTCGGCTCGCATCTGATGACCGAGCGGGAGCGGGAGCTTCACATGCGCCGGATGCGGGAGGCGGGCGCCGAGGAGGAGCGCCGCCTCATCCGCGAGGAGCACCGCATAGAGATGCGCCGCCGGGCGGCGGAACGGGGCGAGACCCTGGCGGAGCCGCCGCGCGAGGGTCGCGGTCGGCACGGCATGCGCCGCGACGGCGGCATGGGGTCCGACGGCATGCGCCGAGATGGCGGCGGCATGGGGCCCGACGGCATGCGCCGCAAGGGCGGCGGCATGGGCCGCGGCCGCTGAGCCTGCGGCCTTGGGGCGCGGCCGCGGACGGGCCTCGCGCGGCGGGGGCGCCGCCGCGCGCGCCCGCCC
>JAWLFJ010000110.1:0-13240 GCA_041685625.1 Paracoccaceae bacterium | reverse complement strand
GTAAACTACGCGCCCCCCGGGCGACGCCCGCCCCCCCCGGGGGGGCGCGCGCCGCTCGGGGAGCCTCCGGCCCCCGCTCGCGACGCGCCGGGCCGCGTGCCGCGGCCCGAAGAGCGCCCGGACCGGCCGTCGCGCGCCATGGGGAGCGCGCCGCGCGCCGCCGTCGGCCCGGCGCGGCCGGATCCGCCGCCCGGTCGCCGACGGCGGCCCGGCTCAGACCCGGTCGCGCAACTCCGTCGCCCCCGCGCCGGCGGCGCAATGGGCCGAGCAGAACACACGGTCGGCCGCCTCATGCCCGTGGCCGAGCACGCGCACCCCGCAGGCCGCGCAGCTCGGCGCCAGCACGTGCGCCGCGCATTCCAGGCTGTCGAAGGTGAAGGTCTCGCCGTTCTTGCGGACTTCGAAGGCCTTGTCGTAGTCGTTGCCGCAGGTGTCGCAGCGCGCCATCGGAATATCTCCTTTCGCCGGCGTACCGGCTTCAGCGGGTGAGGACGAGGGCGATCCCGAGGATCACGATTCCGACGATCCCGGCCAGGAACACCGCCCGGCGGAGCGGCGTGCGCAGGACGATCCAGCCCTGCCGCGCGCGTCCGCTCTCGATGCGCCGGCCCTGCTCCTCGGCACGGGCCTTGGCGGTTTCGGGATCGTCGTCGGGGCTGTGCGGGGCGATGCGCGCGCCTTGACGGGCCATCGGACGCGGTCCTCCTGTTGCGGGTCTCGCCCTGCGTCAACGCCCGCAGGCACGTCGCGTTCCCGATCCGCGGGCGCGAAAGGCACCTGCATGGGACGGGGCGCCGCGCGGCCGCCCGTCAACCGCGTCTTCACCCGAAGGCGTCACGGAGACGGCGCGGCGGCGACGGAGCGCCCGCGTCGGCGCGGCGTCGGCGCCATGTGCGCACGAACGGCATACGAAGGGGCGCACAGGAGGCCGACGGAAGGCCGACATCGGCGGCCCCGAGGGCCGACGAAAGCCGCATGCCGGGCCGACGGGGGCGGCACGCGCGGCGCACGACGGCGGCGCCGAAGCCGCGCGAATGCGGGACGGATCCGCGCCCCGTCCCGCCCTCGGCGAGACCCCGCCGGCGCCCTCAGCCCTTGAGATCGGGCGGCGTCGCCTCCTCGGCCAGCGCCGTCGCCGCGGCCTCGAGGCTCATCACCTCCTGACCCTTGGAGCCGAGCCGCCGCACCGCGACCGTCCCCTCCTCCATCTCCCGCCGCCCGACGGCGAGGATGGCCGGCACATGCGCCACGGAATGCTCGCGCACCTTGTAGTTGATCTTCTCGTTGCGCACGTCCGCCTCGGCCCTGAGCCCCGCCGCCCGCAGCGCCTCCGTCACCTTGAGCGCGTAGTCGTCGGCGTCCGAGGTGATCGTCGCCACCACCGCCTGCCGCGGCGCCAGCCAGAGCGGGAAGCGGCCCGCGTAGTTCTCGATCAGGATGCCGATGAAGCGCTCGAAGGAGCCGAGGATCGCCCGGTGCAGCATGACGGGGCGCGCCCGCCCGTCGCTCTCGGTGACGTATTCCGCGCCCAGACGCTCCGGCAGGTTGAAGTCCGCCTGGAAGGTGCCGCACTGCCATTCGCGACCGATGGCGTCGGTGAGCTTGAAGTCGAGCTTCGGCCCGTAGAAGGCCCCCTCGCCCGGATCGACCTCATAGTCCTCGGTCACCGCCCGCGCCGCGGCCTCCAGCGCCGCCTCCGCCTTGTCCCAGATCGCGTCGGAGCCGATCCGCACCTCCGGCCGGGTCGAGAACTTGATGTCGAAGCTGGCGAAGCCGAGGTCCCGGTAGACCGAGCTCAGGAGCGCGATGAACCCCGCGCATTCCGCCTCGATCTGGTCCTCGGTGCAGAAGATGTGCGCGTCGTCCTGCGTGAAGCCGCGCACCCGCATCAGCCCGTGCATCGAACCCGAGGATTCGTAGCGATGGCAGGAGCCGAATTCGGCCAGCCTCAACGGCAGGTCGCGGTAGCTCTTCAGTCCGTGATTGTAGACCTGCACGTGGCAGGGGCAGTTCATCGGCTTCAGGGCGTTCACGCGCTTCTCCTGCGCGTGCTCCTCCTGCACCTCCGCGATGAACATGTTCTCGCGGTACTTCTCCCAGTGGCCCGAGGCCTCCCAGAGCTTGCGGTCCACCACCTGCGGGGTCCGGATCTCGCGATACCCCGCCGCGTCGAGCCGGCGGCGCATGTAGGCCTCCAGCTCCCGGTAGACGGTCCAGCCGTCCGGGTGCCAGAACACCATGCCGGGCGCCTCCTCCTGCATGTGGAAGAGGCTCATCTCCCGCCCGATCTTCCGATGATCGCGCCGCTGCGCCTCCTCCAGCATGTGGAGATGGTCGTCGAGCTCCTTCCTGGTGCGGAACGCCACCCCGTAGATCCGCTGGAGCATCGGGTTGCGGCTGTCGCCCCGCCAATAGGCGCCCGCGACGCTCATCAGCTTGAAGGCGTCCGCCGGCGCCTGCCCGGTATGCACCAGATGCGGCCCGCGGCAGAGGTCCTGCCACCAGCCGTGCCAGTACATCCGGATCGGCTCGCCCTCCGGAATCGCCTGCACCAGCTCGATCTTGTAGGGCTCGTTCGTCTCCTCGTAGTGCCGGATCGCGGCGTCGCGGTCCCAGACCTCGGTCCTGACCGGGTCCTTCAGCGCGACGATCTCGCGCATCTTGGCCTCGATCCGCTCGAGATCCTCGGTCGAGAACGGCTCCTTGCGGTCGAAGTCGTAATACCAGCCGTTCTCGATCACCGGGCCGATGGTGACCTTCACGTCCGGCCAGATCTCCTGCACCGCCCGCGCCATGATGTGCGCGAGGTCGTGGCGCACCAGCTCCTCCGCCTCGGCCTTGTCGCGCATGGTCACGAGAGCGAGCCCGACGTCCCGCTCGATCGGCCGCGTCAGGTCGACGAGCTTCCCGTCGTGCTTCGCCGCGATCGCCGTCTTGGCGAGCGATTTCGAGATGTCGGCGGCCACGTCCGCGCCGGTCACGCCGGCCGGATAGGTCCGCGTCGCGCCGTCCGGCAGGGTCACCGTGACCTGCCGGGCCCCGCCGTCATCGGCTTCGGGACGGGCGACGGACGCGTCGGACATCGTCTCTCTCCATGCATGAGGCGGCCCGCGGGGGCTTTCCCCGCCGGCGACGCGCACCCTAGGCGGAGGGGTCGGGCTGTCAAGCGAAGCGCGGCCGGGCCCGGCGCCGCGCGTGATCGTCGCGGACTCCGCTCCCGACACTCAAGCGTCGCGCTCGTCTGATATATCCTGCATTCTGGATGTGAATCGCCACCCGCCACGCCGTCGACGCCGGAGGCTCAGTCATGCGCCGCGCACTCGCCGCCCTTCCCGCCGTCCTGGTCGCGGCCGCCGCTCCGGCCGCAGTCTCCGCGGCGGAGCCCGTGACGGTCTCCGTCGGAGGCTATCTCCACGCCGGCGCCGGCTACGCGAACCCCGTCGGCGAGGACGAGGATCTCGGCGTGTTCCGCGACGGCGAGATACACTTCAAGGCCGTCGGAACCTCCGACATCGGCCTGACCTTCCGCGCGCAGGTCGAGCTCGAGGGCTTCACCTCCGGCGACCAGATCGACGAGAACTGGGTCTCCGTCTCCGGGGCCTTCGGCAACGTGCTGATCGGCGGCGCCGACACCGCGCTGAACGAGCAGGGCGGCGTCGGCGTGGTGAAGCCCTCCGGCAGCTGGGCCAACTACTACGACTACGACGGCGGCGGGAACCTGCCGGGCGAGCCCGGCGGCTTCGTCGGCGAGGACGACAGCCTCGGCCTGCGCTACTGGATCGAGGCTTTCGGCTTCGAGGTCGGGGCCAGCTGGCAGCCGCGGGTCGGGGCCGACGGCGGCGCCGATTCGAACATCCTCGTGACCTCCAGGCCGCCGCTCGACGACCAGTTCGCCTTCGGCGGGAACTGGTCGGGCGAAGTCTCCGACGTCTCCATCCGCGTCGGCGGAGGCTACATGTTCAACGACGAGGAGGACTTCGCCCATGCCGGCGCCGAGCTCGGCTACGGCGGCCTCACCGTAGCGGGATTCTGGAACGTCGAGGACGAGTTCGGATCCTTCGAGGTCAACCGCTACTCCGGCGGCGCGATGTACGAGACCGGCCCCTGGAGCTTCGGAGGCGGCGCCGTCTGGTCCGACTTCGACCGCGGCGGAGACGAGGAGTTCTACCACCTCGGCGCAGGCTACGACCTCGCCCCCGGCGTGACGCTCTTCGGCGCCGTGCAGTACGGCGAGGATCAGGCCGGCAGGCAGGGCGCCGGCGGCTACGGCTGGATCAACCTGCGCTTCTGAGACGTTCGCGGGGCGCCGCGGTCATGCCCGCCGGACCGACGCCGCCGCGCGGCGATAGACGTCCAGCGTCGCCCCCGTCATCGCCTCCAGCGAAAAGCGTTGGTGAACCCGCCCCCGCCCGGCCGAGGCCATGTGCGCCGCCGCGCTCTCGTCGAGGTTCAGCGCCCGCTCGACGCCCGCGGCCAGCGCCGCCGCGTCGCCGGGCGGCACGAGGAAGCCGGTCGCCCCTTCGGCCACCGTCTCCCGCGCTCCGCCGTGATCCGTCGCGACCACCGGGCGCCCCATCGCCGAACCCTCGGCGGCCACCCGCCCGAACGCCTCCGGCTCCAACGAGGCCGAGACCACAACCGAGGCCAGCTTCAGCGCCGCCGGCATGTCGTCGCAATGCCCCGCAAGGCTCACGCAGCCGCCGAGGCCGGCGCGCCTGATCGCGGCCGCGAGCTCCCGTCCGAAGGCGCTTTCGGTCTCGCCGCCCACCATGAGGAAGCTGAAGTCCTCGGCCCCGCGGATCTCGCGCAGCCGCGCCGCGGCCTCGACGAAGACCGCCTGGCCCTTCCAGCGCGTCAGGCGACCGGGCAGCAGCACCACCGGCCGCGGGCTTTCCACCAGTCCCCAGCGCTCCGCCAACGCCGCGGTGCGCGCGCCCGACACCGCCTCGGGCGAGAACCGCGCGAGGTCGACGCCGCGCGGGATGGTGACGATCTCCACGCCCGGATGCCGGGCCCGGACGTGCTCCGCGATGAAGTCGGAGACGGCGATCACCGGCCGCCCCTTGGCCATCACGCCGTTGTAGAGCCGCTTCAGGGGCGCGTTCTCGCGGTAGACGCCGTGCCAGGTGGTGACGAAGGCCGCCCCCGTCGCCCGCGCCGCGAGCCAGCCGGCCCAGGCCGGCGCGCGGCTGCGGGCGTGGATCACGTCGATCCCCTCCGCGGTCACGATCTCGGCCAGCCGCCGGGCGTTGCGCCGGATCGCCCAAGGCACCTTGGCGCCGACGGGAAGACGGATCAGCCGGCCGCCGGCACGCACCAGCGCCGGCTCCATGCGCCCGCCCGCGCTCGCCACCAGCGCCGCGCCGCCGGCGGCGGCCAGCGCCGCGGCGACGTCGACCGTTCCGCGCTCGACGCCGCCCGACTCCAGCGTCGGCGTCAGCTGCAGCACCGTCGGCGCCCGCTCGACATCGGCGCGCACGCCGCTACCCTGCGCCGATCCCGAAGCGCCCGCGATGGACTCCATGACCGATCCTCAAGCCCCCGACGTCCTCGCGCTCGAGGACGGCCGACGTCTCGCCTACCACAGGACGCCCGCGCGCGACGAGGGCGCCGCGCGCCCCGGGGTCGTGTTCCTCGGCGGCTTCCGCTCCGACATGACCGGGACCAAGGCGACGCATCTCGAGGCCGTCTGCCGCGCGCGGGGCCTCGGGTTCCTGCGCTTCGACTACACCGGCCACGGGGCCAGCTCCGGCGACTTCGAGGCCGACGGCTGCATCGGCGCCTGGACGCGGGACGCCGAGGACGCGCTGGCGCGATTGACGCAAGGGCCGCAGGTGCTCGTCGGCTCCTCGATGGGCGGCTGGATCGCGCTTCTGCTCGCGAAGCGGCGGCCGGAGCGGCTGGCCGGTCTCGTCACGGTGGCGGCGGCGCCGGACTTCACCGAGGATTCGATGTGGCCCGCCTTCTCCGAGGCGCAGCGGGCCGAGCTGCTGGACACCGGCCGCCTGCCGCTCCCCTCGGAGTATTCGGACGAGCCCTACGTGATCACGCGCCGGCTGATCGAGGACGGGCGAGATCGTCTCGTGCTGCGCGAGCCCCTGGAATTGCCGTTTCCCGTCAGGATGTTGCAGGGCACGGCCGACGTGGACGTGCCGCAGGAGCGGGCGCTGGCGCTGCTCGCGCACGCCGAGGGACCGGACATCCGTCTGCTGCTGGCGAAGGGCTCGGACCACCGCTTCTCCGGCCCGCGCGAGCTCGCGATCCTCGAGGGGGCGCTGGACGAGGTGATCGGCGCGGCATGATCCTGCGCGACGCGACGGCGGCGGATGCGGGCGCCGTTCGGGCATTGTTCCGCGCGCTTCAGGCCGAGGAACGGGAGATCGAGGCGAACCGGGCGCCGCCGGAGGCGACCGACGCCCATGTCGACGCGCTTCTGGCCTGGGCGGCCGAGGGCGGGCTCGCGCTTCTGGCCGAGGCGCCGCCGGCGCCGGCGCCCGTCGGCCTCCTGATCGCGGGGCTGAAGGACGAGGGGCCGTGGGTCCTGCCCGAGAACCGGCCGCACGCGGAGGTCTCGGACCTCTACGTCGCGCCCGCCCGGCGGCGTCTCGGGCTCGCCCGCGCGATGCTGGCCGAGGCGGAGGCGCGCTTCGCGGCGCGGGGGATCCGGCGCATGGAGATCGCGACCCTCGCCGCCAACGCGCCGGCCCGGCGGCTCTACGAGGCGTGGTCCGGCGGCGCGCCCGCGCTGGTCGTCTTCGCCAAGCCGCTGAAGCCTTCCTGAACGCCACCGGAACGAAAGCCGTTGCCCTCGCGCGCCCCGCTGGGGCATGGTCCGAGGGAACGGCCGAGGCGAAGTCCGGCGGGAGGCGACATCGGCATGACCACGGCGAACCGGGAGCCCGGCGGCGGCCCGGCCGCGCTCCCCGCGGTCGCGCGCACGATGTCGGGGGATCTCTCCCATCCGGCGACGGGCGACGCCGCGGGGACCCCGGCGCCGCGCTTCGCGCCGCTGCTGGAGGTGTCGGGCCTCTCGATCGCCTTCGGCGACATTCCGGTGGTCGACGACGTCTCCTTCTCGCTGCGCCGGGGCGAGACGCTGTCGCTGGTGGGCGAATCCGGCTCGGGCAAGACGCTGACCGGCAAGGGCCTGCTCCGCATCCTGCCGAAGGGCGCGCGAATCACCGGGGGCTCGGCGCTGTTCCATCCGCGGCGGGGCGAGCCCTTCGACCTGATGCGCCTCTCGAAATCGGCGATCCGGCAGGTCCGCGGCGGGCGCATCTCGATGATCTTCCAGGAGCCGATGAGCTCGCTCTCGCCGCTGCACACCATCGGCGACCAGACCGTCGAGGTCGTGCGCCTGCACGCCGGCCTCTCGGGAGAGGAGGCCAAGGCGCGCTGCCTCGAGACCTTCGAGCAGGTGGGTTTTCCCGATCCCGCCCGCGCCTGGGACGCCTATCCGTTCGAGCTCTCGGGCGGGCTGCGCCAGCGCGCGATGATCGCCATCGCCCTGGTCTGCAGGCCCGACCTGATGATCGCGGACGAGCCGACGACGGCGCTCGACGTGACCACGCAGGCCCAGGTGCTCGACCTGATCAAGCGTCTGCAGGCCGAGATGGGCCTCTCGGTGATCCTCGTCACCCACGACCTCGGCGTGGTGGCCAACATGGCCGACCGCGTCGTGGTGATGCGAAAGGGCCGCATCGTCGAGGCCGGAAGCTGCCGCGACATCCTCGAGCGCCCCGGCCACGGCTACACCAAGACGCTGATCGCGGCGGCGCCCGAGATCCCGGAGAACGCCGACCGCGGCAAGGGCGCCCCGGTCGACCCGATCTTCTGGGCGCAGGACCTCTCCAAGACCTATCACGGCCGCCCCCAGGGCTTCGGCCCGAAGCCCGAGCCGATCCACGCGGTGCGCGACGTGCAGCTCGCCGTCGGACGCCGCGAGACGCTGGCCGTGGTCGGCGAATCCGGCTCCGGCAAGTCGACCATCGCCAAGCTGATGCTGCGCGCGGAGGAGCCCGATCCGGGCGCCGTGGTCGGCTTCCGCGGCGCCGACGGGCACGAGCTCGACGTCATGAAGCTCTCGGGCTCGGCGCTGAAGGCGTTCCGCGGCAAGGTGCAGATCGTCTTCCAGGACCCCTACGCCTCGCTCAGCCCGCGCATGGCGGTGATGGACATCCTGACCGAGCCCTTGCGCGTGCACGGGCGCGGCGACGACCGCGAGCGGCGCGAGCGGGCGGCCGAGCTGATGCGCCGCGTCGGCCTCTCGCCCGACCATCTCAGCCGCTTCCCGCACGCCTTCTCCGGCGGCCAGCGCCAGCGCATCTCCATCGCCCGCGCGCTCGCGCTCCAGCCCGAGCTGCTGGTCTGCGACGAGCCGACCTCGGCGCTCGACGTCTCGGTGCAGGCGCAGGTGCTCGATCTCCTGAAGGAGCTGCGCGACGAGATGGGCCTCTCCTACCTCTTCATCAGCCACGACCTGACGGTGGTGGCCGATCTCGCGGACCGGGTGTGCGTGATGCGCCGCGGCCGCATCGTGGAGCAGGGGCCGGCGTCCCTGCTCTTCAACGACCCGAGACACCCCTACACCAAGGCGCTGATCGCGGCCTCGCCCGAGCCCGATCTGACGCGCCGGCTCGACCTCGCGGCGGTGGCGCGGGGCGCCGGCGATCCCGACGGCTGGCCGGAGCCCTTCGGCTACGACGGCGACGTCGCGCCGCCGCTGGTGGAGACCGCCCCGGGCCATTTCGTGAGGTGCGCCGCATGACGACCCGACCGATCCTCGCCGCCCTGCTGGCCCTCGCGCTGGCGCCCGCCCCCGCCGCCGCCCAGCTCGTCCCCGAGGAGAGCCCGGCGCTCGCCGACGTCGTCGCCGCGGGCGAGCTGCCGCCGGTGGCCGAGCGGCTGCCGGCCGAGCCGCTGGTGGTGGACCTCGAGGCGAAGGGCCGGGCGTTCGGCCGGCAGGGCGGGACGATCCGCACCATCTTCACCCGCTCGCGCGACATCCGGCTGATGGTGGTCTACGGCTACGCCCGGCTGGTGGGCTACGATTCCGAATACGTCCTGCGCCCCGACCTCCTCCGCGACGTGGAGGTGGAGGACGGCCGCGTCTTCACCCTGCATCTGCGCGAGGGGCACAAGTGGTCCGACGGCGCGCCCTTCACCACCGAGGACCTGCGCTACTGGTGGGAGGACGTCGCCAACGACCCCGACCTCGCGCCCGCCGGCCCGGCGGAGCTGATGCTGGTGGACGGGGAGCCGGCCGAGGTGACGGTGATCGACGAGACCACGATCCGCTACGAATGGCCGGCGCCGAACCCGCGCTTCCTGCCGGCGCTGGCGCAGGCGCGCCCGCCGTTCATCTATCGGCCCGCACATTACATGAAGAAGTTCCACGAGCGCTACGCCGATCCGGACTTCCTCGCCGAGCAGATCACCGAGACCCGCTCGCGCAACTGGGCGCAGCTGCACAACAAGATCGACAACATGTACCGGAACGACAATCCGGACCTGCCGACCCTGCAGCCCTGGGTCAACACCTCCGAGAAGAACGGCCAGCGCTACGTCCTGGTGCGCAATCCCTTCTTCCACCGCGTCGACGCGCAAGGCGTGCAGCTGCCATACGCCGACGGCGTCGAGGTGGAGATCGCGGCGAGCGGCCTCGTCGCCTCCAAGATCACGCTGGGCGAGGCGGACCTGCAGATCCGCGGCCTGACCTTCTCCGACGCGCCGGTGCTGAAGAAGGGCGAGGCCGAGGGCGGCTACACCACCTACGTCTGGCAGAACGGCGCGGCCTCCGAGATCGCGCTCTATCCGAACCTGAACTACGTCGACCCGGTCTGGCAGGAGCTGCTGCGCGAGCCCGACTTCCGGCGCGCCCTCTCGCTCGGCATCGACCGACGGACGATCAACAAGAGCCTGTTCTACGGCCTCGCGCTCGAGCACGCGGTGGCGCCGCTGCCGACCTCGCCGCTCTACACCGATGAACGCGCCTTCGCCTGGGCCGAGCACGACCCCGACCGTGCGAACGCGATGCTCGACGCGCTCGGCCTCGACGAGCGCGACCGGCGCGGCACCCGCCTGCTGCCGGACGGCCGGCCGCTCGAGATCGTGGTGGAGACGGCGGGCGAGCGGCCCGAGGTCTCCGACGCGCTGGAACTGGTGACGGAAGCCTGGCGCGACATCGGCGTGCGGCTGATCTTCCGGCCGCTGGACCGCGACATCCTGCGCAACGCCGCCTATCAGGGCGAGGCGATGATGCCGGTCTGGTACGGCTGGAACAACGGCATCCCGACGCCGGAGACGCCGCCGACCGACATCGCCCCGGTGGATCAGGTCAACTTCTCCTGGCCGATGTGGGGCCAGCACTTCCAGACCAAGGGCAAGGCCGGCGAGCCGCCGGCGATCGAGCCCGCCGAGCGTCTGCTGGCGCTGTTCAACGACTGGTTGGACGCCGCGACCGACGCCGAGCGCACCGCGATCTGGGAGGAGATGCTCGACATCCACGCCGACCAGATCTTCGCCATCGGGCTCGTCTCCGGCGCGCCGCAGCCGATCATCGTCGACGACCGGCTGAAGAACGTGCCGGAGAAGGGCATCTACGCCTGGGATCCCGGCGCGCATCTGGGCGTGCACCGGATGGACGAGTTCTTCTTCGCCGACTGATGCGGGTGCGGCGCGGATACCGGGGCGGGCGCGGCTGAGATGGGATCCTTCCTGCTCCGCCGCCTGTGGACGATGTGCTGGACGCTGGCCCTGGTCAGCGCCCTGATCTTCTGGATCGTCAACCTCCCCCCCGGCGACGTCCTGACCAACCAGATCAACCAGCTCCGCGCCTCGGGCGAGGCGAGCTCGGTCGCCCGGGCCGAGTTCCTGATGCGGGAATACGCGCTCGACGAGCCGCTCTGGAAACAGTACCTGATCTGGGTCGGGGCCTGGCCCGGCCCGCACGGCTTCTCGGGCATCCTGCAGGGCGATCTCGGCTGGAGCTTCGAGCTCGACGCCCCGGTGGACGAGGTGGTCGGCGAGGCGATCTGGATGACGATCGCGCTCAACTTCTTCGTCATCCTCTTCGTCTACGCGGTCGCGCTGCCGATCGGCGCCATCGCCGCCGTGAAGGCGAACACCTGGATCGACTACACCGCCACCTTCGTCGGCTACATCGGCCTCGCCACGCCGAACTTCCTGCTGGCGCTGATCCTCTACCACAAGGGCGCGCAGTGGTTCGGCCTGCCGGTCGGCGGCCTGATGGGCAAGGAGTTCGCCGACCAGCCCATGAGCCTCGAGAAGCTGCAGAACATCATGGTGCACATGATCGTGCCGATCATCGTGATCGGCACCTCGGGCATGGCGGCGATGGTGCGGCGCCTGCGGGCCAACCTCCTCGACGAGCTCGGCAAGCCCTACGTGACGACGGCCCAGGCCAAGGGCGTCGGCTCGGTCAAGACGGTGGTGAAGTATCCGCTGCGCATGGCGCTCAACCCCTTCGTCGCCGACATCGGCAACCTGCTGCCCAGCCTCGTCTCGGGCTCGGTGCTGGTCTCCCTGGTGATGGGGCTGCAGACCATCGGGCCGATCCTGCTATCCGCGCTCCGCAGTCAGGACTACTTCCTCTCCGGCTTCATCCTGCTCTTCGTCTCGATCCTGACGCTGGTGGGGATGCTGGTCTCCGACATCCTGCTCGCGATCCTCGATCCCCGCATCCGCTTCTCGGGACGCAGGCGATGACCCCGCCGCCGACCGACGCCGCCTCCGATCCGCGCGACGACCCGCGCCGCGACCCCGACGCGCACTGGATCTCGGACGAGCCCTACGACGCCGAGGCCGATCTTCAGACGCTGGAGCGCAAGGACCTCGACGCCTCGACCACGGTGCTGATCTGGCGGCGGTTCAGGCAGAACAAGCTCGCGGTGATCTCGGGCCTTTATCTGCTGGTGATCTACCTGGCGCTGCCGTTCGTGGGCTTCTTCGCGCCCTATCATCCCGGCGACCGCAACGCCGACGCGATCTACTCTCCGCCGCAGGAGATCGACTTCCTCGTCGGCGGGCATCTCGTGGTGACCTACCCGATGGTCTCCTCGATCGACATGGACACCTTCCAGCCGGTGTTCGAAACCGACTACGACGACCCCAAGCCGGTGCGCTTCCTGACCCGCTGCTCCGAGCCCTGGACCTTCCTCTACCTGTTCGAGACCGACTTCCGGCTGATCTGCCCGCCGGAGGGCGCCTCGCTGCACCTGCTCGGGGCCGACCGGCTGGGCCGCGACATCCACAGCCGCATCATGCACGGGGCGCAGCTCTCGCTCACCGTCGGGCTGATCGGCGTCTTCATCAGCTTCGCCATCGGCATGGTCCTCGGCGGCTTCGCGGGGTATTTCGGCGGCTGGCTCGACGCCGCCGTGCAGCGGAGCATCGAGATCATCCGCTCGCTGCCGGAGCTGCCGATCTGGCTCGCGCTCTCGGCCGCGATCCCGGCCAACTGGGGGCCGGTGAGCGTGTTCTTCATGATCTCCGTCATCCTCGGCCTGCTCGACTGGCCGGGCCTCGCGCGCGCCGTCCGCTCCAAGTTCCTGGCGCTGCGCGAGGAGGACTACGTCCGCGCGGCCGAGCTGATGGGCGCCTCCACCAAGCGCATCGTCGGCGCGCACATGATGCCGAACTTCATGAGCCACCTCGTCGCCTCGGCGACGCTCTCGATCCCGTCGATGATCCTCGGCGAGACGGCGCTCTCGCTGCTCGGCCTCGGCCTGCGCCCGCCTGCGGTGAGCTGGGGGCTGATGCTGAACGACGCGCTCGACCTGACGGCGGTCGAGATCTATCCGTGGCTTCTCGCGCCGATGATCCCGGTGATCATGGTGGTGCTCGCGTTCAACTTCCTCGGCGACGGACTGCGCGACGCGCTCGATCCCTACTCCTGAACGGCGCGCTTGCGCGCGCGTCCCCCCGGCCGAGCCTCCCGCCCACCCACCCCGCCTCGGCCGGGGGGACGCGCGCGCCGGCGGCCGTCGCTCGGCGATCCCGGACGCGGGACCGTCGGAGGGATGGTCCGTCGGTCCCGCATGGGTGACCGCCACGAAACACGAACGGGGCGCCGAGGGACGCCTTCGGCCACCCGCCCTCCGGAGCGGGTCGCGCC
Organism: Paracoccaceae bacterium; assembly: GCA_041685625.1. Taxonomy (GTDB): domain Bacteria; phylum Pseudomonadota; class Alphaproteobacteria; order Rhodobacterales; family Rhodobacteraceae; genus Albimonas. Next base: position 105 of record JAWLFJ010000110.1, on the reverse strand, counting down.
GAAGTCCGCCCGTCGCGTCATCCCGCCAGAAGGATCTCCGCCGCCCGCGCCGCGCCCTCGGCCGCGAGCCCCGGGCGACGCCGAGGCCCGGCCGCCAGCGCCTCG
>JAWLFJ010000230.1:0-3197 GCA_041685625.1 Paracoccaceae bacterium | reverse complement strand
GCCGGGCGGCGTCCGGGGGGGGGCCGCGCCGGGCACGCCCCCGGCGCGGCCCTTCCGCGTTCGGGGCGGCGCGGAGGGGTCGGTCGGCGCGCGGGCTTGATCCTGCGGCGCCGGCTCACGATCTCGGCTGGCATGGCAGGGACATTCGACATGGCACGGACCGGACGCTTCGCGCTGATGACGCTCGTCGGCGCAGGGGCGTTCGCGGCGGCGGCGCTCGCGGCGTCGGCGACCTACGGATCCGGGGCGGAGGACGTGACCGGCGTCTGGATGACGCAGAAGCGCACGGCCGCGGTGGAACTCGCGCGATGCGACGGCACGCTCTGCGGCCGCATCGTCTGGCTCGCCGATCCGACCCGGCCGGACGGCGACATCAAGCGCGACTCGGAGAACCCGGATCCGGCACTGCGCGACCGGCCGTGGTGCGGGACCGAGGTGATCACGGGCCTCGAGCGGACGGGGCCGGGCCGTTGGGACGGCGGGCGCTTCTATTATTTCAAGCACGGCCGCGCCTACGATCTGGCGGTGGAGCGGGAGGGCGATACGTTGCGCCTGCGTGCCTATGTCGGGCTGAAGGCGCTCGGCCGGACGGAGATCTGGGAGCGCGCGGACCCGAGCCTCGAATTCTGCCCGGAGGCGGCCGACTCTTCCTGAGAGCCGGACCGCGCGCGATGCCGGCGACCCGGGCGCCGGCCCTCAGGCGCCGCGCGCGCGCTCGACGAGGCGCCGCTCCACGAAGGCGAGATCGGCGGGCGCGTCGACGTCGTGCGGCGCGTCGGGATGGTCGACGAGCACCAAGGCCGCGCGGCAGCCGGCGCGACGCCCCAGCGCCGTGGCGGCGGCGGGGCGGTCGAGCCGGCCGAGCAGATGGCGCAGCAGCAGCCCCGGCCCGATGCGGCGGGCCATGCGCCAAGGGCGCTTGCGATCTTGCTCGAGCGCCCGCCAGAGCGCCACGGCGCCGCGGGCCTCCGGCGCGGCGAGGGCGAAGAGGTTGCAGCCGCTCGCCTCGCCGTCCGCGAAGCGCAGCCAGGTTCGCCGCGCCGGGTTGCCGGCGCGCTCGGCCGTCTCGCGGGGGCAGAGCCCGGCGACGGCGTCGGCGCCCGAGGCCTCCGCCGCGTCGAGAAAATCGCCGACCATCGCCGCGGTCAGCAGCGGATGGTCCGCCGTCGTCACCAGCAGCGGCGGGCCGAGCGCGTCGAAGGCCGCGAGCGCGCTCGCGGCGGGGCCGTGAGCGGCCGGGAGCCGGATCGCGCCCGGCGGCGGCGGCGGCGCCCCGGCCGGGAGGGAGACGGCGATCTCTCCGATCCGGCGCTCGGCGCGCAGCGCCTCGACGACATGCTCCAGCATCGGGCGGCCCGCGACCGGCGCGAAGGCCTTGAAGGCGACGCCGGCGGCCTCGGCCACAGGGTCGCCCCCCTGCCGGGAGCCCGCCAGGACCAGGGCGCGCCAGGCGGTCAAAGCCGCTTCTCGTAGATTCGGTAGGTCTTGGCGAGGCGCGAGCCCAGCGCCTCCACCAGCCGGCGCACGCCCCGGTTCTCCTCGAGCAGCCAGCTCATCTCGACCTCCCGCACGCCGCGCTTCAGGGCGGGGCCGTGCAGCGCGTCGATCAGCCGGACCGGCAGCAGCTTGCCCGCCGGCGTGCCCGACAACTCGCTCCGCACGCCCATCAGCGGCACGCGGACCGAACGCACGCCCGAGACCTTGAGCCGCCAGAGAAGCTTCGCCCAGCCGAACGGCAGCAGCCGGCCGCCGAGATCGGCCGCGGCCTCGTTCACGTTCGGCAGCATCACGATGAAGCCGACGGCGCGGCCGTCCCGCTCGGCGATCTGGACGAAGTCGGGCGGCAGGATCGGGCGCAGCTCCTTAGCCATGGCGGCGATCTCGGCCTCGGTCATCGGCACGAAGCCCCAGTTGCCGGACCAGGCGTCGTTGAACACCTCCGTCACCGCGCGGATCTCGGCCTCGAAGCGGCGCGGGTCCAGCGGGCGAACGGCGATGTCTTGGCCGGCGCGCTCGGCGGCCCGGCGCATGGCGACGGGAAAGCGCCCGGCGGGGTCGACGCGATAGGCCAGCAGGTCGCGCGCCTTGACGTAGCCGCGACGCTCCACAGCCGGGCCGAGCCAGGGCGCGTGATGGTCCATCATCACCGAGGGCGGCTCCTCGAAGCCGTCGACCAGAAGGCCCGAGACCTGGTTGACCGAGAAGCCGAAGGGCCCGCGCGCGACCTCGGCGCCCTCGGCGCGCAGCCACGCCTCGGCGGTCTCGAAGAGGGCGGCGAGGGCGGCGTCGTCGCGGGCGTCGGGCATGCCGAAGAAGCCGACCCGGCGCCCCTCCGCCGGCGGGGCGAGGTCGTCCATCTGAGCGCTGATCCGCCCGACCGCGCGGCCGTCCCGCCGCGCGAGCCAGAGCCGCACGCGCGAGTGCTCGAACACCGGGTTGCGGCGCGGGTCGAGGAACTGCCGCCGCTCGAGATGCAGCGGCTCGATCCAGACGGGGTCCCCGGCGGCGAGCCGGCCGGGCAGGCGGATGAAGTCCTCCCGGTCGCGGCGCGAGCGCACCTCGACGATCTCGACGGGACTGTCCGTCGTCATCTGCGCTCCTCCGCCAGCAGAAGCGCCCAGAACGCGCCGGCCGCCGCCGCCAAGGTCGGCGCCCAGGCCGCCAGCACCGGCGGCAGGGAGCCGATCCGCCCGAGCGAGGCCGCCATGCCGTCGAGCGCGAGGAAGGCGAGACCGAGCGCCCCGCCCAGGCCGGCGAGGCGCAGCCCCTCGGTGCTGCGCGGCGCGCCGAAGCCGCCGAGGGCGGCGAAGGTCAGCATGACCGCCGGCGCCGCCGCGGCCGCGCCGACGCGCTGCACCTGCACGGCGAGGTAGTCGGCCCCGCGGGTGGCGGCGGAGCGTCCGCCGAGCGCGCGCAGCGCCTCGGCGGCCGTGACGGCGCGGGCCCCGGCCGCGAGGTCGGCCGCCGCGTCGGGGGTCAGGCTCGTCGTCCAGGGGGCCGTCGCCTCGCGCGAGCGGGCGGCGCCGCGGCGCACGCCCTCGAGGCGCCAGCCCTCGTCGTCGTGTATGGCGCGCTCGGCCTCGATGCGTCCGGCGAGGGCCCCGTCCGCGTCGAGCGCGAAGAGGGTGACGTCCCGCAGCGCGGTCCCGTCGGGTCTGACCAACCGGGCGACCGCGACCTCCCCGGAAAGCCGAACC
>JAWLFJ010000019.1:0-46418 GCA_041685625.1 Paracoccaceae bacterium | reverse complement strand
CCACAGCCAGCGATAATACAAAACCAGCCTATTCATGGAATAAATTGACTTCAAATACCAGTCTATCCATCCATCTTCAACGCGTTGATGAACGCCTCCTGTGGGATGTCGACCCGCCCGAACTGGCGCATCTTCTTCTTGCCGGCCTTCCGCCTGTCCGGCAGCTTGCGTTTGCGCCCGACGTCTCCGCCGCAGCATCCCTCGACGACGTCCCTGCGCATCGCACGGATCGTCTCGCGCGCCTCACGCAACGTCCAGCTCCGCCCGTCCCCCGCTCAGCGCGTCGACCAGCACGAGCTTGCCGTCGTCGCCCTCGGCGAGCTGGACGGAGGCGTTCAGGAGCTCGACGCCGCAGACGGCGCCGGTCTCGTCGACGTCGACGAGGAAGTCGGGCGTCACCTCGACGGTATGCACCACGCCCCGCCGCTCGCGCAGGCGGAGATAGGCGACGTTCGCCGAAGGATCGTAGGTCAGCTTCACGGCGCGCTCCGATACTTCACGACGACGGTGACGACGAGCCAGCCCTCGTCGTCCTCGACAGCATAGACGAGGAGGCGCTTGCTGTCGAAGCGCCGGGCGCCGCGCGGGAAGGGGCCGGGAAAGTCGCGCTCGAAGGCGGTGCGGCCGTGGCGGGCGGGGGCGCGGGCGCCCGTCGCCACGGTCTCGGCGATCTCCTCGGCGCTCGCGCCGCGCTCGGCCGCCCGTTCCTCGGCGTGGGGATGCAGGCGGACGCGGCTCACCCGTCCATCTTGAGGGCGTTTATGAACGCCTCCTGCGGGATGTCCACCCGCCCGAACTGGCGCATCTTCTTCTTGCCGGCCTTCTGCTTGTCCAGCAGCTTGCGCTTGCGGCTGACGTCTCCGCCGTAGCATTTCGCGGTGACGTCCTTGCGCATCGCGCGGATCGTCTCGCGCGCCACGATGCGCCCGCCGATGGCGGCCTGGATCGGGACCTTGAACATGTGCGGCGGGATCAGCTCCTTGAGCTTCTCGCACATGGCGCGGCCGCGCATCTCGGCCTTGTCGCGGTGGACGATGACGGAGAGCGCGTCCACCGGCTCGTCGTTCACGAGGATCTGCATCTTCACCAGGTTCTCGGGGAAGTAGCCCTCGATCTGGTAGTCGAAGCTGGCGTAGCCGCGGGTGATGCTCTTGAGGCGGTCGTAGAAGTCGAACACCACCTCGTTCAGCGGCAGGGCGTAGACCACCATCGCGCGCGAGCCGGCGTAGGTCAGGTCCTTCTGGATGCCGCGGCGCTCCTCGCACAGCTTGAGGACGGGGCCGAGGAACTCGTCCGGCACCAGGATGGTGGCCTTGATCCAGGGCTCCTCGATGCGGTCGATCTTGACGACGTCCGGCATGTCGGCGGGGTTGTGCAGCTCCTTCGTCGTGCCGTCGGTCATGTGCAGGACGTAGACGACGGAGGGGGCCGTGGTGACGAGGTCGATGCCGTATTCCCGCTCCAGCCGGTCGCGGATCACCTCGAGATGCAGGAGGCCGAGGAAGCCGCAGCGGAAGCCGAAGCCGAGGGCGGCGGAGGTCTCCATCTCGTGGCTGAAGGAGGCGTCGTTGAGGGCGAGCTTCTCGATGGCGTCGCGCAGCGCCTCGAACTCGCTCGTGTCGACGGGGAAGAGACCGCAGAACACCACCGGCACGGAGGGCTTGAAGCCGGGCAGCATCTCCGCGCAGGGCTTCTTCTCGTGGGTGATGGTGTCGCCGACGCGGGTGTCGCGGACCTGCTTGATGGAGCCGGTGAGGAAGCCGATCTCGCCCGGGCCGAGGCTGTCGGAGGCGAGCATGGCGGGGGAGAAGTAGCCGAGACGGTCGACCTGGTGGGTCGCCTCGGCGCCCATCATGCGGATGCGGTCGCCCTTGCGGAGCGTGCCGTCGTGGATGCGCACCAGCACGACGACGCCGAGATAGGGGTCGTACCAGCTGTCCACCAGCATCGCCTTGAGCGGGGCGTCGAGCGTGCCCTTCGGCGGCGGCAGGCGCTTGACGATGGCCTCGAGCACCGCCTCGATGCCGAGGCCGCTCTTGGCGGAGATCTCCAGCGCCTCGGAGGCGTCGATGCCGATGACGTCCTCGATCTGCTCGCGCACGCGGTCGGGCTCGGCCGCCGGCAGGTCGATCTTGTTGAGGACCGGGACGATCTCGTGATCGGCGTCGAGCGCCTGGTAGACGTTGGCGAGGGTCTGCGCCTCGACGCCCTGGGAGGCGTCGACGACGAGGAGCGAGCCCTCGACCGCGCGCATCGAGCGCGAGACCTCGTAGGCGAAGTCGACGTGGCCGGGCGTGTCGATCAGGTTGAGGACGTATTCCTCGCCGTCCTCCGCCTTGTACACGAGGCGGACGGTCTGCGCCTTGATGGTGATGCCGCGCTCGCGCTCGATGTCCATCGAGTCGAGCATCTGCTCCTTCAGCTCGCGTTCGGTGACGGCCCCGGTGGACTGGATGAGGCGGTCCGCGAGGGTCGACTTCCCGTGGTCGATATGCGCGACGATCGAGAAGTTCCGGATGTGCGAGAGCTCTGTCATGGATGGCTTATGTAGCCGGCGCGATAGGCGGTCAAGCGACGGCCCGGCCCCCGCCGTTCCGGGCGCTGCGCTCGCGGCGGGGGTGGGGGTCCGGGGGAGGGGACCTCCCCTCCCCCGGCTCCTCAGAAGTCGAAGAGTTCGGACAGGAAGCTCTCGCGCTTCTTCGGCTTGCCCATCGGCGTGCCGCGGGGGGAGGGCGCCTCGTGCGCGTCGGGGAGGGAGCGTTCGACGATCTTGTCGAGTTCGCCCCGGTCCAGCCACACGCCACGGCATTTCGGGCAGTAGTCGATCTCCACCCCCTGCCGGTCGGCCATCACCAGGGTCTCGCCGTCGATGGGGCATTGCATGGCGCGTCTCTCCTGTCTCGGTTGCGTCGCGAATGATATGGGCGCCCACCGCCGAGGGGGAAAGCGGCGTCTCCGGAACGCGGACGGTCCGTGCGGCGGCGGAGGCTTCGCGCGCCGCGCCGGGAGCGCCACATCGGTCAGGCGGCGCCGAGGCGCGCCGCCGCCAGGAGAGCCGCGATGACCGATCCCGTTCCCGCCCGTCCGATCGCGCCCGGAACGCGCATCGGACACGTGCATCTGCGCGTCGCCGACATCGACCGGATGCTCGACTTCTACGTCGGCGTGCTGGGCTTCGAGGTGCAGCAGCGCTTCGGCGCGGAGGCCGCCTTCGTGAGCGCGGGCGGCTATCACCACCACCTCGCCTTCAACACCTGGGCAAGCGCCGGCGCGCCGCCGCCGCCGGCGGGGACGACGGGGCTGTTCCACCTCGCCATCCTCTATCCGAGCCGGGCCGACCTCGCCGACGCGCTGCGGCGTCTGGAGGCGGCGGGCTGGCCGCTCGAGGGCGCCTCGGACCACGGGGTCTCGGAGGCGCTCTATCTGAGCGATCCGGAGGGCAACGGCGTGGAGCTCTACCGCGATCGGCCGGAGGCGGACTGGCCGCGCGACGCCGAGGGCGGGCTGGCCATGGTCACCGAGCGGCTGGATCTGGACGCGCTGCGGGCCGAGGCGACGGCGGGCTAGACGCGGCGGAGGCGGTCGAGGACGCCGTCGGAGGCGGCCTCGAGCAGGTCCAGCACGCGCTCGAAGCCCTCCGGGCCGCCGTGATAGGGGTCCGGAACCTCGGCGGGGCCGCCGAGATCGGGCGCGTGATCGAGCATCAGCGCGAGTTCGGCCCGCGCGCCGTCGGGGCGCAGGCGCCGAAGGGCGGCGAGGTTGGCGCGGTCCATCGCGAGGATCAGGTCGAAGGCGTGGAAGTCCTCCGCCCGGACCTGCCGCGCGCGAAGAGCCGAAAGGTCGAGCCCGCGGGTGCGGGCGGCGGCCTGCATGCGGCGGTCCGGCGGCTCGCCCGCGTGCCAGTCGCCGGTGCCGGCGCTGTCGACGGCGACGGCCAGGCCCGCCGCCTCGGCCCGCGCGCGCAGCACGGCCTCGGCCGCCGGGCTGCGGCAGATGTTGCCGAGACAGACGAGGAGCAGGCGGGTTTCGGCGTCGGCGTCGATCATGGCAGGGTTCTGGCGCGTCGAGCCCCCGGAGGAAAGGGGGCGGGGAGTCGGAGGCGGAGGTGCGCATGCGGACGCCGGAGATCGTGATCCTGACGGGGGCCGGCATCTCGGCCGAATCGGGGCTGGGGACGTTCCGGGACGTCGGCGGGCTATGGACCCGGGTACCGCTGGAGAAGGTGGCGACGCCGGAGGCCTATGCGGCGGATCCAAAGTTCGTGCTGGAGTTCTACGACATGCGGCGCGACGGCGTGCGGGCCTCCGAGCCCAATCCGGCGCATCACGCGCTGGCGAGGCTGCAGGCGGCGCGGCCGGGCGAGGTGCTGATCGTCACGCAGAACGTGGACGACCTGCACGATCGGGCCGGGGCCGCGGCGGGGGCCGACCCGGCCGACCTGATCCACATGCACGGCGAGCTTCTGCGCGCGCTCTGCGCGACCTGCGGGCATCGCTGGGACTGGGGGCCGGAGGCGATGACGCCTGAGAGCGTCTGCACCGGCTGCGGGGCGGCGTCGGTCCGCCCGGACGTCGTCTGGTTCGGGGAGATGCCCTATCACATGGAGCGGATCGCGGGCGCGCTGGAGGGGGCGTCGCGCTTCGTCTCCATCGGCACCTCGGGCGCGGTCTATCCGGCGGCGGGCTTCGTCGCGGAGGCGCGGGCGCGCGGGATCGGGACGCTGGAACTCAATCTCGAGCCGTCCGAGGGCGCGGAGATGTTCGACGCGGCGCGGCACGGGCCGGCCTCCGAGATCGTGCCGGCCTGGGTGGAGGAGGTGCTGGGCCGCTGAGGCGGGGCGGCCGGGCGATCCGCGCCGGCGCCCCGCCCCCGCGCCGGGTCACTCGGGCGCGGCGCCGCCGTGGCCCATGCCCCCGCCGTGACCCATGCCGTCGCCGGGACCTTCGACGGTGAGCTCGACCGTCAAGCTTCGGCCGCTTTCGAACACCAGCTCCAGCGGAAAGGTCTCGCCGGGGGCGAGGGGCTCGTGCAGGCCGATGAACATGACGTGGTCGCCGCCGCGCTCGAGCCGGGCCTCGCCTCCGGCGGGGACCTCGATGGCGTCGACGGGGCGCATCCGGGCGATGCCGTCGGAGATGACGTGAGTGTGCAGCTCCGTCTTGCGGGCGACGTCGGAACGCGCCTCGACGAGACGGTCGGGCGTGTCGCCGGCGTTCGCCACGGACATGAAGGCGGCGGCGGTGTTGGGGTTGCCGGAGCGGGCGTAGGCGTCCGTCACGCTCAGATCGGCGGCGACGGCGGGCGGCGCGACGAAGGCGAGGGCGGCCACGGCGAGAATGCGGAACATGGGTCGTCTCCTGATCCTCTGAGGGGAAGGCGGCGTGGATCAGACCGCTGCGGGAGGGGCCCGGGCGTGGGGACGCGCGATCCTGCGCCGCGGCCCCTCCGCCCCGGCACGCGTGGGGACGGGGTGACCGGCGGCGACCGAGGCGAGGGCCGGCGGCGACGCCGGATCAGGGGCGCCCACGCAGCAGGCGTGGCAGGGAGCGTGCGGGTCGGGAGAGGCGGCCCCGTCGGGGCCGAGCCGCAGCGTCTCGCCGGAGCACAGGGCGACGACGACGCCCCCAGCGCCCGCGGCCGCCGCGGGCTGTTGCGCGGCGGCGAGCAGCAGGGCGAGCGTCAGCAGCGCGCGCAGGGCCGCCCCGACCCCGACCCGGTCAGGCGAGGCGCCTCGGGGACAGCCCGTGCGGCGCGGGAGAACGGCGCGAAGGCTCAGGCGGCGACGCCGGCTTTCGCGATCTCCTTCTTCACCTTCAGCGCGCGGGGCGAGAGATCCTCGTCCTTGGCCTTGGCGAGAAAGGCGTCGAGGCCGCCGCGGTGATCCACGGTGCGCAGCGCCGAGGCGCAGACGCGGAACCGGAAGCCGCGGCCGAGCGATTCCGACAGCAGCGTCACCGTGTTCAGGTTCGGCAGGAAGCGGCGCTTGGTCTTGATGTTCGAGTGGCTCACGCGGTTTCCGACAAGGACGCCCTTGCCGGTGAGCTCGCAGCGACGGGACATCCGGGGTCCTCCGTTAACGGTCGTCGACGACATGCATGGGAAGGGCGCGCGCGGCGCAGCCCCGAATCCGAATGCGGGTTGATAGGCGCGGGCGGGGCGCGCGTCAACTCGCGCCGCGGCGCAGCGCGGGCGAGCGCGGGCCTTTTCCGTCCGCATGACTCGCGGAGACGACCGGGGCCGGAGCATGGCGGAGACGCCTGCCGCCTGGCTGTCCACGCTTCATGCGCCGCCCTCGGACGGACCGGCGGGGCCCGAAGACGACGGCGTCGAGGTCGGAGCGCGGCGGCGCCTGCTGCCGCGCGGGCGCATCCGGCTCGACCGCGTCTCGGCGGAGCAGGCGAAGCCGGGTCGTCCGCCGGTCCCGCGACGGTCCGAGGACGGCGCGGCTCAGTCCGGCTCGCCGAGGCCGAAGGCGGCGAGCGCCTGCGCCGCCGCGAGCGGGGGCGGCGTTTCGCCGGCCGCGACGGCGCGCTCGAGCTCGGGCCAGAGGGCGGCGACGCCCGGCTCGGCGCGGAAGCGGGTGAGGAGGGCCGATTCGACCTCGGCCGAGAGCCAGCGGACGGCCTGGGCGCGGCGGCGCGCTTCCAGATGGCCGTGGTCGCGGCGGAAGGCGTGCAGGGTCTCGATCGCCTCCCAGACCGGGGCGAGGCCCGGCCCTGAGACGGAGGAGACGGCGAGGGCCTTGGGGAAGTCCTTCGGGTCGCCCTCCCGCCGACGCAGGAGCCGAAGGGCGCCGGCGTAGTCGCTGCGCGTCGCCTCGGCCTGCGCCTTGAGGTCGCCGTCGGCCTTGTTGATCAGGATGAGGTCGCAGATCTCCATGATGCCGCGCTTGACGCCCTGCAGCTCGTCGCCGCCGGCCGGGGCGAGGAGGAGGACGAAGACGTCGGTCATGTCGGCCACCATCGTCTCCGACTGGCCGACGCCGACGGTCTCGACGATGACGAGGTCGAAGCCCGCGGCCTCGCAGAGCAGGATCGCCTCGCGCGTTCGGCGGGCGACGCCGCCGAGGGTGGCCTGGCTCGGCGAGGGGCGGATGAAGGCTTCCTGCCGGCGGGAGAGATGGTCCATCCGGGTCTTGTCGCCGAGGATCGAGCCGCCGGTGCGGGCGGAGGAGGGATCGACGGCGAGGACGGCGACGCGCTGGCCGGCCTCGACCCGCTCCAGCCCGAAGCGCTCGATGAAGGTGGACTTGCCGACCCCAGGCGTGCCGGAGAGGCCGAGGCGGAGCGCGCCGCCCGCCTGCGGCTGGAGGCGCGCGAGAAGCGCGGCGGCGGCGCGGCGATGGTCGGGCCGGGTGGATTCGACGAGGGTGATGCCCCGCGCCAGCGCCCGCCGCTCGCCCTTGACGATGCCTTCGGCGAGGGGGGCGGCGACGGCCTCCGCCGCGGCGTCGGGAGCCGCCGGGGGCGGGTCCACGGCGGCGGGGGGCTCGGGGTCCTGGCGGGTCATGTCCGTCTCCTCGCCGTCTCGGCGCCTCGCTTTCGCCCGTCTCTAGCCGTCTCGCTCGCGACTTGGAAACCCTTGGCCCGGAGCTCCGCGATGCGACGCCTGCCGCTTCTCCTGATCGCCCTCGCGACCGCGGCGGCGCCCGTGCGCGGCGCCGGACCGGGAACGGAGACCTTCGGGCTCTGGTTCGGCGGGCTGAAGGCGGGGTCGGTCGCGGTCGTGACGGAAACGGCGGAGGGGCGTTGGGCGCTGGCGGCGGAGGGCCGGCCGGCGGCCTGGCTCTCGGCGCTCTATTCGGCGCGGCTGGCGGCGGAGGGCGAGGGACCCGAAGGCGCGGCGGGGCCGCGGGCGGGACGCTTTCTCGCCGATCTCGCCTTCGGCGACGACCGGCAGCGGGTGGAGGTGCGGCGCGGACCGGACGGGACGCCGGCGGTGCGGGCGGAGCCGGCGTTCCGGCCGCGGCCCTGGCAGATCGACCCGGCGGCGCAGGGCGACGCGGAGGATCCGACCTCGCTCGCCGCCGCGCTGCTGACGCCGACGCCGAAGACGGCGCTGTGCGGGCGGGAGACGGCGATCTTCGACGGACGGCGCCGGTCCCGCGTCACGCTGGAGGCGCCGGCGCGGGACCGCGCCGGCCTCTGGCGCTGCGAAGGGCGCTGGGAGCGGGTGGCGGGCTACCGCGAGGCGCATCTGGAGCGGGAGCCCGTACCGCTGACGGCCTGGTTCGCGGAGGGCGGCGACGGCCTCGCGCGGCTGGTGCGGGTCGAGGTCCGCACCGGCTGGGGCGTGGCCGTGGCGGCGCGCTAGAGGCGGTCGCGCCCGGCGCGGCGGAGCGCTATGGCTGCGGGCGATGAGCGGACAGGAGGAGATCGCGCCCGGCGTGCCGTCGCAGGGTCTGCCGGTGGAGGCGGCGCTTCCCGCCCTGCGGCAGGCCCTCCGTGTCGGCACGCGGGCGGTGCTGGAGGCGCCGCCGGGCGCAGGCAAGACGACGCTCGTGCCCCTCGCGCTGGCCGCCGAGCCGTGGTGCGAGGGGCTGGTCGTGATGCTCGAGCCGCGGCGCGTGGCGGCCCGCGCGGCGGCGGAGCGGCTGGCGGCCCTGCTCGGCGAAGCGCCAGGCGGACGGGTCGGCCACCGGATGCGGGGCGAGAGCCGGCCGGGTTCGCGCATCCTCGTCGTGACGGAGGGCGTCCTGACGCGGATGCTGCAGGCCGATCCGGCGCTGGAGGGCGTCTCGGCCTTGATCTTCGACGAGATCCACGAGCGCTCCCTGCAGGCCGATCTGGGTCTGGCGCTGGCGCTCGAGGCGCAGGACGGGCTTCGCGAGGACCTGCGGATCGTCGCCATGTCGGCCACGCTGGAGGCGGATCGGCTGGCGGCGATGACCGGAGCGGCGGTCGTCCGCTCCGAGGGGCGGGCGTTCCCCGTCGAGACGCGCTGGCTGGCGCGGCCCTGGAAGGCGGATCGCCGCAGGCTGGAGGACGCGGCGGCGGAGCGGGTGCTGGAGGCGCTGGGCGCCGCCGAGGGCTCGGTGCTGGCGTTCCTGCCGGGGGTGGGGGAGATCGCGCGGCTGCAACGGGCGCTGGAGGGACGGCTGCCGGCGGGCGCGGACCTGCGCCCGATCCACGGCGCGATGCCGCTTTCCGCCCAGCGCGCGGCGCTCGCGCCGGCGGCGGCCGGTCGGCGGAAGGTGGTCCTCGCCACGGCGATCGCCGAGACCTCGCTGACGGTGGAAGGCGTGACGGCGGTGGTCGACGCCGGCCTCGCGCGGCGCGCGCGCTTCGATCCCGGCTCCGGCCTCTCGCGGCTGGTGACCGAGCCGGTGAGCCGGGCTGAGGCGGACCAGCGGCGCGGGCGGGCCGGGCGGCTGGGGCCGGGGCTCTGCCTTCGGATGTGGACCCGGGGCGAGGAGGGGGCGCTGCCGGCGCAGCCGCCGGCGGAGATCCTGACCGCCGATCTCGCGGGGCTGGCGCTGGAGCTGGCGCTCTGGGGCGCGGCGCCGGAGGCGCTGACGTTCCTCGACCCGCCGCCCGAGGCGGCGCTGGCGGAGGCGGAGGCGCTGCTGCGGGGGCTGGAGGCGCTGGACGCGGACGGACGGCCGACGCCGCACGGCCGGCGCATGGCGGCGCTGCCGGCGCATCCGCGCATCGCCCACATGCTGCTGAGGGCGGCGGAGACGGCGGACGCGCCGGGCCTCGCCTGCGAGCTCGCGGCGGTGCTGGAGGAGCGCGATCCGCTCGGGCCGGGGGCGCCGGCGGAACTCTCGCTCCGCGTCGAGGCGATGCGCGATCCCGGACGCTATGCGCGGGAGCGCCCGGGGCCGCCGCCGGATGCGCGGCGGGCGGGCGCGCTGCGCGAGGCGGCGAAGCGGATCGCCGGCGCCGTCGCGCGCGCGACCGGCGGGCCGGCGCCCCGGATCGGCGGCGGCCCGGTGGACGCGGCGGCGCTCGCGCGGCACGCGGCGCGGGCCTATCCCGACCGGGTGGCGCTGAAGCGGCCGGAGCGGACGGCGGGCGAGGCGCCGCGCTACCTGCTCTCCGGCGGCAAGGGCGCGGCGCTGCGGGCGGAGGATCCGATGGGCGCGCCGCGGCTGCTGGCGGTGGCGGACACCGACGGCGACCCGCGGGAGGCGCTGATCCGGCGGGCCGCCCCTCTCGCGCCGTCGGATCTCGAGGCGCTCTTCGCCGACGCGATCCGCTGGACGGCGGTCTGCGAATGGTCGCCGCGGGAACGCGCCGTGGTGGCCCGGCGGCGGCGCATGTTCGGCGCGCTGGCGCTGGAGGACCGGCCCTGGCGCGATGCGCCGGAGGCGGTGCGGGCTGCCGCGATGGGCGAAGGGGTGCGGGCGCTGGGGCTCGGCGCCCTGCCTTGGGCGGGCGCGCCGGCCCGGCTCCGCGCCCGGGCGGCGGCGGCGGAGGCCGCCGGCGTGAGCGGCCTGCCGGACTGGTCCGACGCCGCCCTCGAGGCCACGCTGGAGACGTGGCTCGTCCCGCACCTCGCCGGCGTGCGGAACGCGGAGGGGCTCGCCCGGCTCGACCTGGCGGCGATCCTGGAGGCGACGCTGGACTGGGCCGCGCGGCAGGCGCTCGACGCCGCGGCGCCCGCCGCCTGGACGGCGCCGACGGGCACGCGCCTGCCGATCGACTGGGGGGCGGAGACGCCGACGGTCTCGGTCCGGGTGCAGGAGCTGTTCGGCCTCGACGCGCATCCCGTCGTCGCCGGCGTTCCGTTGCGGCTGGAGCTGCTGTCGCCCGCGCGGCGGCCGGCGGCGACCACCGCGGATCTGCCGGGCTTCTGGCGGGGCGGCTACGCCGATCTCAGGAAGGACCTGCGCGGGCGCTACCCGAGGCACCCTTGGCCGGAGCGGCCGTGGGAGGCGACGGCGACGACGCGGGCCAAGCCGCGCGGCGGCTGAAGAGGGCGGCTGCGGCGCGCGGAAGCGGCGCCCGCCCGATCCCGCGCCGTCTTCCGCGAGGCAGACGCCGGCGGGCCGGAGCCTGCCCCCGAGAATGGGGCGTCTAGCTCAGCCGAACCGCCTTGAGCGGAGTTTCTTCGGCCCGTCGCTTTCGCGCATGATGGCGTAGACGATGCCGATGAGCGCAAGCGTCCCGAAGCCGAGCGCGCCGATCACCACCAGTCGGATGACTTCCGGCGATTCGGGCTGGCGCGGCCGCGGCGCCGGCTGGGTGAGGGAGAGGCCGCGCGTCAAAGGGTCGGATTCGGCCCAGATGTCCTCCGCCCAGTTCGGCGCCGCCTCGCCCGGGGCCACGGCGAGGGTCATGCCGGTGGCGATCACGTCCGTCATGCCGAGACGCGACTCGACCCGCAACGCGGCCGGAGCGGCCCGCAGCAGTTCGTGCAGATAGGAGGGCGCGACGATTTCCCACGGTGCGGGGGTCGCGGCCGGATCGCGTCGGAGCGGAGACGCCGAGGCGAGGTCCGCGGCGGCGCGGGCGCGGTGGGAGAGCCGGATCTCGTCGGTCGTCTCGATCGCGAGCGGCGGGCGCTGCGGATTGGCGAAGCGTTCGAACGGCGAGCGGTGGCCCGTCGCGTACCGCGCCCCCGCGTGTTCGCGCAGCGCGACCCAGGGACGCCGCGAGTCGAGGACGACCTCCAGCGGGATCCAGCCGGCCCGAGCCAGCGCCTCGTTCCGGCTCGAGGCGGCATCGCCGATGCGCCACGGATCGGACGGCGCGGCACGGGACGGCGACGGCCAGTCCGACGTCAGCATGCCCGTCGCCGCCGCGGGTCCCACCCCGAGCGCCATGGCCAGAACCGCGGCCGCGGCGCGGCGGCCGGCGCCGACCGCGGGCAACCGGGATGGCGGGGCGGACGCCCTCATCGCCGTCAGCCGAGCCCGCGCGCCCCGAGGGCGAGGAACTTCCGCCGCCGCGCCGCGCGGCGCTCCGCCGGCTCCGCGTCCGAGACCTCGGCCAGCATCTCGCGGATCGCGGCGCCGACCCGATGCACGGTGCCCTGCCGGTCGCGCTGGGCGCCGCCGATCGGCTCCTCGATGATCCGGTCGCAGACGCCGAGCTTGTGCAGGTCCTGCGCGGTGAGGCGCAGCGCCTCGGCCGCCTCGCGCGTCTTTTCGGCGTCCTTCCACAGGATCGAGGCG
Organism: Paracoccaceae bacterium; assembly: GCA_041685625.1. Taxonomy (GTDB): domain Bacteria; phylum Pseudomonadota; class Alphaproteobacteria; order Rhodobacterales; family Rhodobacteraceae; genus Albimonas. Next base: position 34,297 of record JAWLFJ010000019.1, on the reverse strand, counting down.
CAGCCCTCCGGCGAGATCACCGAGTAGATCGAGTGCTCCAGCATCGCCGTGCGGTCGGCGGTGGCGAAGGCGACGGCGCCGCCGGAGCCGCCCTCGCCGATCACCACAGAGATCAGCGGCACCCCGATCTCGAGGCACTTCTCGGTGGCGCGGGCGATGGCCTCGGACTGGCCGCGCTCCTCCGCGCCCTTGCCGGGATAGGCGCCGGGAGTGTCCACCAGCGTGATCACGGGCAGGCCGAAGCGGTCGGCGAGGTCCATCAGGCGGACCGCCTTGCGGTAGCCCTCGGGCCGCGCCATGCCGAAGTTGCGCTCCAGCCGGGAGGCGGTGTCGCGGCCCTTCTCGTGGCCGAACACCACGACGGGGCGGTCGTCCAGCCGCGCGAGGCCGCCGATCACCGCCTTGTCCTCGGCGAAGCCGCGGTCGCCGGCGAGGGGCGTGTATTCGGTGAACAGCGCCTCGACGTAGTCGAGCGCCTTGGGCCGGTTGTGATGACGCGCGACCTGGCATTTGCGCCAGGGCGTGAGCCCCTCGTAGAGGTCGCGCAGAAGATCCTTCGCCTTGTGGTCGAGCGCGCGCGCCTCGTCCTCGACGTCCATGTCCGGATCGTCGCGGGCGAGGGCGCGCAGCTCCTCGGCCTTGCCCTCGATCTCCGCGAGGCCCTTCTCGAAGTCCAGATAACTGTGCATCACGCCCCGTCCTCGGCTCGGGGCGGAGATATTCCGTCCCGGGCCGGAGCGCAATCTTGCGCCGGCCTGTCGGCCGCCGCGGCGAAGGCGGGTTCAGCGTCGGCGGGGACGACGTCGCGGGCCTGGATCGGCGATCTCGGCGCCGGCGATGGAGCCGATCACCGCACCGGCGCCGGTGGCGACGGTCTTGCCCGTCCCCGCGCCGAAGAGCGAGCCGACGGCCGCCCCGGTGGCGCCGCCGACGATCGCGCCGCGGGTGCGCTGATCCTGGCGGGAGGTGGAGCAGCCGGCGACGAGCGCGGCGGCGAGGACGAGGGCGACGAGAGGCGCGATGCGGCGCATGGGAACACTCCGGCTGAATATCGGTCGATGCCGACTGAACCTCCCGATCATGGCGCCGGGGCGCCCGAGGCGGGGCCGGCCGGCGCCCCGGCTGGACGATCGGAGTCGAGATCCGGTCGGCGCTCTCAGTTCTCGGCGATGCGTCCGCCGGCGATGGAGCCGATGACGGCCCCGGCGCCCGTGGCGGCGATACGACCCGTGCCCGCGCCGAAGAGCGAGCCGACGGCCGCCCCGGTGGCGCCGCCGAGGATCTGGCCTTGGGTGCGTCGGTCGATCGGGGCGCCCGCGCAGCCGGCGAGCACGGCGAGCGACAGGGCCGCGAGGCCGGCGGCGGCGAACCTCCGAAACCTCATGTGTCGGTCCTCCCCGCGTAGTCCTGCAACTCGGTCAGCGTCAGGACGCCGTCGCCGGAGCCGTCGGCCTCGAAGAAGTGGATGATGCGGTCGCCCACCACCTCGCCCAGCGACAGCACGCCGTCGTCGTCGCGGTCGGCGCGGGCGAACTCTTCTGGATCGGCGTCGTGGACCTCCTCGATCGCGAGGGCGCCGTCGCCGTCGCCGTCGAGTTCGGCGAACCGGGCGACCACGGCGGCGACGAATTCGTCAACGTCGACATGGCCGTCGCCGTTGACGTCGGCGCGGGCGAAGGCCTCCGCGAGGTCGGTCTCCGCCTCCTGCGCGGGCGCCTGCGAGGCGGTGGCGATCAGGGCGAAGGCGGCGATCGCCGCCGGTCCGAGGAGTCGCATGAGCGGGGGTCCTTCTGCACGTCGCTGAGCCGAGTATGGACGCGAGGGCGGGGGCGCCGCAACGGTTTCGCGGCGTGCCGATCAGACGTTCACGACGTCGGGAGGATCGCGGCGCGCCTCCTCGAGGTCGTCCTCGGGCCGGTCGCGGTCGATCACGAGGAAGTCCTGCGCGGCGAGGGTGATCAGCGGCGCGTGCCAGACGCCGGCCGCGATCTGAAGACCTTGGGCCGGACCGCAGAGAAAGGCCCGGAGCGGCGCCGCCGGCCCCTCGGCCACGACGGTCAGCCAGGGACGCCCCCCCAGCGGCATGAACGCCTGGCTGCCGTGCCGGTGCCGCTCCAGCAGCGCGATCACGGGGGGACGGGGCCGGGCGCGGAAGATGGAGAGGACCGCGGGCGCGCCTTCGGCCGTGACTTCGGCGAGGGCGTGGAAGCGGGTCGCGAAGCCGGCGTTGATCCGCCGCGCCGTCTCCGGACGGGGGGCGATCACGGCGCCGAAGGGCGCGAAGGCCTCGGGCGTCAACGGTTCGGCGCGGATCGTCCGGGGCATGGCGGGCCTTTGCGGGTGAGCTCGGTGCCGCAGAGTCGAGCCCTGCGCGCGCCCGCGTCAAGCGGCGCCGCGAAAGCTGCGCCGCCGCGTGCGGGCCCCGACGTCGCGCGCAGGGGCGCGTGCGCTCCCGCGCGCCCTCGATCCGTGGACGGCGCCGGGACGGCATGGTGAACCGCGAAGGCGTCGAGATCATGCTGGAGGGCGCCGGCCGGCGGGACGGGATCGATCGCCGGTTCCGCCGCGCGCCCCCCGGGCCTCACGCCAGCCGGCCGAAGACCCGCAACCGGCTGACGCCGCCGTCGGGGTGGATGTTGAGCTTGACGTGGGTGACGGGGCCGAGGCTCTCGAGATCCTCGCCCGAGAAGACGTGGATCCGGTCCGGGCCGAGGGGGCGCTCGGCCATCAGGCGGGGCCAGAACATGGACTGGGTGACGACGCTCTCGGCGGCGCCCCGGTCGACGCGGGCGGCCTGGAGCGAGGCTCTGTCCGGGAAGTTGCCCTTGAAGTGGGCCGTGTCGATCTCGACGCGCTCCACGGTCCCCGGCGCGCCGAGCTCGACGATGATCCAGTCGTGGCCGGGCTCGCGCCGACGACGCGTCTCCCAACCGTCGCCCATGTCGCGGCCGCGTCCCTCGGAGAGGAGCGCCTCGACCTCGCCGTAATGGGCGTCGTTGAAGGCGACGATCCGCCCGCCGTTGCGCAGCGCCGAAAGCTCGACCTCGGCCGACGCGTCGACCGCGTCCCAGACAGGGACCGGATCGCCGTAGACACGGAAGCGCGCCACGCCGCCGTCGGGCAGGATGTCGAGCCGGACCCAGTCGTAGGCTTCGTCGCCGCCCTCGGCCCTGAGGAAGTGATGGGCGCTCGGGGAGAGGGGCGCGGCGGGGACGATGCGAGTCCAGGCGGCCGCGTCGGTCGGAGGGGCGTCGGAGCGGACGGCCCAGACCTCGGCGGCGCGGGGATTGTTGCCGGTGAAGAAGCTGGTGTCGACGTCGACGCCGGCGATCCGGCCCCGCGCGCCGAGCTTCACGACGCACCAGTCGTGGCCGGCGTCGCGGCGACGGCGGCTCTCCCAACCGTCCATCCACTTGCCGTTCTCGTCGAAGACGCCGGGGCGCCAGACCGGGGGCGCGTCCTGAAGCATCCGCGCCATCGGGGCGAAGAAGTCGTCCGAGCAGGCCGTGGCCTCCGCCCCGAGGCGGGGCGAGGCGAGGTTGATGCGGCGCGCGGCCCAGTCGGGCCGGGTCGGCGGTTCGGCGACGGTCTCCTGGCGCATCACGGCTCCTTCCGGCGGCATGCGGCGGGGGCTGAGCTTCGGGTCTCGAGCGGGCCGCCACAAGGGTCCTCCGACCGGGTCCCGGGCGGCGACCGGCGCCGCCCCCGCGAGCCCCGACGGCGGCGCGATCCGGCAGGGGAGGGCGTCGACGTCACGCTGCAGCGCCGCAAAGGGGGCGCCCTTCAGGTCGGAAACAGGCTATGGATGTCGTGAACGGGACATGAGAAGGAGATCGGAATGAAGGACGTCGCCCCCGCGCCGCTGACCGAGGCGGAGCAGATCTCGGACATCGCCTTCGGCTTCATGGGATCGAAGGCGTTGTTCGCGGCGCTGCATCACGGCGTCTTCACCGCCCTCGCGGAGGGGCCGATGACCGCCGAGGCGCTGGGCGCCGCGACCGGACTGCATGCGGAGCGGGCGCGCACGCTGGCGACGGCGCTCGCCGCGCTGGGCCTGATCGCGGTCGAGGACGACCGCTTCGCCAATTCGCCGGCGGCGGAGGCGTTCCTGGTGAAGGGCGCCAAGCACGACTTCGGCGACTATCTGCGCCTTCAGGTGGACCGGCAGATGTATCCGCTGCTCGATCAGATCGATCAGGCGCTCGGCGGCGATCTGCCCGAGGACGCGACCGACAGCTACGAGAGCTGGTTCTCCGACCCCGAGGAGGCGCGGCTCTACTCCGAGAGCCAGCATGCGGGCTCGCTGGGCCCGGCGCGGGGGCTGGCCAAGCTCGCGGATCTTTCGGAGGCGCGGAGCTATCTCGACGTCGGCGGCGGCACGGGGGCCTATGCGATCACGCTCTGCAAGGCCTATCCGAAGCTGAAGGCGACGATCGTGGACTTCCCGAACGTCGCCGCGGTCGGCCGGCGCTACGTCGAGGCGGCGGGGCTCTCCGAACGCATCGACTATGTCGAGGGCAACGCGCTGGAGACCGAGTGGCCGGCCGGGCAGGACGCGCTGCTGATGAGCTATCTGTTCTCCGGCGTTCCGGGGGAGTCGCACGACCGGCTGGTGGAGCGCGCCTTCGAGACGTTGAACCCCGGCGGGCGGATCATGATCCACGACTTCGTGGTCAACGCCGAGCGCAACGGACCGAAGCTCGCGGCGCTCTGGCAGCTTCAGCACACCGCCTTCACGCCGTCGGCGCGGAGCCTGGACGACGCGTGGCTGGCCGAGGCGCTGTCGCGCGGCGGCTTCGAGAACGTCACGGTGCAGCCGATGATCCCCGGCATGACCATGCTGGCGATGGGCGTGAAGCCGAAGGGCTGAGGCCGGAAGCGCGCCGGGGGGCCGGAATCCGGTCCCGCATTCGTGCCGCGGAGGCATGCAGGGCGTGCCGCGCGTGTCGGCCTTTCGCGTGCGGTTCGTCGGACTCCCGTCGGCCTTTCGTATGTCGTTCGTCGGCCTTTCGTGCCGCGCGGGTCGGTCGTCGGGGCGGACTTCGTGCCGGCGTGGTCCCGACGGCAGGAGGCTAGGGGGGTCTCCGGCCTGGCGGCGGTCCGACGGCGCGAGGCTGGCGCCGAAGGGTCGAGGAAAGGTTGACGGACGCCGGGCGCCGCCGGCCCGACCGCGGCGCGGGGGCGGTTCGGGCCCGCGGCGCCTTTCGGCCGACGCCCGGGCGTCAGCCCTCCTCGGGCGGGGTCGGCGTCTCCTCCGGGGGGAGGGTGTCGGCGGTCCGCGGCTCGGTCTCGGCGACCTCGGCGGCGACGGCTTCCGGGACCAGCGTCAGCAGCACCGCGCCTTCGGCGATCTGGACGCCTTCCTCGGCGGGGGCGGTCTCGACCGTGCCGTCGCGGGGCGCGGTCAGGCGGTGCTCCATCTTCATCGCCTCCATCACGGCGACGGTCTGGCCCGCCGTCACCAGGTCTCCGGGCTTCGCGAGCAGGCGCTTGACGAGGCCGGGCATGGGCGCGGTGACGGCGTCGCCGCCGGCGACGGCCTCCAGCGCGGCGGCGAAGGGGTCCGACAGGGCGAAGGCGGCGGCGCGGCCGCCGAGGAACACCTCGGCCCGCGGCCCTTGCGGCGTGGCGCCGAGGACGGCGCGGGCGTCCCGCTCGGTCCCGTCGACCATGAGGCGAAGGCGGCCCGGCGCGGCGTGGAGCGCGAGGGCCGGGCCGGCGGCGTCGCCCTCGGTCGCCGCGTAGCGATGTTCGCCGACCGTCTCGAGCGTGACGGTCAGGGGCTCGCCCTCGGCCTCGACCGTGACGCGGCGCGTCTCCCGCCCCCAGGGGCGCCAGCCGTCGCGGCGGCCGAAGGGGCCGGGCTCGGCCGGGCGGTCGAGCGCGAGGGCGGCGGCGGCGGCGAGGGCGGCGGCGCCGGCGGGCGCGGGCTCGGGGGCCGTGAGGGCGGCGAGGTCGCGCTCGATCAGGTGGGTGTCGATCTCGCCCTTGGCGAAGCCCTCATGCTTCAGCAGGCGGGAGAGGAAGGCGAGGTTGGTGGTCAGACCCGCCACCTCCGTCTCCGCCAGCGCCGCGAGGAGGCGGCTGCGCGCGGCCTCCCGCGTCGGGCCGTGGGCGACGATCTTGGCGATCATCGGGTCGTAGTGGGGCGAGACGGCGTCGCCCTCTCCGACGCCGGCGTCGGTGCGGGCGAGGAGGGGATCGGGCAGACGCAGATGGGTGAGGCGGCCGGTCTGCGGCAGGAAGCCCTTGGTCGGATCCTCGGCGTAGAGGCGGGCCTCGATGGCGTGGCCGTTCAGGGGGACGTCCGCTTGCGCGAAGGGCAGCGGCTCGCCCGCGGCGACGCGGAGCTGCCACTCGACGAGGTCGAGGCCGGTGATCGCCTCGGTCACGGGGTGCTCGACCTGGAGGCGGGTGTTCATCTCCATGAAGTAGATGCGGTCGGCGCGGAGCCCGTCGGAGGCGTCGGCGATGAACTCGACCGTGCCGGCGCCTTCGTAGCCGATGGCCTTGGCGGCGCGGACGGCGGCGGCGCCGATCTCGGCCCGGATCTCCGGCGTCATGCCGGGGGCGGGGGCCTCCTCGATCACCTTCTGGTGGCGGCGCTGGAGCGAGCAGTCCCGCTCGTGCAGGTGCAGCGCCGTGCCGTGGCCGTCGGCGAGGAGCTGGATCTCGATGTGCCGGGGGGCGGCGACGTATTTCTCGACGAGGACGGCCGGGTCGCCGAAGGCGGCCTGCGCCTCGGCCTGCGCGCCTTCGAGAGCCTCGGCGAAGTCCCCGGCCCGGTCGACCCGGCGCATGCCCTTGCCGCCGCCGCCGGCGCGGGCCTTGATGAGGACGGGGTAGCCGATCTGCTCGGCCTCGCCTGCGAGGAAGGTCGGATCCTGCCCTTCGCCGTGGAAGCCCGGGACGACGGGGACGCCGGCCTCCTGCATCCGGGCCTTGGCGGCGTCCTTGAGGCCCATCGCGCGGATCGCCGAGGCCGGGGGGCCGACCCAGATCAGGCCGGCTTGCGTCACCGCCTCCGCGAAGTCGGGGTTCTCCGAAAGGAAGCCGTAGCCGGGGTGGATGGCGTCGGCGCCGGTCGCCTTGGCCGCGGCAAGGATGCGGTCCGCGACGAGGTAGGACTCGGCGGCGGGGGCGGGGCCGATGGCGACGGCCTCGTCGCAGGCAGCGACGTGGCGGGCGTGGGCGTCGGCCTCGGAGTGGACGGCGACGGTGCGGACGCCCATGCGGCGCGCGGTGCGGGCGATGCGCACGGCGATCTCGCCGCGGTTGGCGATGAGGAGCTTGGCGATGGGGCGCGGGGCGGGCTTCGCCGCGGCCTCGGCCTTGGCGGTGCGCGCCGCGGCGGCGTCGGCCTGCCGGGCGGCCTCCGCCTCGGCCTCGGGCGAGAGCTGCGGGCGGTCCGGCGGGGTGACGCCGCCGTCGGGCTCTCCGACGAGGTCGGGGCGCGTCGAGTCGGGGCTGAGGGCGGGGTCGCGACGGCGGCGGAACAGTCTGCGGAACATGGGGGGCCTCCGGAGGGGCTCGGAGCCGGGGCGCGGCGGCGCGCCCCGCGGCTCACATGCGGAACACGCCGAAGCGGGTTTCGGGGATCGGCGCGTTGAGGCTCGCGGCGAGGGAGAGGGCGAGGACGCGGCGGGTGTCGCGGGGGTCGATGACGCCGTCGTCCCAGAGGCGGGCGGAGGCGTAGAGGGGGTGGGACTGCTCCTCGAACATCTCGAGGGTGGGGCGCTTGAACTCGGCCTCCGCCTCGGCGCTCCAGCTATCGCCGCGGCGCTCGATGCCTTCGCGCTTCACGGTGGCGAGGACGCTGGCGGCCTGCTCGCCGCCCATGACGGAGATGCGCGAGGTCGGCCAGGTCCAGAGGAAGCGGGGCGAGTAGGCGCGGCCGCACATGCCGTAGTTGCCGGCGCCGAAGCTGCCGCCGATGATCAGGGTGATCTTCGGCACGGCGGCGCAGGCGACGGCGGTGACCATCTTGGCGCCGTTGCGGGCGATGCCTTCGGATTCGTATTTCCGGCCGACCATGAAGCCGGAGATGTTCTGCAGGAAGATCAGCGGCACCTTGCGCTGGCAGCAGAGCTCGATGAAGTGGGCGCCTTTCTGGGCGGACTCCGAGAACAGGATGCCGTTGTTGGCGACGATGCCGACGGGGATGCCTTCGATGCGGGCGAAGCCGGTGACCAGGGTGGTGCCGAAGCGGGCCTTGAACTCGTCGAATTCGGAGGCGTCGACGACGCGGGCGATCAGCTCCCGCACGTCCCAGGGGGTGCGGAGGTCGGGGGGGACGACGTCGAGGATCTCCTCCGGGTCGTGCGCGGGCGGGCGCGGCGGCGCCACGGTGATCGCGTTGGGGGCCGGCATGTTCAGGTTGCCGACGATGCGGCGGGCGATGGCGAGGGCGTGGGCGTCGTTCTCGGCCAGGTGGTCGGCGACGCCGGAGAGGCGGGTGTGGACGTCGCCGCCGCCGAGATCCTCGGCGCTGACGACCTCGCCCGTCGCGGCCTTCACCAGCGGCGGGCCGCCAAGGAAGATGGTGCCCTGGTTCCGGACGATGATCGTCTCGTCCGACATCGCGGGGACGTAGGCGCCGCCGGCGGTGCAGGAGCCCATGACCACGGCGATCTGCGGGATGCCGGCCGCGCTCATGTTGGCCTGGTTGTAGAAGATGCGGCCGAAATGCTCGCGGTCGGGGAACACCTCGTCCTGCTGGGGCAGGTTCGCGCCGCCGGAATCGACGAGATAGATGCAGGGGAGGCGGTTCTGGAGCGCGATCTCCTGCGCGCGGAGGTGCTTCTTCACGGTGACGGGGTAGTAGGTGCCGCCCTTCACCGTGGCGTCGTTGCAGACGACCATCACCTCCCGCCCCATCACGCGGCCGACGCCGCAGATCAGGCCGGCGCCGGGCGCGGCGCCGTCGTAGAGGCCGTGGGCGGCGGTCAGCCCGACCTCGAGGAAGGGCGAGCCCGGGTCGAGCAGGGTCCCGACGCGCTCCCGCGGGAGCATCTTGCCGCGCGATTCGTGGCGGGCGCGGGCGGCCTCCCCTCCGCCGGCGAGGGCGGTCTCGGCGGCGGCGCGGACGGTCTCGGCCGCCTCGAGATGGGCGGCGCGATGGGTTCGGGCGGCCTCGCGCTCCGGCGCGGCGACGGCGAGCTTCATGGGCGTCCTCTCCCCGGTTGATCGCGGAGAGGGGTGGCCCGAAGCGCGGCGGGAGGCAAGCCCCGCCGCGGGCGTCTCATGCTCGTGCCCGACGATCGCGGCTTGTGGCGACCGTCGGGCGTCCCCGCGCCGGGCGTCCGCCTCAGTTCTCGAACCCGATCTGGGCGCGGAGCTGGATGGCGCGCCGCGCCGCCGTGTTGAGGCGGCAGTCGGCCCCGGCGACCTGCCGGAACGAACCCTGGCCCCAAAGGGCGTGGGCGTAGCGGCACTCGGCCTCGGCGTAATCGGCCCAGGCGGCCTGGGCCTCGGCGAGGGCCGGGGCCGCGGCGCCGGCGGGTTCGATCACGGCGTCATGGCGGGCGACACGGTCCGAGAGCGCGGCGAGCTGGGCCCGCATGACGCTCTCCCACGCCGCGGCCTCGCGAATCAGGCAGGCCGACTGGCCGACGGTCGTGGCGCCCTCGGGCCGGTTCATGCAGGAGACGGAGAGCAGGCCGACGCAGCGCCGCTCGGCCGCCGCGGCGCCGCGGGGCAGGTGGACGTCGAGGCACTGGGAGACGAAGCGGGCGTCCGCCGCGGGCTCGGCCGAGCCTTCGGCCGAGGCTGGCGCGGCGAGCGCGAGCAGAACCGTGGCGGCGGCGGCGAGACGTCGGATCATGGCTGCGGTCCTTCCGGGACGCGGCGCCGGCCGAGCCGGGCCCGGACGCCGGACATGACGCACGACCGCTCGGATGAACGGCAGGCGACAGGCTAGCCGCGATCCCCGTGTCGGGCGAGACCTTTTGCGCTGCGCTCCCGCTGCGATTCAGGCGGTGACCTTCATCAGCTCGCGCCCGCACAGCATGCGCCGGATCTCGGAGGTGCCGGCGCCGATCTCCATCAGCTTGGCGTCGCGGAAGATGCGGGAGACGGCCGAATCGTTCAGGTAGCCGGCGCCGCCGAAGGCCTGAACCGCCTGCACGGCCTGGTTCATCGCCTGCTCGGAGCAGTAGAGGACGCAGGCGGCGGCGTCCTGGCGCGTGACCTGGCCGCGGTCGCAGGCGCCGGCGCAGGCGTAGAGATAGGCGCGCGCGGTGTTCATCGCCGTGTACATGTCGGCGATCTTGGCCTGCATCAGCTGGAAGTCGCCGATCGGCTTTCCGAACTGCTTCCTCTCGTGCAGGTAGGGCATGACCTCGTCGAGCATGGCGTGCATCAGGCCGACGCCGATGCCGGAGAGCACCACGCGTTCGTAGTCGAGGCCGCTCATCAGCACCTTGACGCCCTCGCCCTCCTCACCGAGGACGTTCTCGTAGGGGATCTCGCAATCCTCGAAGATCAGTTCGCCGGTGTTGGATCCGCGCATGCCGAGCTTGTCGAAATGCGGGCCCTGGGCGAAGCCGGTGGTTCCCTTCTCCACGAGGAAGGCGGTCATGCCGCGGGGGCCGGCCTCCGGGTCGGTCTTGGCGTAGACGACGAGGACGTCGGCGTCGGGGCCGTTGGTGATCCAGTATTTCGAGCCGTTGAGGACGTAGCGGTCGTTGCGCTTCTCGGCCCGGAGCTTCATGCCGACGACGTCGGAGCCCTGCCCGGCCTCCGACATGGCGAGGGCGCCGACATGCTCGCCGCTGACGAGCCCCGGGAGGTATTTCGCCTTCTGCTCGGGCGTGCCGTTCAGCTTGATCTGGTTGACGCAGAGGTTGGAGTGCGCGCCGTAGCTGAGCGAGACGGAGGCGGAAGCGCGGGCCACCTCCTCGATCGCCACCGAATGCGCCAGATAGCCCATCCCGAGGCCGCCGAAATCCTCGTCGACGGTGATGCCGAGCAGGCCGAGTTCGCCCATCTCCCGCCAGAGTTCGGGCGGGAAGACGTTGTCGCGGTCGATCTCGGCGGCGCGGGGCTTCACCCGCTCCTGCGCCCAGCGATGCGTCTGCTCGCGGATCGCCTCGATCTCCTCGCCGAGGGCGAAGTTCATGGTGGCGTGGAACATGCCGTCCTCCCCGGGATTCTCCGGGCGGGGAAGGGGCCCCGCCGCGCGTCGGGATCCTGATTGCGGCGGGCGGGGCCGCGGCGCAAGTCCCGCGACGCCGCGGTCAGCGCGCCCGTGCGGGCCGATCCGAGCGCAGGAGCGTGATCTCCACCCGGCGGTTGCGGGGGTCGGCCGAGTTCCCGGCGAAGGCTGGGTCGGCGTCGGCCTTGCCGGTGACGCGCGCGAGACGGTCCGGCGCGACGCCGGCCCCCTCGAGCGCCCGGCGCGCGGCGTGGGCGCGGTCCGACGAGAGCTCCCAGTTGCCGTAGCCGCCGCCGCGGGAGGCGAACGGCGTCGAATCGGTATGCCCGACGACGGCGACCGGGTTGACGGCGAGCGTCAGCACCTCCCCGACCATGGCGAGCAGCGCCTCCATGCGCGGCGTCGGCTTGGACGAGCCGCTGCGGAACAGGGGCCTGCCGGCGGCGTCGAACAGCTCGATCACCAGCCCCTCGTCGGTGAGGCGGGTGCGGACGTGCCGCAGGAGATCGTCGCCGTGGAGGCTCTCGCCCGCCATGCCGCGGAACGCGTTCTCGACGGAGGCGAACTCCTCGGCCAGACCGTCCTCGCGCGCGCCGTCCGGCGTCGAGCCGGTGTCGCCGCTCGCCTTGCGCTCGCTCGCGGAGCGCAGGCCGCTGGCGCCGGTGCCGGACTGGGCCATCGTGTCCTCCGCGAACACGCTGTCGCCGGCGAGCGCGCCGGCCCCGCCGCCCGAGACGCGGGAGACCGGGATGCGGGGGTCGAAATACTCGGCGAGGCCCTTGCGCTGATCCTCGGTCGTGGCGTTGAGCAGCCACATCAGCATGAAGAAGGCCATCATCGCCGTCACGAAATCGGCGTAGGCGACCTTCCAGGCGCCGCCGTGCGGCGCCTCCGGCTCGGCCTTGCGTCGTCGCTTCACGATGATCGGGGCCTTGTCCCGGTCTGCCATCACGGCCTCCTCCTCGCTCCCTCCGACGTCCACCCGCGGAGAGGCCTAGCGGCCCGGGCCTTTCGGCCGGCTTTCCGGGAACGGTTTACGGAACCTTTCGAGAACACGGTCCGGCCGCGTTCACCGCTTCCTAAGACTCGGGGGCGATGGTCCCGCTCCATCGGCGGGGGGAGCCGCACAGGACGAGGCAACAGTCATGGACGTCGCGAACGCGCTGCGCCGCAAGGTCTCGGGCCAGAGGGTCGGCCGCGCGCCGATTCCGGGCATCGAGGAGATCGGCGAGAACTTCGCCAAGCTCCTCGACGAGCGGCTGCGCCAGCTCATGCGCACGATCTCCAGCGCCATCGTCATCGACTGCGAGGTGCGCAAGCTGTCCTCGGTGCTGGAGGACATCCCGGTGCCGGCGATGCTCGCGGTCGTCTCCGTGCGCGATTCGCAGTACCGGGCGCTGATCAACATCGGCATGGATCTGCTCTTCCACGCCGTCGATCTGCGCATGGGCGGCGATCCCTCGGCCGCGCCGCAGCCCATCGCCCGCTCCATCACCGCGGTCGACTGCGGCCTGTGCGAGGCGATGATCGAGGCGATGATCGAGGCCTTCGAGGGCTCGCTGCGCCTGAACCTGGCGCCGGGCCTCGCGCCGGCGATGCGGCTCGAGCATTTCGAGCAGCACGTCACCATGGTGCGGATCGCGCCCGAGCATTCCGACGTGCTGGTGCTGCGCCTCAGCCTCGACATGGGCGAGGCGGCGCGCTCCGGCGACTTCGAATTCGTCCTGCCCCTGGCGCTGCTGGATTCCTACCGCGCGGCCGCCCCTGCGAAGGGCGGCGAAGGCGCCCGCTCGCGCACCGACTTCTGGTCGCGTCACATGGCGCAGGCGGCGCGGGAGGCGCCGGTGCGCCTCGCCGCCGTGCTGCACCGCGAGCGTCGGACGCTGGCCGAGCTGCAGACGCTCGCGCCGGGGGATCTCCTGCCGCTCCCGCCCGAGGCGCGCGAGCGGGTGGAGCTGCGCCTGGTGGGTCGGGGCGCCGGCGAGACCTTCGCCCAGGGCCGGCTCGGCGCGATCGAGGGCGAAAAGGCCGTCAAGCTGACCAGCGAGCCGGATCGAGGCCGGCTCGAGGCGTTGAAGGCGGCGCTGCAGGCCCCGGAAGGGCCGTGAAGGCCGTCGGCGTGCGACCGCGCCCCGAAGACGATCCGGCGACCGAGGAGGAGTCGATGCGCGAAGAGGTGATGCAGCGGGCGGAAGCCGCCGAGCCGGCGGACGACGTGCCGGAAGCGGCGGCGCGGCACGCTCCACCGGCCGAGATTGCGGCGACGGAGCCCGAGGCGGAGCCGGCGGGCGCCGCGCGAGACCCGGAGGCCGCGACGGAGCCGGGCCGGGTTCCGGACTCCGGGGCGGACGCCGACCGGGCCGCGGCGGCGCCGGACGAGGAGACGATGGCGGGCGGCTCGGCGACGCCCGGCCCGGCCGAACTTCCGGAGCCGGACGCGGCGACGCCCGGAGCGGAGGGCGTGTCCTTCGAGATCCCCGCCCGCATGCGGCCGGAAGACGCCGACGCGATGCTGGCGCGGCTGAGGGGGGCCGATCCGGCCGGCCCCCTCGCGGTCGACGCGAGCGCCGTCGAGACGCTGAGCACGCCGGCCGTCCTCGGTCTGGTGGCTGCCGCGCGGGCCCGGGCGGAGGGCGGCCGGGCGCTCGCCGTCGAGCGTCCGAGTCCGGGCTTCATCGACGCCTTCTCGGATCTCGGCCTGTTCCACGATCTCATGAAGATGGAGTTCCGCACATGAGCCGCATCCTCGCCGTTGACGACACGCGCGCCCTGCTCGGACTTCTCGTCGACTGCCTGCAGAAGGGCGGGCACGAGGTGGTCACGGCCTCGGACGGTCTCGAGGCGCTCGACAAGTTGCGCGAGCACCGTCCCGACATCGTGATCACCGACCTGAACATGCCCCGCATGAACGGCCTCGACTTCATCGAGGCCGCGCGACGGGAGCCCGAGGGCCGAAGCCTGCCGATGCTGCTGCTGACCACGGAGACCGCGCAGGAGCTGAAGGCCCGCGCCCGCGCCGTGAAGGCGACGGGCTGGATCAACAAGCCCTTCGATCCCGAACAGATCCTGGGCCTCGTCGCCCGCCTGACCTGAGCCCGCCCCGACCGGAGAGCCGTCGATGGATGATTCCGAGGACTATCTCGCGCTGTTCTTCACCGAATGCGGGGAGCTCCTGGCCGACCTGCAGGAGCAGCTCGACCGGCTTTTCGACGGCGAGCGCGACCCGGAGATCGTCAACGCCGCCTTCCGGGCAGTCCATTCCGTCAAGGGCGGCGCGGCCGCCTTCGGCTTCAACGACCTGATCGCCTTCGCCCACGTCTTCGAGACGGTGATGGACCGCGTGCGCGGCGGGGCGTTGACGCTCGGCCCGGACATCGTCGGGCTGTTCATGCGCGCCGGCGACGTCATGGAGCAGCTCATCGAACAGGCGCGTGACGGCGGCGAGGGCGACCCCGAGACCGCCGCGCGGTTGCGCGCGGAACTCGAGGAACTCACCGGCCGCAGCATGGCCGACGAGACCGAGGGCGAGGCGGCGGCGCCCGCGGCCGATCCCGAGCCTCGGCCCGCGTCGGGCGAGCCGGCCGCGCGCACGGTGATCGTGACTTTCCGGCCGGGTCCGGACTTCATCCGGGCAGGACACGATCCGCTGCGGGTGATACGGGCGGCCCGCGACCTCGATCTGGTCTCGGCCGAGCCGTTCGGGGAGGTGCCCCCGCTCGACGACATCGACGCCGAGAGCTGCCCGATCGGTTGGAGGCTGCGCTTCGAGACGGATCGGCCCGGCGCCGATCTCGCCGCCTTCTTCGCGGTCTACGCGCTCGACGCCGAGATCGCGATCGACGATCCCGTCCCGGCCGTGGGCGGGGTCGCAACGCCCTCGACGCCGGCGACGCCGGGTCCGGCCGAGATCGCGGAGCCCGAGGGACCCGTCGCCGCGGCCGAGCAGCGCGGCGGCGCGACGCGCGGCGCGGCGTCCAAGACGCTGCGCGTCGAGATCTCGCGGATCGACCGGCTGGTGAACCTCGTCGGCGAGATCGTCATCACGCAGGCGGTCCTGGCGCAGAAGCTCTCCGAGACCGACGCCGCCACCGCGCTCGAGGTCGCGCACTCCGTCGAGGCGATGAACCGCCAGACGCGCGAGCTGCAGGAGAGCGTCATGGCGATCCGCGCGCAGCCGGTGAAGTCGGTGTTCAGCCGGATGCCCCGCGTGGTGCGCGACCTCGCCGACAAGCTCGGCAAGGAGGCGCGGCTGGTCCTCTCCGGCGAACACACGGAGGTCGACACCACCGTGATCGAGGAGCTCGCCGAGCCTTTGACGCACATGCTGCGCAATTCCATGGATCACGGACTGGAGGGGCCGGACGAGCGCGAGGCGGCGGGCAAGCCGCGCCTCGGCACGATCCGCCTCGCCGCCGAACATCGCGGCGAACGCGTGATCATCGTGATCGAGGACGACGGCCGAGGCATCGATCGGGAACGCGTGCTCGAGAAGGCCGTCGAGAACGGCCTCGTCTCGCCCGACGAGAGCATGCCCGCGGAGGAGATCGACCAGCTGATCTTCCACCCCGGCTTCTCCACGGCGCAGGAGGTCAGCTCCGTCTCCGGGCGCGGGGTCGGCATGGACGTCGTCAAGAAGAAGATCCAGGCGCTCGGCGGGCGCTGCTCGCTGCGTTCCGCGCCCGGCGAGGGGACGCGCTTCCAGATCACCCTGCCCCTGACGCTTGCCGTGCTGGACGGCATGACCGTGTGCGTCGGCGACCAGCGTTTCATCCTCCCGCTCTCCTCGGTGGTCGAAGCGCTGCGGATCGAGGCGGAGGCCGTCGAGGAACTGCCGGACCGAAGTCAGGTCCTCGCGCGGCGGGGGGAGTATCTGCGGCTGATCTCGCTGCGGAGGACGCTCGGCGTGCCCGGATCCGAGCGGCGCGAGGAGATGGCGATCGTCGTCGACACCGAAACCGACGGCCTTGTGGCGCTCCTCGTCGACGAGCTGATCGGCCAGCGGCAGGTCGTTCTCAAAAGCCTCGAGGCCAACTTCCGCCGCGTCGAGGGCGTCTCGGGCGCCACCATCCTCGGTGACGGACGGGTCGCGCTCATCCTCGACGTACCGTCCCTCGTGTCCACCGGCGCGCGTGGGCGCGCACCGCTTCAGGAGATGATGCATTGACCGAGACGGCTCACACGGCGCATGCCCCCGCGCCGCCGGGCGAACCCGTCGCCACGGCGGGCGCCGCCTACAAGCAGTACGTCACCTTCCTGGTCGGCGATCGCGCCTACGGCGTGGACATCGTCTCCGTCCGGGAGATCAAGCAGTGGTCGCCGACCACGGCGCTGCCCAACCAACCCCATTACATGCGCGGCGTCCTGAACCTCAGGGGGACCATCGTGCCGGTGCACGATCTGCGCGCCCGGTTCGGCGATCCGCTGACCGACGCAGCCGAGACCCATGTGGTGGTCATCGTCTGGATCGGAGACCAGACCGTCGGGGTCCTGGTGGATGCCGTCTCCGACATCATCACCGTCTGCGGCGACGAGATCCGACCCGTCCCGGGCGGCGAGTCCGACATGGACCGCAGCGCGATCAACGGTCTCGTCAGCACGGAAAGCGGCATGGTGGCGCTGCTGGACCTCGACGCTCTCTTCGGCGGCTCCGCCGAAGGTCTTTTCTGAACGTCCGCCCAAGGCCCCGGAGCCGACAATGACCGAAACCGCGTCCGCCGCGCCGAAGCGCGGACCGTCTCTCGCGCTGCGGCTCGCCGCCGCCACGAGCCTCTTCGTCGCCGTCGCGGCGGCGGGGTCGGCCCTCGCGGTGCACCTTGCGGGAGCGTCCGCGCTCCGAGAGGCGAACCAGGCTCGGCTCCAGGGGGCGGCGGACGCGGCCGCGGCAAGGCTCGCTGGCCGGATCGCGGAAATGGAGCGGGATCTTCTTGCCGCCGCGCGTCTCGCAAGGGCCGGCCCGCAGTCCGCGACGGACGCCGCCGAGGTGTCGCGCCTCGGCACGTCCGGGTCCGATGGCGCGGCACGGGTCGGCGCGGAGACCGTCGCTCCGACGCTGCGGGATCGCGTGCAAGCCGCCGCGCGGGCCGCCGCCCCCGCGACACCCGTCATCGTGGAGGCCTCGAACACCGCCGAGGGTTTGAGCGTGCTCGCCGCGATCGCGCTCCCGGAACAGGCGGAAAACCCGCAGGACGTCCTGGTCCTGCGGCGGACCTTCGGGGCTGCGGCCGGAAACGAGGCCGCGGACGCTCCGGAACCGCCAAGGATCGTTCTGGCGCCGGCGCGAGAGGCTGCGCGGGTCGATGGCCCCACTGCGCGGATCGCGGAAGGGATCGACGTAGTGGTGCGGGCGGAGGCGACGCCCGGCGCAGGCGGCTTCGGCTGGTCGGGACGGCTCGTGCCGGCCTTGATCGGCGCGGCGCTCTCTGTCCTCGGGCTCGCTTTCGTCGCGATGCGCGTCATCGCGGCGCCCTACGAGACGATCGCCGCCGCAGCCGCAGAGGCGGTCGGGACGGGCGTCGCCGAGGGCGGGCGATCGGCCGATGGGGCGTCCGTCGTCGCGAGCCGGCTCTGCGAGATCCCCGTAGCCTTGGCGAAAGCCCGCGGCGCGGCCGCCGCGATCGAGGCCCTTCCGGAGCCGGCTTTGGTGATCGACGCCGAGGGCCGGGCAAGCCTCGAGAACACGGCGTTCCGAACCGAGATGCGCGCCGAACTCCTGCGCCGGGCCGGCCTGGCCGACGTTGCGGATTCCGTGATCGGCATGCCTCTCGCGCGACTGCTTCCGGAGCTCGATCTGCCGGCGCCCGGCGACCAAGGATCGACTGGCCTTTCGGCATCCGACTTCGGACGGCGGCTCGAGCATGTCCCGCTGCGCATGTCGAACGGCGGCATGATGGGGCGCCTTCTCCTCTGGCGGGGCCAGGAGACCCGAGCCGACGATGCCGTCGACGCGCTGGGTCCCGTGCTCGACCGGCTGGCGAAAGGCGATCTCGCGGCGCCGCCCGTCAACGCGGACGCCGCCGGCCCCGCCGCACGGCTCGCCACGAGCCTGCGCGCCGTCGCCGAGATGACCGCGCGTTTCGTCGACGATCTCGAGACGGCGACCGCGGCACTCGCCGACGGATCGCTCGACGCGCGGATGGCCGCGCATCCGGGACGCCTCGGCGAAGCGGCGCGACGCTGGAACGAGGTGGTCGCGAGCATGGCGGCGACCCTTGCGGACGTCGGACGGGCAAGCGGCGAGATGACGGCGTCGGCCCGCACGGTGTCCGAAGGAATCGAGGCGCTCTCCGCCCGCGGCGAATCGCAGGCGTCATCCTTGGAGCAGACCGCGGCGACCATGGAGCAGATGGCCGCGAGCGTTAAGGGCAGCGCGGAGCACTCGCGCGAGGCCGAGACGCTGGCCCGAGAGGCGGCACGACGCGCGGAAGAGGGCCGCGGCGTGATGACCGACGCCGTCTCCGCGATGTCCCGGATCGAGGACAGCGCCGCCAAGATCGCCGAGATCATCGGCGTCATCGACTCCATCGCGTTCCAGACGAACCTGCTCGCGCTCAACGCGGCGGTGGAGGCGGCCCGCGCGGGCGAGGCAGGGAAGGGTTTCGCCGTCGTGGCGGCGGAGGTCCGGACCCTCGCCCAGCGCTCGAGCCAGGCGGCCAAGGACATCGCGGGCCTGATCCAGACCTCGGGCGGGCACGTCTCGGAGGGGGTGCGGCTGGTGAAGGGCACCGATGACGCCCTCGGCGCCATCGTCGACGGGATCGCCCGCGTGGCGGAGATGATCGGCACGATCTCGGGCGCGGTGCGCGAGCAGGCCGCGGGCGTGCAGGAGACCTCGGCCTCGGTGAGCCACATGGATGAGATGACGCAACGGAATTCGGCTCTCGCGGAGGAGGCGGCGGCGGCGGTCCGGCGTCTGGAAAACGAGATGCGATGGCTCAGCGACAGGGTGAGCGCCTATGGCGGTCGCACCGGCGCCCCGGCTTCCGCTCGGGCTTCGGGGCCGGCACCGAAGAGCGAGGAAACCGCCCTCTCCGAGGTCCGAGCTTCCTTGCGAGGCCCCGGCGAGCCGCCCGCGACGCCGGCGAGCGGCGCGCGTGTGCGCCAAGAGTCGGTCCGCAAGACGCCGGCCGGGGAATCTTCCACCGCGGATCGGTCGTTTCCGGCGGCAGGCGGCCGAGGCCGTCGCAACGACGCCAGGGCACGCGCGGCAGCCGGCGGCGCAGCTGCGCCGAAGCGAACGGCGGCCGCGCCGAAGGCCGCGACCGCCGATGCGGCGCCCATGCGCGCTTCGCGCACGGCCCGGGCCGAGCCGCAAGCCATGGCGGCCGATCAAGAGCAAGACTGGTCGGAGTTCTGAGACGATGCGCGCGTCGATCTCACACCCGAGCGCAAGAGGCGTCGAGCCTCGGACATCGGGCCCGGAAGAACGTGAATTCGCGATGTCGGACGCCGAGTTCCAGCGCATCGCCGAGCGGGTGTTCGAGACCGCCGGCATCGTTCTGAAGGAGCACAAGCGTCAGATGGTCTACACGCGTCTGGCGCGGCGGCTCCGCGCGCTCGGGCTGACCTCCTTCGCGGCATACCTCGAACTCCTCGAATCTCCGGCAGGGGCGCGTGAGTTGCAGGACTTCACCAACGCGGTGACGACCAACCTCACCGCCTTCTTCCGCGAGAGCCACCATTTCGACCACCTGAGCGACGCCGTGATCGCCCCGCGTCTGGCCGAGGGGCGGCGCCGGCTGCGGATCTGGTCGGCGGGATGCTCCACAGGAGAGGAGCCCTATTCTGTCACGCTCGCGCTCCTCGGGAAGGGGGGGGCCGCCGCACGCGACGGGGTCGATCTGAGGATCCTCGCGACGGATCTCGACACGAACGTCCTGGCGCAGGCGCAGGCCGGCCTCTACCGCGCCGACCGCGCCGAAGACGTCCCGGCCGCGTTGCGGCCCGGCGCCCTGATCCGGCGTCCGACCGGCCAGGTCGAGATCGCCGCCGCCTTCCGGGCCCCCGTCGCGTTCCGCAAGCTCAACCTGTTGCACGACTGGCCGTTTCGCGGCCCGTTCGACGCCATCTTCTGCCGAAACGTGCTGATCTACTTCGACGCCGAGACCAAGGCGCGCCTCGTCCGACGTTTCGCCGAGCATCTCGACGTCGGCGGCGCGCTCTATCTCGGGCATTCGGAATCGCTGCTCGGCGAGCATCCGCTGCTGCGCTCGGAAGGGCGGACCATCTACAGGAGGCGCGGATGAGCGCAGTCGCCGACGCGATCGCCTATTACGAGCCCAAGATCGGGGCCCGCGCCGTCAGCGTGCTCCCGGGCCGCCATGCGGTGATCGCCGAAGCCGGAGCGGCGGTGACCACCCTTCTGGGCTCTTGCGTCGCGGCCTGCGTCCGGGACGTCGAACGCGGGATCGGCGGGCTGAACCATTTCCTGCTGCCGGGCGACGCGGGGGCCGGCGCCGGCGAGCGCTCCGCGCGCTACGGCGTCTACGCGATGGAGGTCCTGATCAACGACATCCTCAAGCGCGGCGGGCGCAAGGAACGGCTGGAGGCGAAGGTGTTCGGCGGCGCCAACGTCATCGACACCAGCGCGACCGACACCGTGGGCGCGCGCAACGCGGCCTTCGTGCGGCGCTACCTGGAGACCGAGGGAATCGCCCTCGTGGCCGCGGACACCGGCGGCGACCGCGCGCGGCGCATCTTCTTCTTCCCCGCCACCGGGCGCGCCTCGGTGCTGCGTCTGGCCGATGCGGAGACGCGCGCCGCCGGACGGGCCGAGAGCCGGCTCGCCCGCTCCGCCGCGGCGCCGACCGCCGGCCGGGTGGAGTTGTTCTGATGTCGCCGACCGGCCGTCGCACCCGCGTCGTCGTGGTCGACGACAGCCGGCTGATGCGAAGCCTGCTGGGCAGGGCGCTCGAGATGGAAGGCGATGTGGAGACCGTGGGCCTCGCCGCGGACGTCTCGGAGGCGCGTCGCCTGATCCGCGAGACGGACCCGGACGTCGTCACCCTCGACGTCGAGATGCCGGGCATGAACGGCCTCGAGTTCCTCGAGAAGATCATGACGCTGCGGCCGACCCCCGTGGTCATGGTCTCCTCGCTGACCGCCGAGGGCGCCGAGACGACGCTGGAGGCTCTGCGCATCGGCGCCGTGGACGCGGTCCAGAAACCGAGCGGTCCGGATCCGCTCGGCCCTTTCGGCGAGGCGCTGCGCGCGAAGGTCCGGCTGGCGGCGCAGGCCCGCGTCCGGCGCGCCGCGCCCCGAGCCGCTGGCGTGCCGGCGCGTGCGTCGAGGCGTGCCCCTCACGACCTGGCAGGCGGCGCGAGGCGGCGCGCGGTCGTCGCCGTCGGCGCCTCCACCGGCGGCGTCGCGGCGATCTCGGAGCTTTTCGAAGCGCTGCCGCGCGACCTGCCGCCTCTCGTCGTCACCCAGCATATGCCCGTCGGCTATACCGCCAGATTCGCCCGTCGCCTCGCAGAGCGGCTGGGGCGCGACGTGGCCGAGGCCCGTGACGGGGAGGCCGTCGCCCCCGGCATGATCCGGATCGCGCCGGGCGACCGGCACCTGGAGGTGGTTTCGGAAGGCGGCCGCCTTCTCACACGGCTATCCGACGCCGGCCCCGTCTGCGGCCATCGCCCCTCGGTGGACGTGCTGTTCGCGTCCGTGGCCCGGGCCGTGGGGCCGGCCGCGGTGGGCGTCATCCTCACCGGGATGGGCCGCGACGGCGCCGCGGGTCTGCGCGCAATGCGCGCGGCCGGGGCCGCCTGTCTGGGTCAGTCGGAGCGTACCTGCGTCGTCTACGGCATGCCGAGGGCGGCGCGCGAGTTCGGCGCGGTGGAGGAGGAGCTCGATCTCGACCGTCTCCCCGCGCGCATCGAGGAGATGACCCGCGGCGCCGCCGAGCGTCGCGCGGCGCCGTGAAAGCCAATCCCCGGAGGAGGACCCCGAAATGCCCGCCGCCAAATCGTTGAAGGTTCTGGTCGTGGACGATCAGCAGACCATGCGCGGCCTCGCCCGCCAATGCCTGAAGCGCCTCGGCGTCGTCGACGTCTCGCTCGCCGCCACCGGCGAGCAGGCGCTCGAATCCATGATGACGAAGAGGTTCGACGTGGTGATCTCGGACCTGAACATGCCGGGGCTCTCGGGGGTGGAGCTGGCGCGCAAGATCAAGGAGCACCCGGTGTTCCGCACGATCCCGGTGTTCCTCGCGACCTCGGACGCCTATCGCGACCAGGCCGGCGGCGACGTCGACCACTTCGTCGCCAAGCCGTTCAGCGTCGCCGACATGCGCACCGCGATCGAGACCCATCTCGGTGCTCTGAACTGACGACGCTTAACCTTGCGAAAAGGATGTCGCGGCATGGTCGCCGGTGACGGACGATCCGGAGAGACGACGGCGCGGTCCCTCTCCGGAAGACGCAGAAGGTGGAGCCGGCGGCGGGCCGTCGGCCGATGTTCGAAGGATCCGCGATGACGATCTCCTCCTCGATGAACGCCGGCGTCGCCGGGCTCAACGTGAACGCCGGCAAGCTGGCGACGATCTCCGACAACATCGCGAACGCCGGGACTTACGGCTACAAGCGCGTGGAGACCGAGTTCGCCTCGCTCGTGACCGGCGCGGCGGCGGGCCGCTACTCCGCCGGCGGCGTCACGGGGCGCAGCATTCGCGCGATCTCCGAAGAGGGCTCGCTCGTCACCACCGGCAACGCCCTCGACGTCGCCGTGGCCGGCCGCGGCATGCTGCCGGTCCGTCCGCTGGAGGCGGCCGAGAACGGCGGCTCGGAGATGCTGCTGACCGCCACCGGCTCGTTCTCGCCTGACCGCAACGGGCTCGTGAGAAACGCCTCGGGATTCGCGTTGCTCGGTTGGCCGGTCGACGCATCCGGGGTGACCGCGATGCGGCCGCGCGACAGCGCCGCGGGGCTCGAGCCGGTGAGGGTGGGCACGGGGGAGATCGCCGCGAGCCCGACCACCGCCATGACGCTCGGCGTCAACCTACCGGCCGAGGAGACCGCGGCCGGGGCCTCCGGCGCCGCGCTCAGCGTGCCGGTCGAGTATTTCGACAATCTCGGCGCTTCGCAGACGCTGCGCGCGACCTTCACGCCGACCGTCCCGGCGACGGGCGCCTCCAACAGCTGGACGTTGAGCATCGACGATTCCGCCACCGACCCGGCGAGCAACCCGATCGCCGAGCTCGAGCTGACCTTCGACGACACGCGCGGGGCGGGCGGCTCCCTTCTGACCGTGACGCCGCTGTCGGGCGCGGCCTACGACCCCGCGACGGGCGTCGCGCAGGTCACGGTCGGCGGCGGATCCATGGACCTGAGGCTCGGGCCCGTCGGCGGCGAAAGCGCGCTCACGCAGCTCGCCGCGGACTTCGCGCCGACCGGCGTCGTCAAGGACGGCAACGCGGCCGGGATCCTCACCGGGCTCGAGTTCGACGAACAGGGCTACATGCTCGGCATCTACGACAGCGGCTTCCGTCGCCGCTTGTATCAGATCCCGGTCGCGGACGTCGCCAACCCGAACGGACTCGAGATGCGGGGCGGCCAGACCTTCGCCGTGACCCGCGAGAGCGGCGACTTCTATCTCTGGGACAGCGGGGACGGCCCGGCCGGCGACCTGACGGCCTACGCCTTGGAGGAATCGACCACCGACCTCGCGACCGAACTCACGTCGCTGATCCAGACGCAGCGCGCCTACTCGTCCAACGCGAAGGTCATCCAGACGGTGGACGAGATGCTGCAGGAGACCACGAACATCAAGCGTTGATCCTCGCGTCGCGGGCGTCTCGCGTGCCCGCGCGCCGCATCCGGGTCCGGAGTCCGTCATGACCGTCTCGACAGCGCTATCCAACGCCCTTTCGGGCCTTACGGCCACCTCCCGACGGGCCGAGATCGTGTCCGACAACGTCGCCAACGCCCTGACCGACGGCTATGCGGGCCGCGATGCGCGCCTGGCGGCGCGCGGCCTTTCCGGCGGCGTCTCAATCGCCGAGGTGACGCGCCGCGGCGATCCGGAAGCGCGCGCGCGTCTGAGGCTCGCCGAAGCCACCGTGGCGGGCGAGTCCGGCGGCGCCGACGCCGCCGAGCGTCTCGCCAGGGCGCTCGGCGGACCGGACGAGCCCCGATCCCTCGCGGCACGCGCCGCCGCTCTGGAGACGGCGTTCTCCCGTCTCGCCGACACGCCGGAGAGCGCCGCGCTCCAAGCCGACGCCGCCGACGCCGCGAAGGCGCTCGCCGACGCCTTCGTCTCCGCCTCGCGTGAGACGCAGGCCGTTCGAGGCGAGGCGGATGCTGCGATCGCGCGCCTGGTCGGAGACGCCAATACGGCGCTGAGCGAGATCGAGACCCTGAACGAGCGGATCGTGACCGCGACGGCGCTCGGGGGGGCCGCGGAGCGCGGGCTGCCGGCCCTCGAGGACGCCCGCGACGGCTGGATCGATCGGCTCGGAGAGATCGTGCCGATCCGCACGGCGCGGCGCGCGCAGGGCGACGTCATGGTCTATGCGCCCGGCGGCGCGGTGCTGCTGGAAGGCCGCGCGCGGCCGCTCGGCTTCGCGCCGGTCGCCGCGATGACGGCCGATTCCACGCTCGCGTCCGGCGCATTGTCCGGTCTCACGCTCGACGGACATGCGATCGATCCGAGCGAGCGGGGGCCGTTGAGGGGTGGCGGACTGGCGGCACGGTTCGCGATCCGGGATGATCTCGGCACGGCGGCCCAGACCCGGATCGACGCGCTCGCCGCCGACTTGGTGATGCGATTCGAGGACCCCGCCGTGGACGTCACGCTGCTTCCGGGCGACCCGGGTCTGTTCACCGATGCGGGCGCCGCCTTCGACGTCGCCGCGCAGACGGGCCTCGCCGGTCGGCTGGCGCTCAACGCCGCCGTCGACCGCGCGACGGGCGGGGATCCGGCACGGCTGCGCGACGGTCTCGCGGCGGCCGGCCCGCGCCCGGCGGGCGACCCGACCCTCCCGCTCGCGCTGCTCGACGCGATGCAGGCCGACCGTGGCGCACCGCCGGGCTCCGGACTCGCCCGGGCAGGCGGGGTCGCGAGCTTCGCCGAAGGCGTCTCCGGCCTCGCCGCGCAGATCGCCGCCGAAACGGAATCGCGCGCAGCGGTGGCGGAGGGGCGCCGCACGGCGCTCTCCGAGGCCGAGGCCGCGTCGCGAGGCGTCGACGTCGACGCCGAACTCGCCGATCTGCTCGTGATCGAGCAGGCCTATGCCGCGAACGCCCGCGTGGTCTCGGCCGCCGACGAGCTGTTGCGCACGTTGCTGGAGATCTGATCCCATGCTCGACCGACCGCTTCCCGACCTCGCCGCAAATCTCGCGCTGCGCCGCCAAGGCCAGTCGCTTCGCCTGCAACTGGATCGGGCCGGGCAGGAATTGGCGTCGGGGCGCAAGACCGACATGTTCGCGGCCGCGGGCGGCGATCCCGCGCGTCTGCTCGCCATCGAGCGGGGCCAGGCCGCCACTTCGGCCGCCATCGACGGTCTCGCGCTCGCCGAATCCCGGATCGCGGCGGTGCAGGCTTCGCTCGGCCGGATCGAGGACGCGGCCGGGTCCGTGGGAGCGCCGCTGCTGGCGGCCATACGACGGGACGATCCGGTCGCGACCCGAGCCCTCGCAAGCGAGGCGCGGAGCGCCTTCGCCGACGTCGTCTCCCGCCTCAACACCCACTCAGGCGGCCGGGCGCTGTTCAGCGGCACGGCCGTGGACGGCGACGCGCTGGCGCCGGCGGAGACGATGCTCGCCGATCTGGCCGCCGCGGCCGCCGGTGCCGCCGACGCGGCCGATCTCGTCTCGCGGATCGACGCCTGGTTCGATGCGCCGGGCGGTCCTTTCGAGACGACCGGGTGGCTCGGCGAGGGGGACGCTCCGCGCGTTCGGCTAGGGGAAGGCGGGGAGGCCGCGATATCGGTCCGCGCCGATGCGGGCGAGTTCCGTGACGTCCTGAAGGCGCTGGCCTTGGTCGCGACGGTTGCGGACCCCGCCTACGCCGGCCCCGCCCACGCCGTCGACGAGCTTCTGGAGACCGGAGCGGAGCGTGCGATCTCCGCGGTCGAGTCCGTGGTGGCGCTCAGGGCGGAAATCGGGCTCAGCGAAGCGCGCATCGAAGAGAGCCAGGCGGCCGCGCAGGCTCGGCGTGCCGCGCTCGACCTCGCATGGAACGATGCGGTCATGCGCGACCCCTTCGAGGCGGCCAGCGCCTTTCAGGCGCTCGAGGTGCAGATCCAGACAGCATACACGGTGACGACGCGCATCTCGCGCCTCACGCTCGCCGACATGCTGCGCTGACGCCGTGCTCCGCTGGATCCGGATCGCGGCGACGCTGCTGCTCCTCGGCCCGTTCGGCCACGCCGCCGCCGACGTCGCGGGAGCCGGCCTCGCCATGCCGCCGCCGGAGGACGACGCGCTCCAGGTGCGCCTCAAGGATCTGGTCGAGTTCGACGGCGTCCGAGGCAACGATCTGGTTGGGTACGGCCTCGTCGTCGGGCTCGCCGGGACCGGAGACGGGCTCCGCAACGCCCCCTTCACCGAGGAGGCTCTGGCGACGTTGCTGGAGCGCCTCGGCGTCAACGTGTCCGGCGAACAGTTTCGGCCACGCAACGTCGCCGCCGTCCTCGTGACCGGCGTGCTCCCGCCCTTCGCGCGCGCCGGCAGCCGCATCGACGTCACGGTGTCGGCGATCGGCGATGCGCGCAGCCTGCTGGGCGGCACGCTGGTCATGACGCCGCTCAACGCCGCCGACGGCGAGATCTACGCCGTGGCCCAAGGCTCCTTGATCGCCGGTGGCGCGGCGGTGGAGGGCGACGCGGCCGCGGTGACGCAGGGCGTGCCGACCGCGGGCGCGATCCCCGGCGGCGCCCGGATCGAGCGTGAGATCCCGTTCGACTTCGAAAGCATCCGCTCGCTGCGGCTCGCGCTCCGTGAACCCGACTTCACGACGGCCGCGCGCATCGCCGACGAGATCAACGCCCGCGCCGGCCGCGCCCTGGCCAGGATGCAGGACGCCGGCACGGTGGAACTCGACGTGGCGGCGTCGGGCCTGACGGCGCCCCGGCTGATCTCGGCGCTGGAGACGATGGAGATTTCACCCTCGCGACGGGCGCGGGTGGTCGTCGATCAACGGTCGGGGACCATCGTTCTCGGCGGAGACGTTCGTGTGGGGCGCGTCGCGGTGAGTCAGGGGAATCTCACGCTCCGCGTGCGGGAGACGCCGGTGGTGGCGCAGCCCAATCCCTTCGCGCCGGGCGGTACGGTCGTGGTGCCGCGCACCGACGCGGACATCGAGGAGGAGCCGGGGATCGGCCTCGCCGTCGTCGAGGAGGCCCTGACGCTTGCGCAACTGGTGGAGGGGCTGAACGCGCTCGGCGTCGCACCGCGCGACATGATCGACATTCTCAAGTCGATCAAGGCGGCGGGAGCGCTGCATGCCGAGTTCTTGGTGCAATAGCCGCCTGAACGGACGGCGGGATTGCGAAGCGGGTCTCCGGCCCCCCGCTCCGCATCCGAAAGCCGGTCGGGCGGCAGATCAAAGGAGACCGGGGAAAGGGCCTCGTGTGGCGGCGGACGCCGCCGACGCGACGTCGGGACGAAGGAGACGGTGTCGGCAGCCCGGAAACGAGGCTCCGTAGGCTCCGACCGAGGCGGCGAGACCTGGCCGGAACGACGGATCGAGACGGGCGGGCGGTGCGGCGCAATGGCGTCTTCGGAGCCGCCGGCTGAAGTCACGCGCGCCGGGCGTCGGCGTTTGCGCCAAGGCGCTCTACCGATGACGGAGGCGGGCTCGGCCGCCGCCTTGAGCCTGGCGATGCTGCAGGCCGCACCGCGGCGATGCCGGGCTCCCTCGGCCACATCCCGGCGCACCGCCATGCCGGACCAAGGGCGTCTGCGCGCTGGGCGTCGAACGACTTCGCTCGAAATCCGCGGCCCGCTGTCCGCATCGACCCGTTAGGCGTCGCGTTCTCCGTCTGCGCGCGATCGCGGCTCACCCGGTCGTCGAACGGATCGAGATCCGGCGCGGGGCCCGAGGGCCGGGGCGGCGAAGACCCGCTCCCCCGCCGATGGAAACAACGTCGGTTTCCGTGTGGCATGAGGAGCGGCAGAGGCCCGACACCGGCGGAGGCGAAGCGTCCGACCCCTTCCCTCCACGCAACGGCCGACCGCAGCCGGGGCAAGCGTCCGGCTCCCCTCCTCCAGCCCGCGCCCCGACGGCCGCGAGACTTGCCCCCGCCGCGCCGCGCCCCACAGTGGCCCCCATGTCCGCGCGCGCGCTTCTGGAACTCCGGCCGGAGGGCCTCTGGTCTCCGGCGGCGCGGGTCCATCTGGACCCGCACCGGCCCGTCGACCGCGCCGTGGTGACCCACGGTCACGGCGATCACTGCCGTCCCGGCCACCGCGCGCTGCTCGCGACGCCCGAAACTCTGGCCATCGCCGAGGCGCGATACGGGGCCAAGGCCTTCGGCGCCCTTCAGCCGCTGGCGCCGGGCGAGCCGATCCGGTTGCACGACGCGACGCTGACGCTGGTCCCCGCGGGCCATGTCCTCGGCTCGGCGCAGGTGGTGATCGAGGCGGGCGGGCGGCGGGCCGTCGTCTCGGGCGACTACAAGCGCGCCCCCGATCCGACCTGCGCGCCGTTCGAGCCGGTGCGCTGCGACCTCTTCGTCACGGAGGCGACCTTCGGCCTGCCCGTCTTCCGCCACCCGCCGGCGGCGGACGAGGTCGCGCGTCTCCTCGCCTCGCTCGCCGCCAATCCCGATCGCTGCCACGCCGTCGGGGTCTACGCCCTCGGCAAGGCGCAGCGGCTGATCGCGGAGCTGCGCCGCGCCGGGCACGACCGCACCATCTACCTGCACGGCGGGCTGGTCCGGCTCTGCACGGTCTACGAGCGGCTCGGCGTGCCGCTCGGCCCCCTGGAGCAGATCCGCGGCCGCGACCAGCCGCTCAGGGGCGAGATCGTGCTGGCCCCGCCCTCGGCGCTGGCCGACCGCTGGGCGCGGCGCCTGCCGGACGCGCTGATCTGCGCCGCGTCGGGCTGGATGCAGGTGCGCCAGCGCGCCAAGCAGCGCGGGGTCGAGCTGCCGCTGGTGATCTCCGACCACGCCGACTGGCCCGACCTTCAGCGCACGATCCTCGAGACCGGCGCCGAGACGGTCTGGGTCACGCACGGCGCGGAGGAGGCGCTCTGCCATTGGTGCGCGGGGCAGGGGATCGACGCGCAGCCGCTGGCGCTGGCGGGCCGGGGCGAAGAGGAGACGCAGTAGATGCGCCGCTTCGCCGAACTGCTGGAACGCCTCGTCTTCACGCCGCAGCGCAACGGCAAGCTGCGCCTGCTCGAGGCGCATTTCGCGGCAACGCCGGACCCGGACCGGGGCTGGGCGCTCGCCGCGCTGGCCGGCACGCTGGAGCTGCCGAACCTCACGCCCTCGCTGATCCGCGGGCTGGTGGAGGAGCGGACCGATCCGGTCCTGTTCCGCCTCTCCTACGACTTCGTCGGGGATCTGGCGGAGACGGTCTCGCTGATCTGGCCGGCGCCGGAGACGCCGCCCGCGCCGCCGCCGGGCCTCGCGGAGACGGTGGAGGCGCTGTCGGCCGCGACGCGCAGCACCCGGCCCGCGGTGCTGGCCGACCTCTTCGACCGGCTCGACCCCTCGGCCCGCTTCGCGGTGATCAAGCTCTGCACCGGCGGGCTGCGCGTCGGCGTCTCGGCCCGCCTCGCCAAGCAGGCCCTCGCCAACCGCTTCGGCCGGCCGATCGAGCGGATCGAGGAGCTGTGGTTCGCGCTGGAGCCGCCCTACGAGGACCTCTTCGCCTGGCTGGAAGGCGGCGAGGAGCCGGCGGCCGACCTCGCGCTCGCCTTCCGCCCGATGATGCTGGCGAACCCGATCGAGGACCACCAGTTCCCCGATCTCGAGGCCGCCGACTTCGCCGCCGAGACCAAGTGGGACGGCATCCGCGTGCAGGCGGTGGCGACGCCCGCGGGCCGGCGCCTCTACTCCCGCACCGGCGAGGACGTCGGACCGGCCTTCCCCGACGTGCTGGAGGCGATGGACTGGGAGGGCTGCGTCGACGGCGAGCTTCTGGTCGTGAAGCACGGCGAGACCCGGCCCTTCTCCGAACTCCAGCGCCGCCTCGGGCGCAAGACCGTCTCGGCGCGGATGCTGGCGGAGCTGCCGGCCCATGTCCGCGCCTACGACCTGCTGCACGACGGGGCCGAGGACCTCCGCCCCCTCCCCTACGCCGAGCGACGCGAGCGCCTCGCCGCCTGGCGCGACCGCTGGCGCCCGTCGCGGCTCGACCTCTCGCAGGAACTGACGTTCGAGGGTTGGGACGAGCTCGCCGCGATCCGCGAAGCCTCGCGCGAGGCGGGCGAGGAGGGGCTGATGCTGAAGCGCCGCGACAGCCCCTATCTCGCCGGCCGGCCGGTCGGGCCGTGGTGGAAGTGGAAGCGCGCGCCGCTCACCGCCGACTGCGTGCTGATGTACGCCCAGCGCGGGCACGGCAAGCGCAGCTCGTTCTATTCCGACTTCACCTTCGGCGCCTGGGAGGAGGGGCCGGACGGTCCCAGCCTCGCGCCCGTCGGCAAGGCGTATTCCGGCTACACCGACGAGGAGCTGGTGAAGCTGGACCGCTGGGTGCGCGCCAACATGACCGAACGCTACGGGCCGGTGCGCGCCGTGGCGCCGGAGCTCGTGCTCGAGGTCGCCTTCGACGCGCTGCAGCCCTCGACGCGCCACCGGTCCGGCGTGGCGATGCGGTTTCCCCGGATCAAGCGCATCCGCTGGGACAAGCCGGCGGCGGAGGCGGAGCGGCTGGCCACGCTCCGCGCGCTCGCGGGCCTCGGCTGAGGGGTCCGCCGCGACGCGCTCGCAACCCAGGAGCCGGCTGCATGAATCCTTGGGACCGAGGGCGTCTTGTCATCGCTCGATCCCTTGGTCACGGTTCCTCGCAGGAGACGCCTCATGGCGCGATCCGTGCTGCGCGGCGACGGGCGGCCGACCGGAGGCCGGGCGCGGCGACGTGGTCGAGGCTTGACCTTCCAGCCGCAGGCGGGAGACCCTGCACCCGCGCCGCTCCGCCGCGGCTCGGAAAGCGTAGCGTGCCGCCCGTGATCGCAGCTCTTCCCATGTACGACTGGCCCGAGATCCGGGACGCCACCGACGCCCTCTGGGCGGCGCTGCGCCCGCGTCTCGAGGCCGCGGGCTTCGCGGCGCCCGAGACGTTGACGCGAGACCGGCCGCCGGAGGCGATCTGGGCCGACCCCGATCTGCTTTTCGGTCAGACCTGCGGGCTGCCCTACGTCGCCGGCGCCGCCCGCGCCGCGCGCATCGTCGCGACGCCGGACTACGCCGCGGAGGGCTGCGCCGCCGGGCGCTACAGTTCGGCCCTCGTGATGCGACGGGGCGAGGGAGCCTCGGCGCTCTCCGGCGGGCGCTTCGCCGTCAACGACTTCGGTTCGCTTTCGGGCTGGGCGGCGCCGCTCGCCAGCCTCGGGGCGGCGGCCATCGGCGAGACGGTGCCCACCGGGGCGCACCGCGCCTCCGTCGTCGCGGTGGCCGAGGGAAGGGCCGACGCCGCCGCCGTGGACGCCGTCGCCTGGGACCTGGCGCGGCGGTTCGAGCCCGCGGCCGAGGCGCTGGAGGTCGTCGCCTGGACGGACCCCGCGCCGGCGCCGCCCTACGTCACCTCGGCCCTGACCGAAAGCGGCGGGCGCGCCAGGCTCCGCGCCGCGCTGGTGGAGACGCTGGTGGACGCGGCGACCGCGGCGATCCGGACCGAACTCCGCCTGACGCGCATCGTCGCCTTCGCCGACGTCGACTACGACCCGGCGCGCAGGCTCGCCGCCGGCCTGCGCGCCGCCGCCGCGGCCCGGGCCGCGGCCGGCGCCGCGCCGGTGGCCGGCTGACGGCGCATCAGCCGAACAGGTGGGCGAACTCCTGCAGCACCTTGCGGTAGGTCGTGCGCTTGAACGGCACGATCCGACCCAACACCTCGTCGCGCGGCGACCAGCACCAGCGGCTGAACTCCGGATGCTCGGTCGCGATGTCGATCTCGTCGTCGGCGCCGTGGAAGCGGAAGGCGAACCAGCGCTGGGTCTGGCCGCGATAGCGCCCGCGCCAAAGCTTCGGAATCAGATCGGCGGGCAGATCGTAAGGGATCCACTCCCGGCTTTCGGCGAGCAGCGTCACCCGGTCCCGCGCGATGCCCGTCTCCTCGCGCAGTTCGCGGATGGCGGCTTCGAGGGGGCTCTCCCCCTCGTCGACCCCGCCCTGGGGCATCTGCCAGGCGTCGGACCGAAAATCGAGCCTCTGGCCGACGAAGATCTCGTCGGCCCGGTTCAGGATCATCAGGCCCACGCAGGGCCGGTAGGGCAGCGCGGCGATCTCCTCCTCGGAGAGCGCCGGCGCCGCGCCGCCCTTCCGGCTCATCGATCGGCGCCGTAGACCGTGAGGCCGGTCAGCATGTCCAGCGCATAGGCGAGCTGAAAGTCGTCGCGCCGCAGCGCGGCGTTGGCCTCGTGACGGGCGCGCTCCTCCTCCATCTGCCGACGCTCGTCCTCGCTGAGCGTCTGGCCGAGCGCGCCGCGCAGCTCGGCCTCCGAGCGGGAGCGCGGCGGCAGGCCGTCCTCGTCCTCCTCGTCGACCTGCAGGCGACGCTGCTCCACGAGGATGTCGGGCTCGATGCCCAGCGCCTGGATCGAGCGGCCGGACGGCGTGTAGTAGCGCGCCGTGGTCAGCCGGATCGCGCCCTTGCCCGAGAGCGGCATGATCGTCTGGACCGAGCCCTTGCCGAAGCTCTTGGCGCCGACGACGATCGCGCGGCGATGGTCCTGCAGGGCGCCTGCCACGATCTCCGAGGCCGAGGCCGATCCCTCGTTGATCAGCACCACGATCGGCTTGCCGTCCGCGAGGTCGCCCGCCTCGGCGTTGTAGCGCTCCGAATCCTCTCCGTCCCGGCCTCGGGTCGAGACGATCTCCCCCTCCTCGAGGAAGGCGTCGGAGACCGCGACCGCCTGGCTCAGCAGCCCGCCCGGATTGTTGCGCAGGTCGAGGATCCAGCCGCGGACGTTCTCGGCGCCGCCCATCTCCTCCTTGATGCGCTCGATGCCGGCCTCGAGATTTTCCTGCGTCTGCTCGGTGAAGCTGGTGACGCGCAGGATGCCGACGTCGCCCTCGGCGCGGACCCGCGCGGCCTGGATCTTGATGTTGGCGCGGGTGATGGTGACGTCGAAGGGCTCCTCCGCCTCCTCGCGCACCACCGTGATCACGATGTCGGAGCCGACCGGCCCGCGCATCATTTCCACCGCGTCCGCCAAGGTGAGGCCGAGCACGCTCTCGCCGTCGATATGCGTGATGTAGTCGTTGGCCTCGATGCCGGCCTCCGCCGCCGGCGTCTCGTCGATGGGCGAGACGACCTTCACGAAGCCGTTCTCCATCGTCACCTCGATGCCGAGGCCGCCGAACTCGCCGCGCGTCTGCACGCGCATGTCGTCGAAGGCCTCGGGCGCGAGGTAGGAGGAATGCGGATCGAGGCTGGTGAGCATGCCGTTGATGGCGCTCTCGATCAGCATCTTCTCGTCCACCTCCTCGACATAGGCCGAACGCACGCGCTCGAAGATGTCGCCGAAAAGGTCGAGATGTTCGTAGGTCGTCCGGGCGTCGGACTCCTGCGCGGAGAGTGGCGCGACGATCGGCGCCGTCGCCAGAACCCCGGCCAACGCGCCCCCGATCGCGGCGACGATGAGCTTCTTCATGGACTGCCGGCCTTTCCCTGGAACTGGAACCAGCCGCGGGGGTCGACGGGTCTGCCGCCCTCGCGCGTCTCTGCATATAGGATCGTGACGGAGCCTGCCCCCTCCGGACGGGGCGCTTCAACCGGAAATTCCGCCGCGCCCGACACCGTGACGCCGATATGACCGATCACGGCGCCCTCGCGGACCGTCTCTCCCGCCTCGACGGCCAGCGCGTCGAGCCCCGCCAGCGTCAGAAGACGCCCGGGGCCGAGCTCGAGGATCGCCACCGTCCCGAACCCCGCGAGCGGACCCGCGAAGCGGACCGAGGCGGTCGTCGGCGCGCTCGCCGTCGCCGGCGCCGGCGCGGCGGGGCTCAGGCCCGGCGGCGGCGGTGCGAGGGGGTCCGGC
>JAWLFJ010000229.1:0-3233 GCA_041685625.1 Paracoccaceae bacterium | reverse complement strand
CACCTGGCTTGCCGCCGCGGCGGTTTTGCCGACGCTGCCGGCGTAGCCTGCCGCGGGCGAACAGGTGATCCGGCCCCGCCATGGGAATGCGGGCTGGCCTGTTTCGGCGGCGTTGTCGGAATAGGGGTTCGGCAGCGTGTTGCCGGGCGGCACGTCCATCAGGATGAACGGGTAGAAGGTGACGCGCAGCCCGCGCGCCTTCATCTCCTGGATCGCCTGCACCACCGCGAAGTCGGACGGCGTGCCGCCATAGACGGGGCGATCCTGATCATCTCGGCTGACGAGGAAGGCGCTGGCGCGGCTGACGGCATTGACCGACCAGCTGGCGGGCGTGGTGGATTTGGCCGACACCTCGACGCCGGGCCGCACCTTGCAGGAGCCCGCCCGCAGGTCGTCGCCGAACCAGGCGACGACGAGGCTGACGCTCTCGACCGCAGGCGCCATCGCCTGCAGCCGGTCGAGCGCTTCGACCATGTCGGTGGAGTCGGCCAGCGCGTTCAGGTTCTCGGGCGCCGTTGCACCGCCATCGGTCTTGCGGATCGCTTGCGTCGCGTAGGTGAACTCGCCCGAGGCAGGGATCATGGTGACGGCGCGGGTCAGCCCCTCGGCGGTGTCGGGATCGGCCAGCGGGCGGAACACCTCGAAGGAGAGCTGCGGCAGGCGGTTGCCGAAGGTCGAGAGTGCCAGCTCCTCGAAGACGACATAGGCCGTGCCGCGATAGGCGGGCGTGCTGGCCGCACCCATCCTCGCGGCGATGAACGGATCGGCCGTCTGCGCCTCGTCGCCCGGATACCAGCGCCAGGTGACGCCGGAGAGGTCCATCGGCTTGCCGTCCGCCCAGATGCGGCCGATGCCGGTGATCGGCCCCTCGCACAAGGCGACCGCGAAGCTGGCGTAGTACAGATATTCGGTGGTCTTGACCTTGCCGCCCCCACCGCCCTTGCCGCCGCCCTGCGTGGTGGTCTTGGTCTCCTCGCGGAAATCCGTCGCCCAGATGATGTTGCCGCCCATACGCATGCGGCCGTAGAGCCGGGGGATCACCGCACCCTCGGTGGCCGAGGTGATGCGCAACGTATCGAGCCGCGCGCCCTCGATGCGCTGCGTGGGCGCCAGCGACGAGATGATCCAGCTGTCGACGACCGAGCCGATGGTCGAGCCGATGAAGCCGCCGATGGTCGCGGCGCTCACGCCGAGGATCGCGCCGCCGATCGAACCGCCAATGGCGGCGCCAGCGGCACCGAGGACAAGCGTGGCCATGGTCGGATCTCAGCGTTGCGGGAACAGGAAGGCGAAGGCGATGCGCCGCCGCCAGGATTGGGTGAGCGCCTCCTCGATCACGCCGAGCCGCTCGTAGGCGTGGAGGAAGCTGTCGGGCGCGGTCAGGATCGCGACATGCTTGGCGATGGCGCGCGGCTTCATGCGAAAGAGGACCAGCGCGCCGGGTCCGGCCGTCTCCGGTTCCACTTCGGTCATCATGCGCCGTGCGCCCTCGGCCAGCACCTCGCGCGGGCCGGTCTCGCCCCAATCCCGGCTGTACGGCGGGATCGGGAACGGCTCGGGGCCCACCACCTCGCGCCAGACGCCCCGGGCGAGACCAAGGCAATCGCAGCCGACGCCGCGCAGACTCGCCTGGTCGTGGTACGGTGTGCCGAGCCAGAACCGTGCGATGGCGATGACGCGGGTGGGATCGGCGGAGGTCACAGCACGCCTCCCTCGTGCCCGCCATCCTTGGTGGCGTAGCGCAGCACGGCGTCCTGGCCGGGGATGTGCGGGAAACCCCGGAAGTTGACGGTATTCGCGAACTTCGCGCCGCAGGTCTCCATCCGCTTGTCGCAGCCTGCGCGGATGGTGAAGCCTTCGCCCTCGGCGATCGCGCGCACCGGCGCTTCGAGCAGCGTCAACACCGCGATGCCGTCCGTGACGTCATGGCCCAGCACCTCGGTGCGCCGTCCCGCGTTTGCGCCGTTGGTCCATTCGAGCGTGCCGAAGGTGAACCAGCCGGAGGCGAAACCGCCGAGGCCCGAGGCGGTGAAGGCCCGGTCGCGCAGCATGTCGATGACGGTGCCCGTGCCTTTGAAGGCCGGGTCCTCCAGATTGACGCCGCAGCGCGCGTCGCCGAGCGCGGCATCGCAGGTCGCCTGGAACGTCCGCCCGACCGTCTGGCCGAGCACATGGGCGAGCGAACGGACCTCCGCGACGAAGGCCAGACGCCCACGCCGGATCTGGCCGATGGCGCCGCGCCGCATCAACACGCGCTGGCCGGTGTCGGCCCAGTTCACCCGCCAGACCTCGACCTCCGCGTTGTCCCAGCGGCCATCGAGGATGTCGGTCTCGGTGATCCGGTCGGAGGTCAGCACGCCTTCCGCGTCCTGCGCATCGACCGACAGGTCCGATCCCGAGCGGACCTCTGAGGCGGTCAGCCCGCTCTCGGGCTCGAAGTCAGTGCCATCGAAGGTCAGCGTCCGGTCATGGTCGGTGAAGCCGAACGTGACGCCGTCGGCGCGGGCGATCCGCCAGCACCAGGCGAGCGTCGTCGTGCCCTCGTCGAGATGGGCCTGCAGGTCGGGGTCGAGGGTCTTCATCGGCGCAGTTCCAGAAGCGGAATGGAGGTGATCGAGCCGAGCCGCTCGAGGTCGAGCGTCACGTCGAGCACGTCGGTGTCGAAGCGGACCGGCACGTCGAACTCGAACCCTGCGGTGATCGCGACGCCGGAGCCCGGCGCGGCGTCAAAGCTGACGAGGCCGGTCGTGGTGTCGACCGACCAGCCGGAGGGCTGCTCGATCCCGGCCAGCGCGATGCGCACGGTGCCCGTCACCGGCTTTGTGATGGCGCGCGTCCAGGATTGCGCCCCCGAGGCGTAGCGCTTGACCAGCTGGAAGGCGGACGTCGCGCCGTCGCCGGTGCCGATCGCCTGATCGGTGGGCGACGGCGTGCCCGAGGGAAGACAGGACTTGAAGTCGCCCCAGTCCTTGAAGCGGAAGCCATGGAGGCGACCGTTCCGCGCCTCGAAGAAGGCGACCACCGCCGCCAGATCGTCCGCGCGGCGGATGCCGTAGGCGACATCGTACCGGCGGCGCGAGTTGGCCCAGCTGGCGTTGCGCTCCTCGTCGCCCGAGGCGAGCTCGACGATCTGGGTGCGCCGTTCCGGCCCACCCCGCGCGCCGCGACTGATGTTGTCGGGAAACCGGACCTCGTGAAACGCCATCACATGCCCCTCCGCCCGAGCGACACGG
>JAWLFJ010000228.1:0-3253 GCA_041685625.1 Paracoccaceae bacterium | reverse complement strand
TACGTCATCGCCAACGCGCCCGGCCTCGCGCTCCTGGTCATGCCCTCGCTAGACATGGTGAGGCGCAACACCCGCACGCGGATCGACCCCATGATCGAAGCCACGCCCGAGCTGCGCCGCAGGATCGCGCCGGCCCGCTCGCGCGACGCCACGAACACTGCGTTCTCGAAGTCGTTTCCGGGCGGGATGCTGGTCATGACCGGGGCCAACTCCGCCGCGGGCCTCCGCTCCACGCCCGCGAGGTATCTGTTCCTGGACGAGGTGGACGCTTTCCCCGACGATGCGGACGGAGAGGGCGATCCGGTAGACCTCGCGATGAAGCGCACCACAACATATCGAGGCCGGCGCAAGGTCTTGATGGTCTCCACGCCGACGATCAAGGGCGAGTCCCGCATCGAAGCGGCCTACGAAGAATCCGACCGCCGCCGCTTCCTGATCCCCTGCCCGCATTGCGACCACATGCATTCTCTCGCATGGGCGAACATCCGCTGGCCGGAGGGGCGCCGGCGCGACGCCTACGCCGAATGTCCCGAGTGCGGCGGCGTGATCGAGGATTCGGACAAGCCGCGCCTCTTGCCGGCGGGCGAGTGGCGCGCCACTGCAGAGGGCGACGGTCGCACCGCCGGCTTCCACCTCTCCAGCCTCTACAGCCCTTTCGAGACCTGGGGCGAAATCGCCGAGGCGCATGGCCGCGTGAAGAGCGATCCGCCGCGCCTCCAAGTTTGGGTGAACACCTGCCTCGGCGAGACGTGGGAGGACCGCGGGGGCGAGGCGTTGGAGCCGGGCGCGCTGGTCGGACGGCGCGAGAACTTCGGCGAGCGTCTCCCGGCGGACGTGGCGCTGCTGACGGCCGGTGTGGACGTGCAGGCGGATCGGATCGAGTGCCTGGTGGTCGGATGGGGCGCGGGCGAGCAGGCGTTCGCGCTCGAGCACAGAATCCTTTGGGGCGATCCCTCCGGCCCGGCCCTCTGGCACGACCTGGACGCGCTGCTGCTGCAGCGCTGGCGGCACGTCCGAGCGGTCGCGCCTCTCGCCCTCCGCGCCGTCGCGCTCGACACGGGCGGCAGGCACACGTCCGCCGCCTACGAGTTCACGCGGACCCGACTCGGCCGGCGGATTTGGGGCGTGAAAGGCCGCGGCGGGCCGGGCGTCCCTCCG
This sequence comes from Paracoccaceae bacterium, assembly GCA_041685625.1. Lineage (GTDB taxonomy): Bacteria > Pseudomonadota > Alphaproteobacteria > Rhodobacterales > Rhodobacteraceae > Albimonas. The sequence goes on along the minus strand of JAWLFJ010000228.1, from coordinate 2,095 downwards.
TGGCCGCGCTCCGTCTCGACGGGAAAGGGAGGCGCGCCGGTCTTCGTCGTCGGCGTGGACGGCATCAAGGACGCGCTCGCGGCTCGCCTCGCCGTCGCCGATCCGGGGCCGGGCGCGATCCGCTTCTCCGCCTCGCTCCCGCCCGAGTGGTTCGACCAATTGACGGCGGAGCGGGTGAGGACGCGCTACGTCAACGGGCGCCCCGTCCGCGCGTGGCAGCCGCGCCGCCCCGGCGCCCGAAACGAGGCCCTCGACTGCTTCGTCTACGCTACCGCGGCCCTGCACGGCTTGAAGGCCGCCGGCCTCCGCCTCGACGCCGAGGCCGAGGCGATGGCGGCGCGGCCGATGGAAGGCGAGTCGCGCCCGGCGGCGCCCGCGCCGGCCCCGACCGGCCCGCGCGTCATCCGCTCGAAGTGGATGGACCGCTAGGGCGCGCCAGGCGCACGCCGGCCCCGCCGCCGTTCTCGTCAAGGAACACCACGCCTGCTGCCTCGAGCGCCCGGCGCAGGGCGGAGACCGTCGCGCCACGCGGCGCACGCCGCCCGGACTCGAAGTCGATTACGGTGTTCCGCGCCATGCCCGCCGCTTCGGCAAGCTGGCCCTGTTCAATTCCCAAGAGAGCGCGTGCGGCGCGGCATTGTGCGGGCGACATGATCTAATCTAGCTTGAAGCCCAACTTCAAATCGGGCATGGTGCCCAACAATACAGGCAATGAATGGGGATCGCCACCATGACCAACGCAACAGCCACGCCCGCCCCCGCCGGGAGCGAAGATCGCCGCGAGTTCCACGAAATCGCGGGCGCCCTCTACAAGCTGAGCGCCTTGGCGGATGGCGCCTTCGTGCTCGCCGTCGAGGCCGAGCGCGGCTCCGACCAGCACCAGCGCGCGCAGGACGCTCTCCCCTACGTTCTTGAGGCGCTTCAGGAGAAGATCGCCGCGCTCGCCCTGCGCGCGGACACCCGCGCCAGCGCGCCCGACTGATGCAGCTGGGCCGAGAGACGGCTTCCTCGCCTCTCGGAATTCGCGGCGATTGACACGATTTCTAAAATGTGTGAGAACCGACACGAACGAAGGGAGATCGCATTTCGTGGCTTATCGCGTCGAGCGCATAGAGCGGCTGTTCGCCGCCGGAAAGGCCGCCGAGATCAGCGGCGTTTCGCAGCCGCTCCAACGCGACTGGCGCCGGCGCGGACTGCTTCCGGCCAACACCACCGGACGCCATACGAGGTTCTCGCCGCTCGACCTTCTCCAGCTCAGAATCATGTTGGCGTTCAGCCAAGGAGGGATCGGCGTGAAAGGCGCATCGTCGCTCGCGATGGCCTGCGCGATCCCCGCCGAAATGTTCCTGATGAACCTTCCGGGCGCCGTCGCCTTCGAGGGCGTCAACCTCACGCCGGAGGAGCGCGCCCGGCTTCTCGCCGCCGAGGCTCCGATGCCTGAGTCGGAATTCTTCTTCTCGCCGCTGCCGGAAAGCGGCGAGCGGGGCGAGGCCGAGACGGATCTCGCAGACGGCTACATGCTCGCCGGCCCGGAGGAGCTGCTCGCGCGCGTCCCGCGCGGCCCGTGGTTCTACGGCCTCGTCTTCGACTTCAAGTCTCTCGCCGGGGCCGTCCACGCCGCGGCGCCCCTCCCTCTCTACACCTACAAAATCACCGAGGAGGCCGCGGAATGACCGACCGGCTCGTCCCTCCCGCCGGCCGCGAGCTGCGCTATTCCGCGGAGACGTTCGCCGTCGAAGCGCCGGCGGAAACCGGCTTCGAGGGGCTCCTGATCGACTCGCGCGGCGGCCTCGTCATCGCCGCCGGCCGCCTCGGCCTTGGCGTTCAGCTGGACGCCGACGGCGCCGCGGGCCTCGCCGTGATCCTCAGCAATCTCGCGCTGCGGCTCGAACGGGAGGCGTCCGCCGAGGCCGAGTTCGACGCCGCGACGCACGCCGGGGGCGCCGCATGACCGCGCCCGCCCCTCACAGGAACGCCGCGCGGGACGGGGTAACGTCGCGCGGCGCAGCGCGCCGGGCCGGGGCTTCGCCTCCCCTCAGCCCGGCGCGCGTCCTCTCGGCGGGCGCCCGATGATCGCCCGCCTCCGACACACCGC
>JAWLFJ010000227.1:0-3256 GCA_041685625.1 Paracoccaceae bacterium | reverse complement strand
GAAATGGAGCGCGTGGATGCGACCCTGCTCTATGACCTGCCCTTCGATGTGGGTGGCGCCATCCTGTCCCTGTATGCCAACGCCAACAACCTGACCGACGAAACAGATGTGCGCTTCGCGGGCAACGGCACCATCAATCAGTCAGAGAGCTTCGGCCGCCACTACACGGTCGGCGTGCGGGTAAATTACTGATGACCAGGAGAGAGACCAGCATGACAAATTCCCTTCACACCGCGCGGCGTATACATGCACCGGGACGCCTTGCTGTCGACGACGGAAAACGACGCCCTCGCGGAGTTCCGGGACGAGCAGGAGCGCGTGGAACTCTCGCTCCGCTACATGTTCGGCCTGCGGGTGGACATCTGATGCGCCGCGCGGCCTTCTTCCTCGTTCCGTTCCTGATCGCCGCGTGTGGTCAGGATCCCGTTGAACCCCGGGCTTCCGGTCCGACTCCGCCGGAAGCGCCGGAGCCCGCACGCATCGTCGATGTGGTCGCCGAGCGCGACGCCCTCGACGCACCGGTACGGCTGCGCTGGAAGACGGAGCCGACGGGCGCGCCCGTCGACCTGCTCGTTGCATCCGTGCCAGGCGCGGCCGTCGAGGAGATGGAGCTGCTCGCGGACGACCTTGCGCAAGGAAGCTTCATGGCGGAGGTATCCGGCCGCCGCTATTTCGCCCTGCGAACCGGTGAAGGTGTCGTGGCACGAACGGCGGTTCGGATCCTGCCACTCGCTGGCGGCCGCAACTTCCGCGACATCGGCGGTTACGAGACGGCGGATGGTCGCCGGGTCAAATGGGGCATGGTGTATCGCTCCGGGACCATGGTCGGCCTGACGAAGGACGACTACGGCTATCTGGACGATTTGGACGCGAAGGTACTCGTGGACTTCCGCTCCAGCGAGGAGCGTGCCGAGGAGCCGACGACCTGGACAGTCGACACGCCGGAGTACTGGGCGCGGGATTACTCGATGGCGATGAACGCGAGCGGTCTGCGCGAACTGTTCACGGGCGGTGAGGTCTCCGCCGCGAGGACCCGGAAGGTGATGACGGAACAGTACTACGAGATGGCGCTCCAGCAGAGGGAGGCCTATCGCCTCATGTTCGATCGCCTCGCAGCCGGCGAGACACCGCTCGTGTTCAATTGCTCGGCGGGCAAGGACCGGACCGGTGTGGCCGCCGCCCTTTTGCTGACGGCGCTCGGCGTCCCGCGCGAGCAGGTGGTCGCCGACTACGCCATGTCGGACGATATTGTCGACTACTCCGCGGCGTTCCTCGAGGCCGGAGAAGCGCAGGGGGGGGAAGACAGCCCCTACGCCTTCCTGCGCCAGCTGCCGCGCGACGCGATCATGCCGCTGCTCGCCTCCGAGCCGGCGTACGTGGAGGCGGCTCTGGATGGCCTAGTGGAGGAGTACGGCAGCGTACTCGCGTTCTTGCGCACGGAACTCGATGTCACCGACGCCGAACTCGCCGCAATTCGTTCGCAGCTGCTGGAGGGTTGAGATGTATCACCGCGCTCAGCGTTTACTCTTGCCCGCGCTCACCGCCGCGGCCAGTGTCGCCCACGCGGCTGATGACGGCCGAAGCTGGCTTGCCGGGGATCACCACATCCACAGCCGTTACAGTGTGGGCTGGGATCGAGAGCAGGAGCCGCCGGCGCCGATCCTGGGCGGCGACGCGATCTATCCAACAACCACGAATGCCGCCATGGCGCGGCGCTTCGGTCTCGAATGGATGGTCACGACCGACCACGGCGGGCCGAATCACGCGAAGCTGAACCGGGACTTCGCCTACCCGGAGCTGGTCGCCTCGCGTGCGGCGATCCCGGAAGTGATCCAGTTCTACGGGATGGAATTCGACACCCCGGGGGCGGATCACTCGACGCTGATCATCGCCCATTCGGAGCGGGAGCGGCAGGAGCTATACTTCCTGGAATCCAATTTTGCCAAGCACGAACACTGGCCCGCGGATGAATCCCGGGACACGGAGGCGCGCATGCTGGACGCACTGCGTGCCATGGACGAACTGCCGGAGAAGCCGGTGGTGATCGCCAATCATCCCTCGCGTTCGGCCAGTGCCATAGGCGAGTTCGGCATGACCACTCCGGAGGAGCTTCGGGCCTGGAACGACACCGCGCCGGAGGTGGCCGTGGGTATGGCCGGTGCACCGGGTCACCAGGGTTTCTTCGAGTACCGCTCTGGGCCCACGCCAACGCGCATGGAGGAGTACTTCTCCGACCTGGATGCGGCGCGGCCGCGGGGCGGCTACGGCGGCCCGCTGGGAAAGGCGCCGACCCTGGGCGGCTTCGATCAGATGACTGCGATCGTCGGCGGTGTATGGGACGCCATGCTCGGCGAGGGTCGCCGCTGGTGGATCACGGCCAACTCCGATTCGCACATTCACGCTTCCGAGGGCGGCATCGACTTCTGGCCGGGCGAGTACTCCAAGACATTCGTTCACGCCCGCAAGCACCACGACAGCATCCTCGACGGTCTGCGCCAGGGTCGGGTATTCGTCGCCACCGGCGATCTGGTCACAAGCCTCGAGATCGAGGTGAGGCGCGGTGAGCAGGCCATCACCATGCTCGGCGAGACGCTCGTGGTGGATGGCCCTGGCGAACTGCACGTCCGTGTTCGTCTCGAGGATCCGGCAGAGCCGAATGCGCGTGGCCGGGTTCCGGAACTCGCGCGGGTCGACCTGCTCGTCGGCCCGGTGGGAACTCGTGCGGCGTCACAGGACGAGAACCAGAATCCGGGCACCCGCGTCGAGGCACGGTTCGATCCGGCGAATTCGGGGTGGACGCGTCGCGGCGAGATCATCGAGATCGAGCACGTATTCGATGTCGAAGGGTCCGTCTACCTGCGTCTGCGCGGAACCAGTACGGATCAGCTCGAGCCGGAGCCGGATCCGCCCATCGAGGATCCCTGGACGGACCTCTGGTTCTACACCAATCCCGTATTCGTCACGGTCGAGTGACGACTCGCGGCCTTTCAAGTTCAGTCCCCGCTCTTCCAGGCCCTTGCGAACCTGAATTTCGATTCGTTGGAGCACGGCTCCGTCGAGGCCTGCATCGAGACTGAGACCGGCATGGATGCCGCGGACATCACCGGCTTGCCGGAGCTGTATCTGCAGGTCTGAAAGCGGGGCGATGCGGGCGATACAGGCCGCTCACGGCGTCAGCCGCAGCACCCCCTCCCGGTCAATGCGCAACGCCCGCAACGTACCACCAATGGAGAGCTTGACCTCCAGCCGATAAGGC
>JAWLFJ010000226.1:0-3273 GCA_041685625.1 Paracoccaceae bacterium | reverse complement strand
ACCCGCCGACGCAGCCGGCTGTTCACGACGCTGCAGTCCCATCATCTCTTCGAGGACCGCTTCGGCCGGCCGGCAAGGGCAACGACAAGGGCAAGGTCGGCTACGGCCGGCGGACCTTCATGGTGCCGATGCCGAGGTCGCGCGACTTCGCCGAGCTGAACGCGATGCTGCCGGAGCGGTGCCGGGCGCGCCAGGCCGAGACGCTGCGCGGCGCGGAAGCGACGATCGGCGGGCGCCTGGAGCGCGACCGGGCGGCCTTCCCGACCTTCCGGCGGCGCCGTTCGAGGCCTGCGACGTCCGTCCGGCGCGGGGTCTCGAGCCAGGCGCCGGTCCGCTACCGGAACGTCGACTGCTCGATCCCCGTCGCCTACGCCCACCAGGACACCGTGGTGAAGGGCTGCGTCGACGAGGTCGTCGTCGCGGTCGGGGCCGAGGAGATCGCCCGCCACGCGCGCTCCCACGACGGGGCCGGCTTCGTCTTCGACCCGCTGCACCACCTGCCGCTGCTGGAGCGCAAGGTCGGGGCCCTCGACCAGGCCGCGCCGCTGCAGGGCTGGGAACTCCCGGCGGAGTTCGCCACGCTGCGGCGGCTGCTCGAGGCGCGGCTCAGCCCGCGCAACCGCTGCGCCGCGGGCAAGCGGGAGTTCGTGCAGGTGCTGCGCCTGCTGGAGACCTTCCCCATGGAGGTCGTGCGCGGCGCGGTGCGCGACGCGCTCCGGCTCGACTCGGCGCCCTCGACGCGGACCACCGGCTGCATCGCGTAGGTCCACTCGCCCGAGGCCGGGATCAGCGTGACGGCCTTCACGAGGGTCTCCAGCGCGTCGTCGTCGTGGAGCGCCGGGCGGAAAACCTCGAAGGAGAGCTGCGGGATGCGGTTCCCGAACGGCCCGAGGTCGAGATCCTCGAAGACGACGTAGGCGGTCCCGCGGTAGGCGGGGGTCGCGTCGTCGCCCATGATCGCGCGGATCAGCGGATCCCGGACCTGGCTCTCGCCGCCCTCGTGCAGGCGCATCGTCGCCGCGCTCAGGTCCATCAGCTCGCCGTCGGCCCAGACGCGGCCGAGGCCGGCGATGCCACGCCCTGCCGGGCCTCCTCCGCCTCCATTCTCTCCACTGGAGAGAATGGTCCCTGCGGGACCGGCTCCGGAGCCTTCGCAGAGCGCCACGGCGAAGGAGGCCGTGTAGGCGTAGCTTGTCGTGCTGACGCTCGGCCCGCCGCCGCCCTTGCCGCCGCCGCCGGTCGTCTCGGTGGTGGCCGTCTCCACGAAGTCGGTGGCCCAGATCACGTTCCCGGCGACGCGCATGCGTCCGTAGACGCGCGGGATCGGCGCGCCCTCGGTCGCGCCGGTGACGCGGAGGCTGTCCAGCCGCGGCCCCTCGACGCGCTGGTCGGGGGCCATGCCGGCGACGACGCGCCGGTCGATCAGCGAGCCGGCGAAGGCGCCCAGCGCGCCGCCGATGGTCGCGGCGCCGACGCCGAGGATCGAGCCGCCGATCGCGCCGCCGGCGGCGGACCCGGCGAGGCCGAGAACGAGGGTGGCCATGCGTCACACCGAGGGGACCAGGAAGGCGAAGGCGACCCGCCGCCGCCAGGGGTCGGCGAAGGGCTCCTCGATCACGCCGCGCCGCTCGCGCGCGTGGACGAGGGCGTCGGGGGCGACGAGCACGCCGCAGTGCTTGGCGATCGAGCCGGCGCGCATGCGGAAGACCAGCACCGCGCCGGGGGCGGCCTCGGCGGGCGGGATCTCGATCATGCAGGCGCGCGCGGCCTCGGCCAGCACCTCGCGCGCGCCGGTCTCGCCCCAGTCGCGCGAGTAGCGCGGGATCGGCAGCGGCTCGGGGCCGACGAGCTCGCGCCAGAGACCGCGCAGGAGCCCGAGGCAGTCGCAGCCGACGCCGCGGAGGCTCTGCTGGTCGTGGTAGGGCGTGCCGATCCAGCCCCGCGCGGCGGCGATCACCCGCGCGGGATCCGCGGGCCTCACAGCGGGCTCCCGTCGTTGCGGTTCCCGCGGCGGGCGTAGCGGAGGACCGCGTTGGATCCGGGGATGGTCGGGAAGCCGCGGAAGTTGACCACGTTGTCGAAGCGGTCGCGGCAGGTCTCGATGGTCTTGTCGCAGCCGGCCCTGACCGTGAAGGCGTCGCCCGCCGCCATCGGCTTCGGGGGCGCGTCCATCAGCGAGAGCACCCAGTCCGCCTCCGGCTTGGCGTGGTCGGAGACCCGGAAGGTCAGGCCGGCGTTCGCGCCCGTGGTCCACTCCAGCGTGCCCAGCGCGAAGAAGCCCAGCCCGTACCCGCCGACGCCGACGGCGTCGAAGTTCCGGGCGTCGAGGACGCGCTGCACCGTGCCGCTCGCCTTGTTGGCCGGCGCGTCGAGGTTCACGCCGCAGCGGCCGTCGCCGAGCACCGCGTCGCAGGTGAACTGGTACGTCCGCCCCACCGGCTGCTGCAGCCTGTGCGCCAGCGAGCGGACCTCGGCCACGAAGGCGTGGCGGCCGCGGCGGACCTGGCCGATCACGCCCCGGCGAAGCTCGACGCGCTGGTCGGGGTCGGCCCAGTTCACCCGCATCACCTTGACCGTCGCGTCGTCCCAGAGGCCGGCGGCGATGTCCGCCTCGGTGACGCCGTCCGCCGTGAGCGCGCCCAGCGCGTCCTGCGCGTCGACCGCGAGGTCGGAGCCCGAGCGGATCTCGGCCGGCGAGAGGCCGGTCTCGGGCGCGTAGGTCAGCCCGCCGAAGGTGATCGGCCGGTCGTGGTCGGTGAAGCCGAAGAGCGCGCCGTCTCGCCGCTCGACGCGCCAGCACCAGGCGAGGGTGGTGGCGCCCGCGTCGAGATGCGCCTGCAGGCCGGGCGGGAGGGACTTCATGGCCGGATCTCGATCAGCGGGATGGAGGGGATCGAGCCGAGGCGCTCGATCGAGAGCACGGTGTCGAGCGCGTCGGTGTCGAACCGCACCGGCACGTCGAACTCGAAGCCGGCGGTGACCGTCGCGCCGTCGGCGGGGGCAGCGTCGAAGGTCACGAGGCCGGTCGCGGCGTCGACGGTCCAGGCCGCCGCCTCGACCTGCTCGACGCCGTCGAGCGCGACGCGCACCGTCCCGGCGACCGGCTTGGCGATGGTCCGCAGGTACGTCCGCGGGCCGGAGACGTAGCGCTTGACCAGCTGGAACACCGTCCTGCTCCCGTCGCCGACGCCGACCTGCTGGTCCACGGCCGAGACCGGCGCCGAGGGGATCGAGGACTTGAAGTCGAGCCAGTCCTTGAAGCGGAAGCCCCTG
>JAWLFJ010000109.1:0-13697 GCA_041685625.1 Paracoccaceae bacterium | reverse complement strand
CGAAGCCGGCTCGGCGGAGGCACCGGTAGCTCAGCTGGATAGAGCACCAGACTACGAATCTGGGGGTCGGGGGTTCGAATCCTCCCCGGTGCGCCAATCTTCTCAACGACTTAATGTTATCAAAAGTTAGCAGGGCGGCGTCCCCGCTACCACCGGGCTACCACGCTCATTGAGAGGCGTCGGATAAAATCGGGAGAGCGGACGGCCCGTTCCGCATGAGAAATCTCGCCGTTTATGCAGGGTGAGTGTCCCTCGCCGGTCCGCATCCGGACGCCTCCAAGGATTCCACCCCCCCTCCGCCTCGCGTCGAAGGCCACAAGGCTAGCGTCGTCTCGTGAACATGGCGGCGCAATCGGCGATGGAAGCCGCCGTCTCCCGTTTCGGGAAAGCCGTGACGGAAAAAAGCCGCCCGGAGGTTGGTGCGCCGGAAGATCAGCTTCGCTCGCCTTTCGAGGCTCTGCTCGCCGATCTCGCGCAAGCCACCGGCCTCCCGGCGGGAGCCGTCACCGCCGTCGGCGAAGCGTCGCAGGGCGACCTTCTCAGTCGTCCCGATTATGCGATCTACGTCCGGGGAGCACTCATCGGCTTCGTGGAACTCAAGGCGCCCGGCAAGGCGCCGGCTTCCTTGAGCGCGGTCTCCGAAATCAGCGGCCCTGCGAGCACGCGGCCTAGAAGGTCGTTCTGGGCCGGTTCCAGCCGGACGAGCCGTCCGAGGACGTGTAGCAGGTTCAGAAGATCCTCGGTGTATTCCGGTAGCCAATGGTCCGGCTGCACCTTGTCGAGCGGCGAAGGCGGGCGCTTGTCACCGATGACGGGACGGCTGCGATCCTTGCGGCGGTAGCTGAACCATTGGCGAAGGACGTTCTTGCCCGACACCTCGTAGTCGAAGACCGCCTTCGGCACGTTCGCCACGAAGCCGACGCGGGGGCCGGAGCCGACGAAGAGGCGGCTCGTCGCGGCGTCGTGGCGGAGGTCGCCGTCGGGCATGGCCTCGGGCGTGTCGGGGATCGCGCCCTCGCGCGGGATGGTCGGGCCTTTGCCGGGCGGCAGGCGCGGCGGGCCGTGGCGGCGCCCCGCGGCAGGGTCCGCGAACCGCTCGCCGTAGGTGTGAAGCCAGACGACTTCGCGGCCCAGCGCCGCGGCCTCGGCGAAGAGGCGCGGGTCGGCGGTGAGGGGGACGCGAAGGCCATGTGCCGTCGTCACGCCAGCGCCGGAAGTAGCCGTAGACCGTGCTCCGGGGCGGAAGATCGCGGGGCAGTACGCGCCACTGACAGCCGCTCTGGAGAAGATGGAAGATCGCGTTCACAACCCGGCGCAGGCAGGTCGTCCGCGGTCGCCCGCCGGCTCTCGGAGCCGGCAAGAGCGGCGCGATCAGCCCCCATTCCCGATCCTTCACATCGCTTGCGTACGCGCCGCGCGGGCGCGCATACTCCTTCCGGGTGGCCGCCGCCCAAGCCATCCGATCCTCCGTCGTATCTTGCCAGTAACAACGGTGAATCAGGCAGACGGCGGTCATTCAACCTCGGTCAGATGCTTTGCGGACAGCCTCTGAGATGCATTTTGATATCAGATTTAAACTTTTGCGAATCTCTCACGCTATATGTATATTCTTATAGCTGCGTCGGGAAATTTGCGGATCTGCCCCATGGGCAAGCTGGACCTCACAAGACGACAGAGCGGGATCTGATTTTTCTTTCAAAATTCGGATCAGTTTGCTTGGTGTCGAATTTGGAATTTTGGAGCATCAGCTGATCGAGTCGCAGAGTGAAACTCCATGAATTGTGAATGCCAAGTTGGATCAAGCTTGAAGAACTGATGCCACGATCGCGGCGGTAGGCTTCTTCTGCGCGGATCCCTCTCGACGCTTTGCGGAGGATGCGGGCATGAGCGGACGGACCCTATGGCGAGGATTGCTGACCGGAATGCTGTTGCCGGCCACGGTGCTCCTATCCGCGGGCGAGCCGAAGGCGGACGATCCGCCATCACCGCCGCCGCCTCCGTCAGACACATCCGCCATCGGCGACGAGGTGACCAACCCGGTCACCGGAGAGACGACCACCGTCACCGATCTGCGGGTCGATCCGGAGAGCACGCCGACGGCGGGCGAGACGGCCTTCGTCGAGACCGCGGACGGCTACGCCTTCCTCGTCAAGGAGGTCGGCGAGGTCATCTACAATGGAGACGTCGAGAACGAAGACGGCGAGCCGCTCGGCTTTCGGATCGCGAGCAAGGACGAGGCGGCCGGCACCGTCAAGCTCGCCGCCGAACCCTTCGGCGTCGGCGAGCTTGCCGATCTCGAATATGCACTTCGGCAAAGCGAGCTGGACGCCCAGTTCAGCGGAGAGGACACGCCCGGCGACGTCACCGACTCGGTGATCGAGACCGGCGCGGACGGGGTCAGGGTGTTTCGCACGGGTCAGGCCGGCTCGAACGGTCGCGACGGGGTCCTGTTCGTGCCGCCTCGGGCCGGAGGACGCGGAACCGACGGCCCGTCCGTGACCTACTCGAACGAGGTCGTGATCTCCACGACCGACCAGATCGGCATCGAGGCGCGCAGCGAGGGCGGCGCCGGCGGGAGGGGCGGCGACTCCTATCTCTCGTTCTGGGACGGCCGCGACGGCGGGGACGGAGGCGCGGGCGGCGACGTGACGGTGTCCAACGAGGACGGCGTGCAGGTCGCGACCACCGGCGATGGAAGGCACGGCATCTTCGCGACGAGCCGCAGCGGCAAGGCCGGCGATGGCGGCGAGGGCTGGCTTGCACCCGGCGGCGGGGTGGGCGGCCACTCGTCCGACGGCGGATCGGTCACGGTCGAGAACCGCGGTCGCATCATCACCCGGGACGAGGGCTCGCACGGTATCTACGGTCTCAGCGTCAGCAACAACGGCGGACGCGGCGGCGATCAGTGGGGCCTCGTCGGGGAGGCAGGATCCGGCGGCGCGGGCGGCGACGGCGGTCCGGTGAGCATAACCAACAAGGGGACGATCCGGACGCAGGGATTTCATTCGCACGGCGTCTACGCCCAGAGCGTCGGGGGCTCCGGCGGCGATGCGGGCGATTCCGGAAACCTGCTGGTGAGCCTGAACGGCAGCGGAGACGTCGGCGGCGACGGCGGCGAGGTCGACGTCGTCAACGCGGGATCGATCCTCACCACCGGTGCCTCGTCGCGCGGCATCTTCGCCCAGAGCGTCGGTGGCGGCGGCGGCGGCGGGGGATCGTCGGGCGGCCTGATCGCGCTCGGCGGCGCCGGCTCGTCCGGCGGAGACGCGGACGCGGTCACGGTCAGGAACCTCGAGGGCGCCATCGTAAGGACGACGGGCGAGGGATCGGACGCGATCTTCGCCCAGTCCGTCGGCGGCAGCGGCGGCAGCGCGTTCGATACGGACGGGCTCCTCGTCGGCGTGGGCGGCAGCGGGGGGAACGCGGGCGACGGCGCCGCCGTGACCGTCGAGAACGTCGGCACGATTCTCACCGAGAAGGACGCCTCGCGCGGCATCGTCGCCCAGAGCATCGGCGGCGGCGGCGGCGACGGCGGCAGTTCGAGCGGCCTCGTCTCGGTCGGCGGCGACGGCGACGGCGGCGGCGACAGCGGGCCGGTGAGCGTGACGCATGGCGGATCGATCACGACGAAGGGCGAGGAGTCCCCCGGCATCTTCGCCCAGGCCGTGGGAGGCGGCGGCGGCTCGGGCGGCAGCGCCGGGTCCGTCGGGCTCTTCGCGGGCGTGGCGGTCGGCGGCGACGGCGCCGGGGGCGGCGACGGCGGGCGGGTCGACGTGACGCTGCAGGGGCGCTCCGGCGGCTCCGCCTCGGTGATCCGGACCGAAAAGGACCGCTCGATCGGCCTCTTCGCGCAGTCGGTCGGCGGGGGCGGCGGGACCGGCGGGGGCGCCGTGCAGATCACGGGAGGCTTCGGCGCCGCGGCCTCGGTCGCGATCGGCGGAAAGGGCGGCACGGGCGGCGAAGGGGGCGTGGTGACGCTCTCGCCTGGCGTCGGCGGGCCGGCGAGCGTCAAGACCTCCGGCGACGACTCGGCCGGGCTGTTCGTCCAGAGCGTCGGGGGCGGAGGCGGCGCCGGCGGCTTCGCGCTCTCCGTCGACGCCGCGGCCGGCGGGGGCGGCGTTCCCGCCGGGTCGCTGAGCGTCGCCGTCGGCGGAGACGGCGGCGGCGGCGGCACCGGCGGGGCCGTGGACGTCGGGCGGTTCGACGAAGGGGGGACCCTGATCGCGCCGGGCTTCGACGGGTCGATCCTGACGCGGGGCGAGCGTTCCGGCGGCCTCTTCGCGCAGTCCGTGGGCGGAGGCGGCGGCAGCGGCGGCGTCGCCGTCGCGGTCGCGGGGGCGATCTCGGACGGCTTCGCGGGCTCCGTCAGCATCGGGGTGGGCGGCGCCGGCGACAAGGGCGGCGCCGGCGGCGTGGTGCGGGTCGGCACCCGCGGCAACGTCACGACCGAGGGCCCACATTCCACTGGCATGCTGATGCAGAGCGTCGGCGGCGGGGGCGGGGCCGGCGGCGGAACCGTCGCGGCGTCGCTGGCGCTGTCGGGCGGCGCGGCGGGCGCGGTCTCGGTCGGGTTGGGCGGCGACGGCGGGGGCGCCGGGGCGGGCGGCGAGGTCACCGCCGCGACAGGAGAGGGCCGGGTCTCCACGAAGGGCGCCAACTCCGGCGGCATCGTCGTCCAGTCGATCGGCGGTGGCGGCGGCGTGGGCGGCTATTCGGTCTCCACCGGCATTGGAGGAGCGGGCGCGGCGGCGGGCGCGGTCAGCGTCGGTCTCGGCGGCTCCGGCGCCGAGGGCGGCGCGGGCGGCGACGTGCGGGCCGACCTCGCCGCCGACGTGATCACCGAGGGCGAGAACGCCCGCGCCGTGGTCGTCCAATCGGTCGGCGGGGGCGGCGGGGCCGGCGGATTCTCGGTCGCGGCAGGCGCCGGGGTCGCCGGCACGGGCGCCGGCGCCGTGGCCGTCGGCCTCGGCGGCGACGGGGACGTCGGCGGCGACGCCGGGAACGTCGTCGCGATCTCCGCCGGTGCCATCGAGACGCTGGGCCCGCGCTCGACCGGGTTCGTCGCGCAGTCCGTCGGCGGCGGCGGGGGCGCCGGCGGCTTCGCGGTGTCCGGCACGATCTCCGGCGCGGGGACGGGCGCGGGCTCGGCCGGCGTCACCCTCGGCGGCGGGGGCGCGGGCGGCGGGGCCGGCGGCGCCGTCACCGCATCGACCTCCGGCGACGTGACCACGCGCGGCGACGGCTCCCGGGGGATCCTGGCGCAGAGCGTCGGCGGGGGCGGCGGGGACGGCGGCTTTTCGGTCACCGCCACCGTCAGCGGGGCCGGGACCGGGGCGGGCGCGGTCGGCGTCGGCCTCGGCGGCAGCGCGGCGGGAGGGGGCGGCGCCGCCCGGGTCGACCTCGCCGTCGCCAACGACGTCACGACCGAGGGGGCCGACTCGTCGGCGATCACCGCGCAGTCCGTCGGGGGCGGCGGCGGGTCCGGCGGCTTCAACGTGTCCTTCGGCGGAACCGGCGCGGGGACGGGATCGGGCTCGGTCGCGGTCGGCGTCGGCGGCCGGGGCGGCAAGGGCGGCGACGGCGACGCCGTCGAGAGCGACGTCGTCGGGGAGATCTCGACGCTGGGGGACCGGTCCGGCGGCCTGCTGGTGCAGTCGGTCGGCGGGGGCGGCGGATCCGGCGGCTTCAACGTGAGCGCCGTGGTCAACGGCGCGGGAACCGACGCGGGCGGCGTCGCGGTCGGGCTCGGCGGCAGCGCCGGCGGAGGCGGCGACGGCCGGGAGGTCGTCTCACGGCTCACGGGGGGGGTGGTCACGCGGGGCGTCAATGCGGCGGCCGTCACCGCGCAGTCGCTCGGCGGCGGGGGCGGCGCCGGCGGGCTGAACGTCAGCGGCGCGGTGACGCTCGCCGGAAAGGGGGCGGGGGCGGCGAGCGTCGGGCTCGGCGGCGCCGGGGGCGACGGCGGCGACTCGTTCCGCGTCGTGAACGTCGTGACGGGCGACGTGCGGACGGAGGGCGACATCTCCGGCGGCGTGCTGGCGCAGAGTCTCGGCGGCGGCGGCGGGGGCGGGGGCCTTTCGATCTCCGGCTCCGTGAGCCTCTCCGGGACGGCCGACGGTGCGGTCGCCGTCGGCATAGGCGGCGCCGGCGGCGACGGCGGGGACGCAAGAGCGGTCGACGAGGACGGCGACGACGAAGAGGGGCCGGTCTGGGCGGTCGAGAGTTCGGTGACCGGCGACGTGACGACGCTGGGCCACGACTCCTTCGGCGTCATGGCCCAGGCCGTGGGCGGCGGGGGCGGCGCCGGCGGTCTCAACGTCAGCGGCGCGGTGGGCCTGTCCAAGACCACCGCCGGCGCGGCGGCCGTCGGCCTCGGCGGCGCGGGCGGCGAGGGCGGCGACGCCGCCGGCGTCCGGGGCGACGTGACGGGCTTCGTGAGCACGCGGGGCGACAGGTCGCCGGGCGTGGTGACGCAGAGCCTCGGCGGCGGCGGCGGCGCCGGCGGGACCAACGTCTCGGGGACGCTCACCGGGGCCAAGACCCTCAGCGGCGGGCTGGCGCTCGGCGTCGGTGGATTCGGCGGCGACGGCGGTCTCGGGGGCGAGGCGGTCGGAAGGCTGACCGGCGGCGTCCTCACGCGCGGCGAGGACTCCCACGGCGTCCTGACGCAGAGCCTAGGCGGCGGCGGCGGGGCCGGCGGCACGAACGTCTCCGGCGCGGTCAACCTGACGAAGAAGGACGGGGGCGCCCTCGGCCTCGGCGTGGGCGGCTTCGGGGCGGGCGGCGGAGACGCCGGCGTCGTCACCAGCGTCGTGACCGCGGCTGGCCCCGTGCCGTCGATCACGACCTTTGGCGCGCGCGCCATCGGCGTGGCGGCGCAGTCCATCGGCGGCGGCGGCGGCGCGGGCGGCGTGAACGTCTCGGGCGCCACGAACCTTTCGGGCAAGTCCGGGGCGGCGATCGGGCTCGGCGTCGGCGGCTTCGGCGGCGGGGCCGGCGACGGCGGCGCTGTGACGCTCGAGCTGAGGGGCGACGTGTTCACCTTTGGCGACGCGGCGACAGGGGTCCTGGCGCAGAGCGTCGGCGGGGGCGGCGGCGCCGGCGGGACGAACGTCTCCGGCGCGCTCGCGATCACCAAGCCGGAAGGCAGTTCGACCATCGTGGCGGCCTCGGTCGGGATCGGGGGCTTCGGCGGCGGCGGCGGCAAAGGCGGCGACGTGATCGTGGACTTCGCCGGCACGATCGAGGCGAGGCCGAGCGTCATGACCGCGGCCGGCGTCTACGCCCCGGACGAGGACGGCGCGTCCCACGGCCTCGTCGCCCAGAGCGTCGGCGGCGGCGGCGGCGACGGCGGCGTGAACGTGAGCGCTGGGATCTCCTTCAAGGGCGGCAAGGGCGCGGGCGGACCGGACGGCCACGGACTCCTCGTCGGCGTCGGCGGCTTCGGCGGCGGGGGCGGCGACGCCGGCAAGGTCGAGGTCGACGTCGGCGACGGGTCCATCGGCGCCTGGGGTGACGGCCGCTCGGCCCTGTTCGCGTCCAGCGTCGGCGGCGGCGGCGGCGCCGGTGGGCTGAACGTCTCGGGCGGCTTCGTCTCCGACTCGCCGCTGATCGTCGGGATCGGCGGCCTCGGCGGGAACGGCGGCAAGGGCGGCGAGGTCCGCGTCGATGCCGTCGCGGATCTCCGGACGGGGGCGCGGGACGAGGAGATCACCAACGCCGCGGGCCTCTTCGCGCAGAGCGTCGGCGGCGGCGGCGGCAACGGCGGGCTGGACGTCAGCGGCGCGCTGTCGCTCAGCAAGGAGTCGAACGCCCCCTCGATCACCTTCGGAATCGGCGGCTTCGGGGGCGACGGGGCCGTCAGCGGCAAAGTGGACGTCGTCCATTCGGGGACGATCACGGCCTCCGGCGGCTGGACCCACGGCCTGCTCGCGCAGAGCATCGCGGGCGGAGGCGGCAACGGCGCGCTGAACGTGGGGCGATCGGTCAGTTTCTCCGACTCCCAAGAGTCCGGCGGCAAGACCGACCTCAGCATCGTCGCCGGCCTCGGCGGCCATGGCGGCGAAGGCGCGGATGCCGGCGACGTCGTCGTCTCCTCGCGCGGCGACGTCACGATCTCCGGCGACCAGTCCCGCGGCGTCTTCGCGCAGAGCGTCGGCGGCGGCGGCGGCACGGGCGGCATGAATGTCATTTCGGTCGGCACGAAGAAGAGTTCGCCCGTCGTCCTCGGCGTCGGCGGCTTCGGCGGCGGCGGAGGGCATGCCGGCGCCGTCACCGTGACGCGCGGCGATGCGGCCGCGCCCGCCGGGCTGATCCGCACGCGGGGTCTCGGGGCCAAGGGGATCGAGGCGTCGAGCATCGGCGGCGGCGGCGGCGACGCCGGGGCGAAGCTGACGCTCGGCTTCGGGGACGCGGGATCGCTCCCGGGCGACGTCGAGCCTCGCGGCCATGCCGCCCATGCCGGCGTGCCCGACGCGGTGTTCGAGAACTACGGCCGCATAGTCGACGGGCTCTCGGCGCTCGAGTCCGAGGACGAGGCCGACGAGGAGGACGAGACGGAGGAGGCCGCCTTCGCCGCCCAGATCGCGATCGGCGGAGACGGTGGCGCCGCGGGCGACGGCGGCGCGGCCAAGGTCGACCATTTCGGCGCCGTCGAGACTGCCGGCGACCACGCGCACGGACTCTTGGCGCAGTCCGTCGGCGGCGGCGGCGGCAACGCGACCATGAGCCTCGACGTGATCGTGGAGGAGGATTCCGAGGTCGCGGGCAAGGGCGTCAACCTCGGCGTCGGCGGCGCGCCGGGCGAGGGTGGAGACGGCGGCGCGGTCGACGCCGTGCACGACGGACGGATCTTGACGACGGGGCTCGCGGCCCACGGCGTCCTCGCCCAGTCGGTCGGCGGAGGGGGCGGCAACGCGGGCCTCGACTTCAATTACTCGAACGCGGATGCAGGCAAGCTCGGCGTCACGCTCGGCCGCCTGGGCGGAGAGGGCGGGGCCGGCGGGGCCGTGACGATCTCCTCCGGCGGCTTCGTCGGGACGTCCGGCGACCGGGCCTACGGGCTTCTGGCGCAATCGATCGGCAACGGCGGCGGCAACAGTTCCACCACCGTGATCGTGGTCGAGGTTCCGGAGGACGAGGAGGAGGAGCGGCCCGCGCGCGCCGCCTCGCTCACCATCGGGCTTGAGGGCGGAGAGGGCGGCGCGGCCGGGTCCGTCGGGCTCGTGGCGGCGGGCGAGGTGGCGACGGCGGGCGCGGACGCCCATGCCGTGTTCGCCCAGTCGGTCGGCGGCGGCGGCGGCAACGGCGGCATGGCGCCCGGCGCCGCGTTCCGCTCCGCGCACGCGTCGCTGTCGATCGGCGGCGAAGGGGGGACCGGGGGAACCGGCGGCGACGTGAGCGTCGAGACCTCCGCGCGCGTCACGACGCGGGGCGAACGCGCCGTCGGCGTGCTCGCCCAGTCGGTCGGCGGGGCCGGGGGCACGGGCGGCTTGGTGAACGCGGGGGCCGTGCTGGAGGATGGAAGCAGCGCCACCGTCGCCATCGGCGGCGCCGGAGGCGTCGGCATGCGGTCCGGCGGCGTCACGGTCGCGACCTCGGGCGCGCTCGAGACCTGGGGGGCGAGCGGCCACGGGGTCTTCGCCCAGTCGGTGGGCGGCGGCGGCGGTTCGGGGGGCCTCGTGATCAACGAGGTCGTCAACGAGGATGCGACCGAGGCGACGCAGTTCGGCCTCTCGCTCGGCGGGTCGGGCGGGGAGGGCGCGGTCTCCAGCCCGGTCGTCGTGAGCAATTCCGGCGACGTGCGCACCCGCGGCGAAGGGGCGGTCGGCCTGCTCGCCCAGGCGCTCGGCGGAGGCGGCGGCGAGGGATCGACGGTCGTCACCGGTGCGGTCTCGGGCGGAGGCGCGGGCAACATGATCTCGGTCGGCGTCGGCGGCGCCGGCGGCACGGGCGCGGCGGGCGGCGACGTCACCGTCGTCAACGGATCCGCCGGGTCGATCGCGACCGTCGGCGACAGCGCCCACGGCATCCTCGCCATGAGCGTGGGCGGCGGCGGCGGCCGCGGCGGGGTCACGGTGACCTCCAACCTCGCCGACGGGGACGCGCGACCGGGCGACAACGCCGTCGCGATGGCGCTGAGCCTCGGCGGCGCAGGCGGCGCGGGCGGGATCGGCGGGAACGTGATCGTGGAGAACGCCGGCGCGATCTCCACCGAAGGCGTCGAGGCTCACGCCATCGTCGCCCAGAGCGTCGGCGGCGGGGGCGGGCGCGGCAGCCTCGTCGTCAACGGCGACCTGACGCTCGGCGGCACGGATCGACAGGATCCGAGCCTGCGCGGCAGCTCGATCGCCGTCGGTGGCGCGGGAGGGGACGGAGAGCGCGCCGGGGACGTCACAGTGCGTAACGACGGCGCGATCCGGATCTCGGGGCGAGGCTCCCGCGGGATCCTCGCCCAGTCCGTCGGCGGGGGCGGCGGCGATGGCGGCGCGGCGGCGAGCCTGTCGCGGAGCGCGTCGAGCAATCCGGTCGACGTGCTCGCCCGCTCGCTGCTCGACATCGGCGTGGGCGGGACCGGGGGAGCCGGCGGCGACGGCGGCGATGTCCTCGTGGAGCACACGGGCCGGATCGTCTCTGAACAGGCGGACTCCTACGGCATCTTCGCGCAGAGCGTCGCCGGCGGCGGCGGCTCGGTCGGGGCCTCCGTCTCGGGCCCCACCTCTATGGCGGCCGATCTCGCGCTCTCGGCGCTGGTCGGGGGACGCGACGGCGCGGCCGGCCTCGCCGGCGAGGTGGAGGTCGTCGCCACGGGCGACATCGTGATGAACGCTCCGCGGAGCCGGGCGCGCTTCGCGCAGGCGGTCAACGGCGGCGGCGGCGACCTCGACCTGTTCCTGGACGTCGCCCGGCCGGCCGTCGGAGCCGGCGCGGGAGCGGCCCTCGAGGCCCGCGCCAAGGTGTCGGGCGCCGTCGCGCTCGGCGCGGACGGCGCGGAGGACGCGGTCGGGGCCGCCGTGCCGGGCGAGCACGAAGGTGCGCTCTTCGCCAAGGGCGCCGCCTCCGTCGCCTCCTTGACGCAGAGCGTCGGCGGCGGCGGCGGCGACGCCGTCTCGCGCTTCGCCCTCGACCCGCGAGGGCGGATCGATCTGACCCTGCGGCTCGGCGCCGTGGACACGGACGGGTCCGCCGGCGGCGACGTCACCGTCTCGCGCGTCGGCCCGGTGGGGACCGTCGGGCGGGACGCCCCGGGCGAGGCCGTGCAGTCGGTCGGCGGCGGCGGAGGCCGGCTCGTCGCGGTCGTGACGGGCGGGGGGCGGGGCGGGCGCGCGCGAGCGGACCTGACCCTCGGCTCCGACCCGAGCTTCTCGAACCCCGGCGGCGATCTCGACCTGAAGCTCGACGGAGACGCCGGCACCGAGGGCGACCGCTCCCCGGCGCTGCTGCTTCAGAGCGTCGGCGCCGGGGGCGGCCAGACCTGGCTGACCGGGACGACCTCGGCGAGGGTCCTGATCGGCGCGCAGGACGGCTCCTCCGGCGACGGCGGCGACGTTCGCGCCACCAACCGCGGGGCGGTGACGACGCGCGGCGCGCTCTCCGACGGCGTCGTGCTTCAGTCCGTCGGCGGCGGCGGCGGATACGTGCTGACGGATCTGACGGGACGCGCGCTGACCGTCGAGGCGAGCCCCGACAACGCCGGGGACGGCGGCGACCTGTCCTTCACCCAGATCGGCACGATCCATGTCGTCGGCGACCGCTCGATCGGACTCCTCGCCCAGAGCCTCGGCGGCGGCGGCGGCAAGGTCGACGACGTGTTCCTCGAAGCGGCCGGGGGCGCGGGGGTCGGCGGGGACGTCGCCGTCTCAGTCGTCGGGGACGTGATCGCGGACGCCCGCGGCGGCGTGGCCGTCTTCGCCCAGTCGAAGGGCCGCGACGGGGCCGGCTCGGTGCGGCTCGACCTCGACGGCGTCGTCAAGGGCGGCGCCGGCGGCTCCGAGGCGGCGGCGATCGTCATCGACGGCGGCGCGGCCAACAGGGTGCGGCTGGGCCGCGAAGGCTTCGTCTTCGCGGCGAGCCGCCGCGCCATGACGGGCGGGTCGGGCGACGAGACCGTCGTCTCCGACGCCACGCTCGTCGGCGACGTCGATCTCGGTGGCGGGCGGAACCGCTACCGCAATCGCGCCGCCGGCGTGCTCCACACCGGGGCGGTCTTCGACCTGGGCCGCGGCGGCCTCCTGACCAGCGCGGGCGTCCTCTCGCCCGGCGGCCGGGTCGCCGATCCCGAGACGCCGCTCGGCGTCGACGTCTCGCGGGCCGGTTTCGTGGTGAATGACAGGCCGCAGGTCACCGATCTCACCGGGTCCCTTCATCTGCTGCCGCGAAGCCGCTTCGAGGTCGACGCGGGTTTCCGCGTCTCCGGCGAGCCCGGCGAGGGCTCGGACCTCGTCAGGGTCAGTGGGTCGGCGGCGATCGACGGCACTGTCGCGCCCACGCTGGTGACGTTGGAGCGGGCGTTGCCTCTGACCATCGTAGATCCGGTCACGGGCTCGGTCGACGCCGGGGCGGAGGTGCTCGACACCGCCACGATCGACTATTCCATCCTCCTGAACGGACCCACCGGCGACGGCGTCACCATCGACCTCGTCGCGCGGCCGGACTTCTCGCTGGACGGCATGACCGCCAATCAGGCGGCGGTGGGCGAGCACGTCAACTCGATCCTGACGGGCGAGGGCTCGGCCGCGCTGGGTCGCCTGTTCGCCTTCATCGGCAACATGACCGAGGCCGCCGAGGTGATCGAGACCGTCGACCGCCTCACCGTGGAAGGCTTCGCGGCCAGCCGGGTCGACACGCTGCTCGCCGGCGAGCGGTTCGCCGACGCCGTCACGGAATGCGAGCGGGCCAGTTCGAACCGCCGGCTCCTGCCCAGTGGGCGCTGCGTCTGGTTCGACGTGCAGGGGGTCAGCTTCGAGCGGCGCGCCGGCGACGGCTTCAAGGCGCTGGACAGCGACTCGATCCGCATCCTCGGCGGTTTCCAGGCTCCGATCGCGGCGGACTGGAGCGCTGCGGTCGCCGGCGGTTGGGAGGGGGTCGATCTCGGCAGCGGCGGCCGCTTCCGCAGCGAGGGCAACCGCGGCCATCTGGGCGTCGCCCTGACGCGGGGGCGTGGGCCTTGGACCTTGGGCGCGATCGCCTCGGGCAGCTACGGGCGTCACCGGAACGACCGTGTCATCGGCGTCTCGGGCCTGCAGGTCGACGGCCGCCGCCTCGCGATCGACGAGGCGCGGTCGACGACAGACGCGCTTCAGGCGAACCTGAGGCTGAGCGCGGAAGGGGAGTTCGCCCTGCCGGCCGATCCGCGCTTCTATGCGACGCCGTCGCTCAGGTTCGACGCCGGCCTCGTCCATACGGACGGCGTCCGGGAGACGGGGGTCGGCTCATACGGCGTCGAGGTGGCGGGAGCTGACTCGTGGGTCCTCTCGGTCACCCCGTCGCTCGAGATCGGCGGCCGCTTCCCGGCGGCCGCCGGAGCCGAGATCCGCCCCTATCTTCGCGGTGGCGCCACCGTCTACGGCGACGACGAGATGGAGGTCCGGGCCGCGTTCCTCGGGGCGCCGCCATCGGCCGGCCGGTTCCGCAACGCCTCGGGCTTCGACCAGGTCGTCGGGCGCGGCGCGCTCGGGGGGGGGGTCGAGAAAGAACCC
>JAWLFJ010000108.1:0-13748 GCA_041685625.1 Paracoccaceae bacterium | reverse complement strand
TCCCCGACTCCATGGCCTTCCTCGCGGCGGCCGGCCTCGCGCGCTGAGGGCCGGCGGCGCGGCTTCCCGCCGAGGTTGCGGGGCCCGGGGGGGGGGGGGGCGACCCCCCTCGCCCCGCCGAGGCGCGATGCGCGCCTCGAAGCCGCCTCCCGGCCGTGGTCCGGACCGGGACCGCGCCCGGGACGGCGGCTCAGCCGATCCTGGCCTCGAGCGCGGCGAGTCTCGCCTTGAGCGCCTCGTTCTCCTCGCGCGCCTTCACCGCCATCTCCCGGACGGCGTCGAACTCCTCGCGGGTGACGAGGTTGGCCTCGGACAACCAGCGCTCGAGCATGCCGCGGAAGGCGGTCTCCGCCTCCGCGCGGGCGCCTTGCGCGACGCCGGCGGCGCTCGTCATCAGCTTCGAGAGATCGTCGAGGAAGGGGCTGCGGCTCTGCATGGTCCGGCGCTCCGAGAAGGGAAGACAGGTCTCGGGGAACATGGGCCGGCGACGACCGATTCGCCAGCGCGGCCCGGGCGCGCGGGCCGCGGCCGGGCGCGCGGGCCGCGGCCGGGCGCGCGGGCCGCGGCCGGGCGCGCGGCTCGGGGGGATCGACCCCCCTCGCCGCGCCGAGGCGCGTGCCGCGCCTCGAAGGGGCGCCCGACGGCCGCCGGTCGGCTTGCGCCCCGGCCGCGCCCCGCTAGGGTGACGCCCGCCGCGACCTTCAGGATCCCCCCGATGACCGAGCTTCCAGCCGCCGACCGCCTCGCCCCCCCGGGAGACGACGCCGTCCCGCTCCGCCTCGTGCCGAAGCGTCGGCTGGAGGAGGCCCTCGCGGCCCTGAGCCCGCCGCAACGGCGCTGGGCCGAAGCTCAGGGCTTCGCCGGCGAGCTCGGGCGCAGCCTCGCGCTGCCGGGCAGGGACGGCGGCATCGCCGCGACGCTGTTCGGCTGGGGCGACGCCGAAGGCCGGTCGCGCTCGCGCTTCCATCTCGGCCGCTTCGCCGAGACCGCCCCCGCCGGCGCCTACGCGCTCGACGCCGCGCTCGCGGAGCTCGGGGCGGAGGATCTCGAGGAGGCCGCGCTCGGCTGGCTGCTCTCGCGGTTGCGCTGGAAGCGCTACAAGGCGCAGAGCCTGCCGGAGGCCCGCCTCGTCGCGCCGCAGGGCGTCGACGCCGACCGCGTGCACCGCATCGCCGACGCCGTGGCGCTGACTCGCGCGCTGGTGGAGACGCCGGCGGCCGATCTCGGCCCAGCCGAGATCGAGGCCGCGGCCCGCAGCCTGGCGGACGCCCACGGCGCCGAGGTCGAGACGGTGACGGGCCCGGCGCTCGCCGAAGGCTATCCGATGATCGAGGCGGTCGGCCGAGCCGCCGCGCCGGGGCGCGAGCCGCGCCTGATCTCGCTGAGCTGGGGGCCGGAGGACGCGCCGCGGATCACGCTCGTCGGCAAGGGCGTCGCCTTCGACACCGGCGGCCTCGGGCTGAAGCCCGCCGCCGCCATGGGGCTGATGAAGAAGGACATGGGCGGCGCCGCGCAGGTGCTGGGCCTCGCCCGCGCGCTGATGGCCGAGGGCCTCGCCGTGCGCCTCCGCGTGCTGATTCCGGCGGTGGAGAACGCCGTCTCCGCCGCCAGCTTCCGGCCGGGCGACATCCTGCGATCCCGCAAGGGCCTGACGGTGGAGGTGAACCACACCGACGCCGAGGGTCGGCTGGTGCTGGCCGACGCGCTGGCCCGGGCGGACGAGGACGCGCCGGACCTCCTCCTCTGCTTCGCGACGCTGACCGGCGCCGCGCGGGTCGCCCTCGGGCCGGAGCTGGCGCCGCTCTACACCGACGACGAACCCTTGGCGGCGGCGATGCTCGAGGCCGCCCGCAGGGTGCGAGACCCCCTCTGGCGCATGCCGCTCTGGCCCGGCTACGAGGAGCTGATCGAGCCTCGCCTCGCCGACCTCGACAACGCGCCCTCGGGCGGCATGGCGGGCTCGATCACCGCCGCGCTGTTCCTGCGCCGCTTCGTCGCGCGGGCCCGCGCCTTCGCCCATCTCGACGTCTACGCCTGGACGCCGAAGGCCAAGCCCGGACGACCCCAGGGGGGCGAGGCCCAGGGCCTGCGCGCCGCATTCGAGGTGATCGCCGCGCGGGCCCGGCGCTGACGATGGATCGCCGCCTTACCCCGGCCCGCCCGGACCTCGCCGCCGAGAGCCTCCGCGGCGCGGTCGCGGCCGAACGCTACGTCGCGCCGCAGCGCCGGCGCGTGCTCGCCGGCCTGCTGCCGCTCCGCGCGGCCCCCGCCGACAAGGGGCTCGCGGCCGAACTCCTGCACGGGCTGGAGGTGGACGTCTACGAGGTCGCCGCCAACGGCATGGCCTGGGTCCAGTCGGCGCGGGACGGCTATGTCGGCTACGTCCCCGCCGCGGCGCTGGAGGCGCCGGCGCCGCCCGCGACGCACCGCGTCTCGGCGCCGCTCAGCCATCTCTACGGGCTCTGGGGCGCGCCGGACCTGAAATCCGCGCCGCTCTTTCCGCTGCCGATGAACGCGCGCCTCTCCGGGCGGATCGAAGGGGAATGGTTCCTCACGCACGACGCCAAGGCCGTCCCCGCGCGGCACGTCGCGCCGCTCGACGCGCCGGAGGCGGACTGGGTCGCGGCGGCCGAACGCCTCCTCGGCGCGCCCTATCTCTGGGGCGGGCACAGCCTGCTCGGCGTCGACTGCTCGGGCCTGGTGCAGGAGGCGCTCGACGCCGCCGGCGTGACCTTCCCCCGCGACTCCGACCTGCAGGCGGCGGCGGGCGCGCCGGCCGATCCGGACGCGCTCCGCCGCGGCGACCTCGTGTTCTGGCGCGGCCATGTCGGGATCATGCTCGACGGCGCGACCCTGCTGCACGCCAACGCCCATCACATGGCCGTGGCGGCGGAGCCGCTGGCCGACGCCGTCGCGCGCATCGCCGCCACCGAGACGGGCGCGCCCACCGCGTTCCGCCGGCCCACCGGAGACTGACCCATGCTCGAGGCGCTCCCGCCCCCCGCCCCGGACCGCCTGATGATCCTGATGGGGATGTTCCGGGACGATCCGCGGCCGGAGAAGATGGATCTCGGCATCGGCGTCTATCGCGACGCCGAAGGGCGCACGCCGGTGTTCCGCGCCGTGCGCGAGGCCGAGCGGCGCATCGCGGAGGCGGAGGCGACGCGCGCCTATGTCGGCTTCACCGGCGATCCCGCCGTGGTCGCCGCCGTGGCCGAGCGGGTGCTGGGACCGGGCCGCGCCGCCCGCACGACCGGCAGCCAGTCCACCGGCGGCACCGGCGCGCTCTTCGCGCTCGGCCGGCTCGCGGCGCTGGCGCGGGTCGGGGCCCGCGTCTGGCTGCCGGAGCCGACCTGGATCAACCACGCCAGCCTGCTGACCGTCGCCGGCCTGACCTGCGAGACCTATCCCTGGCTCGACGCCGCGGGCCGGGAGCTGGACTTCGACGCCGCCGTCGCGGCGCTCGAGCAGGTTCCGGCCGGCGATCTCGTGATGCTGCACGCCTGCTGCCACAACCCCTCCGGCGCCGATCCGGACCCGGAGGGCTGGGCACGCCTCGCCGCCATCGCGGCGGAGCGGGGCTGGATCCCGTTCTTCGACGTCGCCTACCCCGGCCTCGGCCGCGGCTGGGAGGAGGATCTCGCCGGCCTGCGCCTGATGGTGGACGCGGCGCCGGAGACGCTGATCGCGGTCTCCGGCTCCAAGAGCTTCGGCCTCTATCGCGACCGGGCGGGCGTCGCCCTCGTCGCATCCCCCGCCGCCGGGGCGCGGCGCGCGGCGGGCGAGGCGCTCGCGGTGGTCAACCGCAACTCGGTCTCGTTCCCGCCGTGGCGGCCGGGCGAGGTGATGCGGCGCATCTTCGCGGACGACGCGCTCGCGGCGGACTGGGCGGCGGAACTGGCGGAGATGCGGGCCCGCATCTCCGGCAACCGCCGCGCCCTCTCCGCGGCGCTGGCCCGCCGTCCGGGCGGCGGCGGCTGGGCCTTCCTCGAAGAGCAGCGCGGCATGTTCTCGCTGCTCGGCCTCGACGAGGATCAGGTGACGCGCCTGCGCGAGACGC
This sequence comes from Paracoccaceae bacterium, assembly GCA_041685625.1. GTDB lineage: Bacteria > Pseudomonadota > Alphaproteobacteria > Rhodobacterales > Rhodobacteraceae > Albimonas. The sequence continues at coordinate 9,688 of JAWLFJ010000108.1, read as the reverse complement.
ATGCGATCTACGTGATGCCGCGCGGACGCATCAACGTCGCCGGCCTCGCCGCGTCGGAGACGGAACGCTTCGCCGAGGCGCTGCTCTCGGTCGCCTGACGCGGCCCCGTCGGGCCGGGCGCGAGGCGCGGAACGCGCCTCGGCGGGGCGAGCGGGGGTCGATCCCCCCGAGCCCCGCGCGCCCGCCAAGGATCCGGACGTCGGACGTCAGAGCACCCGCAGCCACTCCTGCGTCGGCGCGCGCTTCGAGCGGAGCATGTTGACCGGCGCCTCCGGGTCGCGCTTCCCGATCGCCATGCCGCAGAACAGCATGGTGTTCTCCGGCGGCTCGACGAAGGTGTCGACGGCCTTGTGATGCCGCGCCCAGGCCTCCTGCGCGCAACTGTCGAGCCCCTCTTCGCGCAGCAGCAGCATCACGGTCTGCAGATACATGCCGAGGTCGGACCACTGCGGCGGGCCCATTCCGCGATCGACATGGCAGAAGATCGCCGCCGGAGCGCCGAAGAAGCGGTAGTTGTTCTTCAGCCATTCGAGGCGGGCCGGCTTGTCGCCGCGCTCGATCCGGAGCAGTTCGTACATGTCCTCGCCCACGCCGAAGCGGCGCGTGCGGTAGGGATCCCAGAGGCTCGGCGGATAGACGTCGTATTCGGGCTCGTCGGTCTCGTCCTTGGCGAGGCGGGGTTCGATCACCTCCTCGCGGAAGCGGGTCAGCGTCTCGCCGTTGAGCACGGTGACGATCCAGGGCTGCACGTTGCCGCCGGAGGGGGCGCGGGCGGCGTGCTCCAGCACCCGCGTCAGGGTCTCGGTCGGCACCGGGTCGGGCAGGAACGCCCGCACCGACAGCCGCGTGTCCACCGCCTCGCTCACCTTCATCGGGTCTCCCCCCTCTCGCGTCCTTCACGCGCCGACGAGTCGGCGTCGGCGCGCAACCTCGCCTTTTTTCGCGCCCGGGCTCAAGCTATCGTCGCTCACGTCGCCCGCCCCCATCCCCTCACGGATCGAGACGCCCGCTCATGCCCCGAGCCGCCTTCCGCGCCCGCCTCCGCCGCTGCCTCGCCGCCGCGGCCGTCGCGCCGCTCCTCGTCGCCTGCGCCGCCGCCGACGCGCCGGACCGCATGACCGACCGGCCGACGGCCCGGCCGGGGGCCGAGGGCGCCTCCGGCGCCGCGCCCGCGCCCCGCCCCGCCGCGCCGCGATCCGCGGCCGCCGTGCCGGCCGACTTCGCGGACTGGCGCGCCGACTTCCGCCGCCGCGCGCTGGCGGAGGGCATCCGGCCCGAGGTCTTCGACGACGCCTTCGCCGGCGTCGGGGTGAACGCCCGCGTGCTGGAGCTCGACGCCTACCAGCCCGAATTCGTGCGCCCGATCTGGGACTATCTCGACTCCGCCGTCTCCGAAACGCGGGTCGAGACGGGCCGCCGCCTGCTGGACGAGAAAGCCTCCCTGCTCGCGCGGATCGAGGCGCGCCACGGCGTCGACCGCGAGGTGCTGCTCGCGGTCTGGGGCCTGGAGAGCGCCTACGGCTTCAACTACGGCGACATTCCTGTGATCGAGAGCCTGGCGACGCTCGCCCATGAAGGCCGGCGGCGCGACTTCGCCGAAGAGCAGCTGATCGCCGCGCTCCGGATCCTTCAGTCGGGCGACGTGACGCCTGACCGCATGGTCGGCTCCTGGGCCGGGGCGATGGGGCATACCCAGTTCATCCCGACCTCGCTGGCGGCCTACGCCGTCGACTTCGACGGCGACGGGCGGCGCGACCTCTGGGCGCCGGACGCGGCGGACGCGCTGGCCTCCACCGCGAACTACCTCGCCCGCTTCGGCTGGGAGCAGGACGCGCCGACGGCGATCGAGGTGCGGCTGCCCGACGGCTTCGATCACGCCCTCGCGGACGCCGCGATCCGCCGCGATCCCGCCGTCTGGCGCGAGATGGGCGTGACGCGGGCGGACGGGCGCGCGCTGCCGGAGGGCGGCGAGGTCGCGATCCTCGCGCCCGCCGGCGCCGCCGGGCCCGCCTTCGCAGCCTACCCGAATTTCCGCGCCATCCTGCGCTACAACAACGCCACCAGCTACGGCCTCGCGGTGTCGCTGCTTTCGGCCCGCATCGCCGGGGCCGGGCCGCTGATCGGCGACTGGCCGCGCGGCGACCGTCCCCTCTCCCGGGCCGAGACGGAGGAGATGCAGCGCCGGCTCACCGCCCTCGGCCACGACACCGGCGGCACGGACGGCATCGTCGGCCCGATGACCCGCGCCGCGATCCGCGGCTTCCAGGACGCTCGCGGCCTGACGCCGGACGGCTACGCCAGCGCCGACCTTCTCGAGCGTCTGCGCGCGGCGGGGGGCTGAGCCGTGGCGGACATCGTGCTGCTGCACGGCGCCTGGCACGGCGGCTGGTGCTGGGCGCCCGTCGCCGCCCGCCTGCGCGCCGCCGGCCACCGCGTCACCACCCCGACGCAGACCGGCCTCGGCGAACGCCGGCACCTGCTGTCGGACGCCCTGACGCTTGAGACCTTCGGCCGCGACCTGATCGAACACCTGATCTTCGAGGATCTGACCGAGGCGGTTCTGGTCGGCCACAGCTTCGGCGGAAACGCCCTCTCGGTCGCGGCCGAGCGCGTGCCGGAGCGGATCGCGAGGCTGGTGCATCTCGACGCGCTCCTGCTCGAAGGCGGCGAGAGCGGCCTCTCGCGCGTGCCGCCCGAGGTGGCGGAGGCGCGCCGCGCCGCGGCGCGCGCGCATGACGGCGGCGTCTCGATCCCCCCGCCGCCGCCGGAGGCCTTCGGCGTCACCGACCCGGACCGGTCCGCGTGGCTGACGGCGCGGCTGACCCCGCATCCGCTGTCGGTCTACGAGTCGCCGCTGCCGATCGCCGGCGCGCCCGCGAACGGCCTGCCCTGCCTCTACGTCGAGTGCGTCGATCCGATCTACGCGCCGCTCGCCGCCTCGCGCGAGCGGGCCCGCGCCTGGGGCTGGCCGGTGCAGACGCTGGCCACCGGGCACGACGCGATGGTGAGCGATCCGGACGCGACCGCCCGGCTGATCGCGGCGGAGGCGGAGGCGTGAGACCCCGTCCGGCTTCGCCCGGGCCGCCGGCGGCGCGCGGCCGAGCCGGGGCTTGCGGGGCGCCCGACGGCGGATCATGCTCGGGCTGACGAGGGCCACGGGGAGGACGCCATGAGCGAAAAGCCGCATCGCGACCGGGTGGAGCGCTGGATCGACCTGCCGGCCAAGGCCGAGACGGTCTGGGCGCATATCGGCCCCTTCGGCTCGGTCGCCGAGTGGCACCCGGCGGTCGCGCACTGCAAGCTGCTCGAGGTGGAGGGCGAGACCCACCGCCATCTCACCCTCGTCGACGAGGAGCATCTGCTCGAGCGCCTGACCGAGCACGGTCCCCACCACTACCATTACGAGCTCCTCGAGGGGCCGCTGCCGGTCGAGAACTACCGCGCCACCCTGACCTGCTTCGAGGAGCCGGGCGGCTGCCGGGTGTTCTGGTCCGCGACCTTCGACGCCGAGGATCCGAGCGCCGACGCGATCGTCGCCGGCATCTTCGAGAGCGGCCTCGCGGCGCTGCAGGACCGCTACGGCGGGCGCTGACGCCGATCGGCGAACGCGCCGGGAGCCACGCCGTTCGACCGCACCCGCCCGAAACGCGAACGGCCCCGCCGGTGGGGCGGGGCCGTAGCGACGGCCGGGCGGCTCGAGTCGGCTCAGGTCGACTCGGCCCGCCGCTTCTTGACGTTGGACCAGAGCTTCTTGTTGGTCAGGTAAAGCAGCACGGCGAGCAGGCCGACGAACACGAAGTTCCGCGCGCCCGCCTCCTTGCGCTCCACCATCTTGGGCTCGGCCGTCCACATCAGAAAGGCGGAGACGTCCTTCGCCATCTGCTCCTCGGTTGAAGGACTGCCGTCGGCGTACTCCACCGCGCCTTCGTAGAGGGGCGGCGCCATCTGGATCCAGCCCCCGTCCATGATCGGGTTCTCGTAGAGGATGGAGCCGGCCTGCTCCTTTTCCTCGCCCGTGTAGCTGGTGAGCAGCGAGTAGATGTATTCGGGCCCGCCGATGCCGTTGACCAGCTGGCTGAGACCGGTGCCCATCGGCCCGTGGAACCCGGCCCGGGCCTTCGCCATCAGGCTGAGATCCGGCGCGCCCAGCGAGTCGTTGACCGGGAAGTTGTCCGACGGCTTCGCCTCCCGCATGTCGCCGGGCAGCGCGTCGTCGGAGTCGTCGGGGACCTCGTACATCTCCGCGAAGGCGCGCACCTGCTCCTCGGAGTAGCCGGGTCCGGTCTCCGAGCCCAGCGACCGGAAGCTGACGTACTGCATTCCGTGGCAGGCGGAGCAGACCTCGTTGAAGACCTGGAAGCCGCGCTGCAGCTGCTGCGGATCGTAGGTGCCGAGCGGTCCTTCGAACGGGAACGACACGTCGGTGACTTCGCCTCCGCCGCCGGCCGCATAGGCGCCGGCGGGGAGGAGGGCGGCGATCGACGCCGCCGCGAGGGTCTTGAGGGCTCTCATGCCTCTGCGCTCCTTTCCGCTCACTCGGCCGGAGTGGCGATTTCGGTGCTCGTCACCGGCGTCGTGCCCGCCTTCATGGACTTCTCGGCCTGCTCCGCCGCGAAGGCCTCCTCGATGGTCTTCGGCTGCGGCAGCGGCGTCTCGATGACGCCGAGCAGCGGCAGGATCACGAGGAAGTAGGCGAACCAGTAGATCGTGCCGATCAGCGAGATCGTCGGGACCAGCCCCTCCGCCGGCATGCCGCCGGCCCACATCAGCACGAAGAAGTTCACCACGAAGCCCCAGAAGAAGAGCTTGAACGTCGGACGGTACCGCCCCGACCGCACCCGGCTCGTGTCGAGCCAGGGGGCCAGCGCCAGCACCGCGATCGAGCCGAACATGGCCAGCACGCCGCCGAGCTTCGAGTCGATGAACAGGATGTCGAAGGTGATGGCGCGCAGGATCGCGTAGAAGGGCAGGAAGTACCACTCGGGCACGATGTGCGCCGGCGTGGCGAGCGGGTTGGCCTCGATGTAGTTGTCCGGGTGGCCGAGGTAGTTCGGCATGAAGAACACGAGGACCACGAAGACCAGCAGGATCACCGCAAGCGCGAACAGGTCCTTGATGACGAAATAGGGCCAGAACGGCACGGTGTCCTTCTTCGCCTCCTCGACGGAGCCGCGGCGGACCTCGACGCCCGTCGGGTTGTTGTTGCCCGTCGAATGGAACGCCCAGATGTGCACGATCACCAGGCCAGTGATCACGAAGGGCAGGAGATAGTGCAGCGAGAAGAACCGCGTCAGCGTCGGGTTGTCGACCGAATAGCCACCCCACAGCCACGTCACGATGGTGTCGCCGACGAGCGGGATCGCCGAGAACAGGTTGGTGATCACCGTCGCGCCCCAGAAGCTCATCTGGCCCCACGGCAGGACGTAGCCCATGAACGCCGTCGCCATCATCGCGACGTAGATCAGGATGCCGATGATCCAGGTGATCTCGCGCGGGGCCTTGTAGGATCCGTAGTAGAGGCTGCGGAAAATGTGGAAATACACCGCGATGAAGAACAGCGACGCGCCGTTCATGTGCAGGTAGCGGATCAGCCAGCCCGCGTTCACGTCGCGCATGATGTGCTCGACCGACGCGAAGGCGTTGTCCACGTGCGGCTGGTAATGCATCGCCAGCGCGATGCCGGTGACGATCTGCAGACCCAGACACACCGTCAGGACGATGCCCCAGATCCACATCCAGTTGAGGTTCTTCGGGGTCGGGATCGTCAGGGTGGAGTAGATCAGCGAGCCGATCGGCAGCCGGCTCTCCACCCACTTGGCGAAGCCGGACTTCGGCTCGTACGGTTCGTGAGGAATGCCGCTCATGTCGCGCTCCTTCAGCCGAGCTGGATGAGGCCGTCCTCGACGAAGGACGCCGTGGGCACGGGAAGATTCGTGGGGGCCGGACCCCGCCGGATGCGGCCGGCCTTGTCGTAGTGCGAGCCGTGGCAGGGGCAGAACCAGCCGCCGAACTCGCCCGCCTCGCCGAGCGGCACGCAGCCGAGATGCGTGCACACCCCGATCTGGACGAGCCACTCCTGACTCTCGCCGAGGGTTCGGTTGGCGTCGGTCGCAGGCGCCTCGCCGTCGATGTTGTCGTTGCGCGCGATCGGATCGGGCAGCGAATCGACGTCGACGTCGTTCGCCTCCTCGATCTCCGCCTCGGTGCGCTTGCGGATGAACACCGGCTTGCCGCGCCACTTCACGGTCATCTGGGAGCCGGCTTCCATCCCGCTCACGTCGACCTGGACGGTCGCCAGCGCCAGCACGTCGGCGCTCGGGTTCATCTGGTTGATGATCGGCCAGATCGCCGCGCCGAGGCCGACCGCCCCCGCCGCCGCGGTCGCGACGTAGAGGAAGTCCCGGCGGGTCGGTTCGTCGTCCGAGTCTGCGTGGGCCACGTTGATTCCCTTTCGCCGATGTCTCACCGCGCACCGGAGCCTCTCCGGAATCGCGGTTTCGGGATGCGACGGGCGCACGCGCCCGGTTCCGTGTTATCGTGCGTCATTTAGCGGGCGGGCGCCGCACGGTCCAGAGCTTCGACGGGCGCGTTCCGTCGCAGTGCGACGGCGACGCGCGCGCCCCTTGCCGCCCGGACGCCGACATGCTCAGGTCACCTTAACGTCTTCGGTGCAGGACCCGCGTCATGGACAAGATCCTCTACCAGATCGACGGCCGCGTCGCCCGGATCACGCTCAACCGGCCGGAGGTGATGAACGCCATCGACGACGAGGTCCCCGCCCTGCTCGAGGCCGCCGTGCAGCGGGCCAACGACGAGGCCGAGGTCCGCGTCATCGTGCTCTCCGGCGCCGGCCGCGCCTTCTGCGCCGGCTACGACCTCGCCTACTACGCCGAAGGCGACCCCGGCCGGGTCACGCAGGAGATGCCCTGGGACCCGATGCGCGACTACGCCATGATGTGGCGCAACACCCAGCGCTTCATGTCCCTCTGGCGCTCGCTCAAGCCGGTGATCTGCAGGATCCACGGCTTCGCCGTCGCCGGCGGCTCGGACATCGCCCTCTGCTGCGACCTCGTCGTGATGGAGGAGACGGCGGAGATCGGCTACATGCCCGCCCGCGTCTGGGGCTGCCCGACCACCGCGATGTGGGTCTACCGCCTCGGGGCCGAGAAGGCCAAGCGCATGCTTCTCACCGGCGACCGCATCGACGGGCGGGAGGCCGAGCGCCTCGGCCTCGTCCTCAAGGCCGTCCCGTCGGAGGCCCTCGATTCGGTGGTGGAGCGCCTGGCGCACCGGATGGCGACCGTCCCCTCCAACCAGCTCGCCATGCAGAAGATGATGATCAATCAGGCGATCGAGGCGATGGGCCTGAACGAGACCCAGCGCCTCGCCACCCTGTTCGACGGCATCACCCGCCACTCGCCCGAAGGGCTCGCCTTCAAGGCGCGGGCCGAGGCGATGGGCTGGAAGCAGGCGGTGCGCGAGCGCGACGAGGGGACCTGGGACTGGAGCGAGGACCGCCCGATCAATGGCTGAGGCCGCCCCCGTCCCCCTGCCCGCCCCGCGCGTCGGCGTCGGCGTCGCCTGGATGGTGCTGACCACCGTCCTCTTCGTCTGCGTCACCGGCATCGTGCGGCACGTCGGCGCCACGATCCCGGCGGTGGAGGCCGCCTTCATCCGCTACGCCGCCGGCGTCGTGCTGATGGCGCCGCTGATGCTGCGCCTCCTGAAGCGCCCGCCCACCCGCGGGGCGATGAAGCTCCACGTCTCGCGCGGCGTCGTGCACGGGCTCGGCGTGATGCTCTGGTTCTACGCCATGGCCCGCATCCCGATCGCGGAGGTCACCGCGCTCGGCTACGTCGCGCCGATCTTCGTGACCATCGGCGCCGCCATCTTCCTCGGCGAACGGTTGCAGCTGCGCCGCATCGGCGCGGTCGCCGCCGGCATCCTCGGCGCGCTGGTCATCCTGCGCCCGGGCTTCGAGGAGGTCTCGATCGGCCAGCTCGCGCAGCTCGGCGCGGCGCCCTGCTTCGCCGCCTCCTTCCTGATGGCCAAGGGCCTGACGCGCGAGGAGGACCCGGCCGTCATCGTCGGCCTGCTCTCGGTGTTCGTGACGCTGGTGCTGGCGCCCATGGCGATCCTGCAGTGGTCCGACCCGACCTGGGAGGAGGTCGGCTGGCTCTGCCTCACCGCGGTCTTCGCGACGGGGGGGCACTGGTCGATGACCAAGGCGTTCCAGTGCGCGCCGATCACGGTGACCCAGCCGGTGCAGTTCCTGCAGCTCGTCTGGGCCACCATCCTCGGCATCGTCGCCTTCGGCGAGCCGATCGATCCCTATGTGATCCTCGGCGGCGGCATCGTCGTCGCGGCGGCCACCTACATCGCGCATCGCGAACGGTCGGCGGCGCGCAAGGCCCTGACCCCGCCCGCCCCGGCGCTCAAGAGCTAGGCGCGGCGGCGATCCGCGACCGCCGCCGCCGCAGCGCGCCGAGGAGCAGCGCCGCCGCGCCCAGCGGGCCGAGCGTCGCCGGCAGCGGCACCTCCCCTACGGCGCTCTCGGTCGCCGGCGCCGAGAAGAGGCCGGCCGAGCCGAACTCCGGCGCCACGTCGATCGCCGAGAAGCGTTCGTCCCCGTTGCTGCCGTCGAGCACGTCCTGCCACGTCGGATAGGCGATGAAGGCCAGCTCGCGGCCCGACAGGGCGTCCGCGTCGGTCTCGAACATCAGCAGGAACCGGCTCCCGTCCCAGGTCAGGCCCCGGCTGCCGAACCCCGGCGCCACGTCGATCGCCGAGAAGCGCTCGTCCCCGTCGGCGCCGTCGATCACGTCCTGCAGGGTCGGGTAGCGCACGAAGGCCAGCTCGCGGCCCGACAGGGCGTCCGCGTCGGTCTCGAACATCACGACGAAGGCGTCGCCGTCCCAGGTCACGCCCCGGCTGCCGAACCCCGGCGCCACGTCGATCGCCGAGAAGCGCTCGTCCCCGTCGGCGCCGTCGAGCGCGTTCTGCAGCGTCGGATAGGTGACGAACGCCAGCTCCTCCCCGGAGGCGGCGTCCGCGTCGGTCTCGAACATGATCCCGAGGGCGGAGGCGCCGGAGCCGCCCGCCAGCACGAAGCAGAGCGCGAAAGCCGGCGCGAAGACGATGCGAGACATCATGGAAACCCCTCATCCCGAAGCGGTCGTGCATGATCCATCCACGAAACCGCCGTTTCGGCAATGAAATTCGACATAAGGAAACGACGGACCCGCGCCCAGAGACCCCGAAGCCGGAGGCCGGGACCGCGACGCCCGGCCGCGGAGACCCGCGGCGGGCGGAGCGCCGCGCTGGGATCGACCCCCTCCGCCCCTCGGAACGCCGGCCCATGCGCCGCGTTGCTGCCCGGACGTCGCCACGACGTCATCTCGCCGCCCCCGGGCCGGCCCCCGGCCGGGCGCCGCGGGCGCCGATCGAAGGAGGCTCAGCATGAAGACCGCGATCCGCACCGTTCCCTGTCGTCTGGCGACGGTTTCCGCCGCCGCGCTCATGACCGCATCCACCGCCCTCGCCCAAGACTCCGACGACGCCGCGTGGGTCGAGATCACCGACTGGCGCGCCGCCGCCGCCACGGACGGCTGGAGCGCCGACCGCGCTCTCGACTCCGACGTGATGGGCTCCGGCGGCGAGGAGATCGGCGGGCTCGAGGACATCATCG
>JAWLFJ010000225.1:0-3311 GCA_041685625.1 Paracoccaceae bacterium | reverse complement strand
CGACGCCCCGCGCCATGTTCGCCGCCCGCGCGGCGACGCCACACGCCATGCTCGCCGCCCGCGCGGCGACGCCCCGCGCCATGCTCGCCGCCCTCGCGGCGGCCCCCGTCGTCGCGCTCGCCGCCGCTCCGGCGGCCCGCGCGTCGGAGCCGCTCCGCGCCGAACCGGTCCTCGTCTCGCCCAACCGCACGCCGGTCGAGGCGGCGCGCTCCGGCTCGGCCGTCTCGGTGCTCACCGAGGAGGATCTCGCCGAGGGCGGGGATCTCTCGCTCGACGACGCGCTCCAGCGCCTGCCGGGCGTCACCTTCACCCGCAACGGGCCGCCGGGCGCGCAGAACTCCGTCACCGTGCGCGGCCTGCCCGGCCGCTACCTCCAGGTCCGCGTCGACGGCATCGAGATCGCGGATCCCGCCGGCCCGCAGGGGGGCGCCCTCCTCAACGTCCTCACCCCCTTCGACATCGGGCGGGTGGAGCTCCTGCGCGGCTCCCAGTCCGCGCTCTACGGCGGCGAGGCGGTGGCCGGCGTGCTCGACGTGAGCACCCGCCGCGCCCGGCAGGACGGCGCCGGCGCCGACATCCGGCTCGAAGGCGGCAGCTTCGCCACGGGCGTCGCGGCCCTCTCCGTCACCGGCGGCTACGACGCGGGCGAATTCGCCCTCAACGCCTCCGGGCTCGACACCGACGGCTTCTCCGCCGCCGACGAGAACGCCGGCAACACCGAGGACGACGCCTCGCGCATCCTCACCCTCTCCGGCTCGGGCGCCTGGGCCCCGTCCGAAAGCGTCGAGATCGGCGGCGCCTTCCGCTTCGTCGACGCCGAGACCGAATTCGACCAGTTCGTGTTCGGCGTCGGCATCGCCGACGGCAGCCGCGACCAGCGGGCCGACACCACCACCCTCGCCGGGCGCGTCTACGCCCGCGTCGAGACCTACGGCATCGAGCACGAGGTCTCGGCGCAGCATTTCGACTCCGACCGCGACAGCACCGACGCCGGCGTCGTCTCGCGCTTCGACGGCGAGCGCACCAAGCTCGAATGGCTGGCCGAGACGCCGCTCGCCGGCTTCGCCGGCCTCCAGGCCGGCGCCGACTGGACGCGCGAGAGCCTCGACACCGACGACGGCTTCGGCACGCAGCAGGAGGACGCCTCCGAGATCGCCGGCGCCTTCGCCCAGCTCACCCTCGACCCGATCGAGAGCGTCACCGTCACCGCCGCGGTCCGGCACGACGAGCACACCGAATTCGGCGGCTTCACCACCGGGCGCGGCACCCTCGCCTTCCGCCCGGCCGAGGGCACCAAGCTCCGCGCCTCCCTCGCCAACGGCTTCCGCGCGCCGACCAACTTCGAACTCTTCGCGCCCGGCTTCGGCAACGCCGCGCTCGACGCGGAGACCTCGGTCAGCGCCGACGCCGGGATCGAGCAGAGCCTCTGGGGCGGCCGCGCCCGCGTCTCCGCAGGCCTGTTCTGGATCGAGACGGACGACCCCATCGTGTTCGACCTCGCCACCTTCACCTATCAGCAGGGGACCGTCTCCACGACCGCGCAGGGCGTCGAACTCGAAGGCGCCGTGAGGCCGATCGACGGACTCGAGATCGCCGTCAACTACACCTACACCGACGCCTCGGACGACGACGGAAACCCGGTCGCCTTCACCTCGGAGCATCAGGTCGGCGCCTCCGCCCGCTGGCAGGCGACCGATCGGATCGGCTTCGGCGCGACGGCCACCTACGTCACCGGCCTGCAGAATCTCGGCGTCTCGGAGGAGACCTACTTCCTCCTGAACGCCCGGGCCGACTGGCGGGTGACCGACCGCGCCACCCTCTACGTCCGGGCCGAGAACCTGCTCGATCAGGAGTATCAGACCGTCGACGGCTTCGGCACGCCGGACCTCTCGGCCTATGCGGGCGTCGCGCTCCGCTTCTGAGCCCTCTTGCCTCCGGCGGGCGGGGGGGCGACCTTCCGCCCCGAACCCGCCCGCCGGAGGATCCCCATGACCGACACGCCCCGCCTGTTCCAGCCGCTCGAGCTGCGCGGACAGACGCTCCGCAACCGCATCGTGGTCTCGCCCATGTGCCAGTATTCGGCGCATGAGGGGCGGCTGGAGGCGTGGCACCTCGTGCATCTCGGCCGCTTCGCCACCGGCGGCGCCGGCCTGATCTTCACCGAGGCGACGGCGGTGCAGAAGGGCGGGCGCATCACTCACGGCTGCGCCGGCCTCTGGACCGACGACCAGATCGACGGCCACGCCGCCGTCTGCCACTTCGCCGCCCGCCACGGCGCCGTGCCGGCGATCCAGCTCGGCCATGCCGGCCGCAAGTCGGGGATGCAGCGCCCCTGGTTCGGCAACGGCCCGCTGAACGACGACGACTTCGCCCGCGGCGACATGCCCTGGACCCCCGTGGGCCCCACGGCCGAGCCCGTCCCCGGCGGCTTCGCCGAGCCGCATCCGCTGACCGAGGCCGAGATCGCGCAGCTCGTCGAGGACTTCGCCGAGGCCGCGCGCCGCGCCTACCGCGCCGGCTATCGCGCGGTGGAGGTCCACGGCGCCCACGGCTACCTGATCCACAGCTTCCTCTCGCCGCTCGTGAACAAGCGCAACGACGGCTACGGCGGCGACCGCAACGGCCGCATGCGCCTCGCCGTCGAGGCGTGCGAGGCGGTCCGCGCCGCCCTGCCGGACGACGTGCCGCTGTTCTTCCGCACCTCGGCGATCGACGGCCCGGACGACGGCTGGAGCCTCGACGACACGGTGGAACTCGCCAAGGCGCTCAAGACCGTGGGCGTCGACGTGATCGACTGCTCCTCCGGCGGCGTCTCCGGCCCCGCCACCGCCTCCGGCGGCGGCAAGCGCCAGCCCGGCTGGCAGGTGCCCTACGCCGCCCGCGTGCGGGAGGAGGCGGGCCTGATGACCCAGGCCGTCGGCCTGATCACCCATCCCCGCCAGGCCGAGGAGGTGCTCGCCGCCGGCGCCGCCGACCTGATCGCCCTCGGGCGGGAGCTTCTCGCCGACCCGATGTGGCCGCACCGCGCCGCGGCCGAACTCGGCGGCGGCGCCGACTATGCCGACTGGCCCGAGCAGTACGGCTGGTGGCTGGTGCGCCGCGACCGGACCTCCGCATACTGGCGCCCGGCCGAGGCCGCCGAGTGAGGATCGCCGTCCGCGACGGCCGGCAGGGCGTCGCCAGCGACCTCGCCGACCGGTCCCCGGTCGGCGCGCCCGAGCCGTTCCGCGAAAGCCTCTCCGGCGACGCGCTGATCGAGGCGCTGCGGCCCTTCTAGGCCTTGGCGCCGATGCGCGACCCTGCACCCTTCC
>JAWLFJ010000224.1:0-3337 GCA_041685625.1 Paracoccaceae bacterium | reverse complement strand
GGGAGCCGCCGGTCGGGGCGGAGCGCGGCGGCGCGCCGCGCAACGGAGAGGGACGTTGCGATGAAGGACCTTACGCCGCCGCGGGAGACGCTGGAGCCGATCGAGATCGCCTCGCGCGACGAGATCGCGGCGCTGCAGCTCGAACGGCTGAAATGGAGCCTGCGGCATGCCTACGAGAACGTGGCGACCTACCGGGAGAAGTTCGAGGCGGCCGGGGTGCACCCGGACGACCTGACCCGCCTCGAGGACATCGCGAAGTTCCCCTTCACCACCAAGCAGGACCTGCGCGACGCCTATCCCTTCGGCATGTTCGCCGTGCCGCGCGAGAAGGTGGCGCGGATCCACGGCTCCTCGGGCACCACGGGCAAGCCGACGGTGGTGGGCTACACCAAGCGCGATCTCGAGATCTGGGGGAACCTCGTGGCGCGCTCGATGCGGGCCTCGGGCACGCGGCCCGGCGATCTGGTGCACATCGCCTACGGCTACGGCCTCTTCACCGGCGGCCTCGGCGCGCATCAGGGCGCGGAGGCGCTGGGCTGCACCGTGGTCCCGGTCTCCGGCGGCATGACGCAGCGCCAGGTGACGCTGATCGAGGACTTCCGGCCGACCACGATCATGGTCACGCCGTCCTATTTCCTCTCGATCCTCGACGAGTACCGCGCGCGCGGCATCGACCCGCGGCAGAGCCCGCTCGAGGTCGGCATCTTCGGGGCCGAGCCCTGGACCGACGCGATGCGGCGGGAGATGGAGGCGGCCTTCGACATGCACGCCGTCGACATCTACGGGCTTTCCGAGGTGATGGGGCCGGGCGTCGCCAACGAATGCGTCGAGACCAAGGACGGGCTGCACGTCTGGGAGGACTGCTTCTATCCGGAGGTGATCGACCCCGAGACCGGGGCGCCGGTGGCGGACGGCGAGGTGGGCGAGCTGGTGTTCACCACGCTGACCAAGGAGGCGATGCCGGTGATCCGCTACCGCACGCGCGACCTGACGCGCCTGCTGCCCGGCACGGCGCGGAGCATGCGGCGGATGGAGAAGGTCACGGGGCGCTCCGACGACATGATCATCCTGCGCGGGGTCAACGTGTTCCCGAGCCAGGTGGAGGAGCAGATCCTCAAGGTGGAGGGCCTCGCGCCGCACTGGCAGATCGAGCTGACGCGCGAGGGGCGGATGGATTCGATGACCGTGCACGTCGAGGCGACGGCGGACCATGCCGACGACGCCTCCCGCGCGGCGGCGGCGGCGCGGCTCACGGCGGCGGTGAAGGGCGCGATCGGGATCAGCGTAGGCGTTCAGGTGGCCGATCCGGGCGGGGTCGAACGCTCCGCCGGCAAGGCGCGTCGGGTGGTCGACTCGCGGGGGGGCTGAACGCCGGGGACGCCCGGCGCCGGCCCGCCACGGCGCGAAGCCGGGATCAGCGCAGGACGGAGCGGATCTGGGCGCCGGCCTTGCAGAAGTCCATGCGGCCGGCGTAGCGGCGCTTCAGGCGTCCCATGACCGCGCCCATGTCGCGCAGGCTCGCGGCCTTGGTGGTGGCGATGGCCTCGGCCACGGCGGCGCGGGCCTCGTCGTCCGAGAGCGGCTTGGGCAGGAACTCGCGGATGACGTCCGCCTCGCGGCGCTCCTGCTCGGCGAGTTCGAGGCGCCCGGCTTCCTCGTAGCCGCGCACGCTCTCCTCGCGCTGACGGATCATGGTGGCGAGAATTTCCGTGATCTCGGCGTCGCCGAGGCTGGCGGCCTCCTCGTCGCGTTCGCGCAGCGCGCGCTCGCGGTCGTCGATGGCGGCTTTCATCAGACGCAGCGTGCAGAGGCGCGCGGCGTCCTGGCCGGCCCTCGCGGCGTCGATTTCGGCGGATAGGCGCTGTCGCATGGGCTTCGGGATCCCGTGACGGCTGATGCGGCGGAGAACCTACACCGGAACGCGGCTTTGGCCAATCGGGCGAATTTTCGGCAAGCCGCTGTTTTCATTGCGGCCGAATCCCTTGACGCGGGCGGGGGCGCCCTCGAATTGACGGAATGACCGCGTCTCCATAGGTTCGCGCGACTCATTCCAGGAGCTTCCGCGATGTCCAGCCTCGCCGCCGCCACGCGCCGTCCAGCCGCCGATCTGCCCGTGCCCGAGGGGGCGACGGCCTGCCTCGCCTTCGCCGACGGGCAGGTGTTCTTCGGCCGCGGCTTCGGCGCCGAGGGCGAGGCGACGGCCGAGCTCTGCTTCAACACCTCGATGACCGGGTATCAGGAGATCCTCACCGACCCCTCCTATGCCGGTCAGGTGGTGACCTTCACCTTCCCGCATGTCGGCAATGTCGGCGTGAATCCCGAGGACGAGGAGACGGCGGATCCGGTCGCGCTCGGCCTCGTGACGCGGTGGGATCCGACGGCGCCCTCGAACTGGCGGGCGGCGGAGGGACTTTCGCCCTGGCTGGCGCGGCGCGGGCGCATCGGGATCGGCGGGGTGGACACGCGGCGGCTGACCCGGGCGATCCGCCTCGGGGGCGCGCCGCATGTCGCGCTGGCGCACCGGGCGGACGGCAAGCTCGACCCGGCGGCGCTGGTGGAGAAGGCGCGGGGCTTTCCGGGGCTCGTCGGCGCCGACCTCGCCAAGGGCGTGACCTGCGCGCAGAGCTACCGCTGGGACGAGACGCGCTGGGCCTGGCCGGACGGCTTCGGGCGGCGCGAGGCGCCGGGGCCGCGGGTCGTGGCGGTGGACTACGGCGCCAAGCGGAACATCCTGCGCTGCCTCGCCAGCGCGGGCTGCGAGGTGACGGTGCTGCCGGCGACGGCGACGGCGGAGGACGTGCTGGCGCTGGATCCGGCGGGCGTGTTCCTCTCCAACGGGCCGGGCGATCCGGCGGCGACGGGGGAATACGCCGTGCCGATGATCGAGGGCGTGATGGCGAAGGGGCTGCCGATGTTCGGCATCTGCCTCGGCCATCAGATGCTGGCGCTCGCGCTCGGCGCGAAGACGGTGAAGATGAGCCACGGGCATCACGGGGCGAACCACCCGGTAAAGGACCTGACCACCGGCAAGGTGGAGATCACCTCGATGAACCACGGCTTTTCGGTGGACGCGCAGACCCTGCCCGCGGGCGTGCGCGAGACGCACGTCTCGCTGTTCGACGGGTCGAACTGCGGGATCGCGATGGAGGGGCGGCCGGTGTTCTCGGTGCAGCACCATCCCGAGGCGAGCCCGGGGCCGCAGGATTCGCACTACCTGTTCGAACGGTTCGCCGCGGCGATGAAGGGCTGAGCGCCGCCGCGCCCCGGTCCGGGCGGCGGCGCCCACCCCCCCCCCCCGCCGCCGCCCGACCCGGGGCGCGGCGGCGCGGCGGGCGGG
>JAWLFJ010000107.1:0-13988 GCA_041685625.1 Paracoccaceae bacterium | reverse complement strand
GACTGCACCGGCAGCGCCAGCCCCATCACCCGGCCGCCGCCGTCCGCGTCCGCCAGCGCTTCGGCCGCCCGCACCGCGCGCCCGCTCTCGCTGCCGGCGACCGCCACGTCCCAGCCCCGCGCCAGACACACCCTGGCGCAGCCGAAGCCGATGCCCCGCGTCGCCCCGGTGATCAGCACCACCGCCATGATCGCCCCCCTTCGCTCAGCCGCTGTTGCGGAAATCGTTGACGTCGTCCCCCCCGCGCCGGTCGCTGCGCCGGCCGAACAGCGCCCAGAGGACCACCCAGGCGACCAGGGAGGCCGCGATCCAGCCGCTCGCCAGCATCAGCGTCGGCTCCGGCAGGGACCGGATCCACGGCTCAGCGAAGAACAGCGCCCCCGCCGTCAGCCCGGCCCCGATCCCGAAGCCGAGCAGGAAGAACCCCGCCGCCAGCGCCTCCGCCGCCATCAGCAGCAGCGCCGCGGCGAGCCAGACCAGCGGATCCCAGAACAGCCCGCTCACGGCTTGCCCCCGTCCTCGAGGATCGCCGCCGCCCGCGTGAAGCCGTCGGTCGCGTCGCCCGGCAGCACGATCAGCTTGGCGTTCTGGCTCTCGGCCAGCCTGCGGAACGCCTCGATCTGCAGCTCCGCGATCTGGAAGCGCGCCGCGTCGAGCCCGCCGGCCGCGATCGCCTCGCTGATCGCGCGGTTCGAATAGGCGGTGGCGTCCGCCGTCACCCGCAGCCCCTCGGCCTCGCGCTGCTGCTGGAACAGCGCCGCCTCGGCGGCCAGCTCCACCGCGCGCTTGTCGCCCTCGGCCCGCGTGATCGTGGCGCGGCGCGTGCGTTCGGCCTGCAGCACCTCGGCCATCGCGCGCTGCGTCTCGGGCGTCAGCTGCACGTCGGTGATCTCGGAGCGGGAGATGACGATGCCGTAGTCGTCCGCCGCCGCGCCGAGCGCCAGGCGGATCGCCTCGTTCAGGCTCTCGCGGTCCTGCTGCACCTGGTCGAGCTCGACCTTGCCGATCTCCGCGCGCACCAGCGACTTCACCAGCCCGATCACGAGGTTGCGCACGTCGTCGACGCGGAACACCGCGAGTTCCGGCTTCACGATCCGGAACACCGTCAGCAGCTCGATCGAGAACACCACGTTGTCTCGGCTCACCACGTCGAGCCGGACGTCGGAGATCACCTGGTCCGCCACGCTGATCCGGGCGTGCACCACGTCGAGATAGGGCACGATCAGGTTGACGCCCGGCTTCAGCACCCGGCTGAACCGCCCGAGGCGCTTGACCACGTGCTCCTCCGACTGCGGCACGATGCGCACGCCGAACAGGATGGTGACGAACAGGAAGACCGCCAGCGCGATCAGCAGGATCTGACCGCCGGTCAGATAGTCTAGCGGATCGATGTCCACGGCGCCTGGCTCCCCTTTGCACCCTTCGAAACCGGTCGGAGCCTAGCCGCCTCCGCCGGCCGCCGCCAGCGTCCCGCGGCGGTCCCCGCGCGCCGCGTCGCGGGTCCGGGGGCAACCCGGCGTCAAGCTTTCCCCGGTCTCATGCGCGCCCCGCGACTCGCCGCGTCCCGCCCCTTTCGCCGAAGGCCGCCATGCTCCGCCCCGGACCGTCCCGTTCCGGCACACCCGCGGTTCCCCACGTCCCGACGGGGTGCGCACGAACGCCCGACGCGCGGCGCACCGGAGGCCGACGGCGGGCGCACCGGCGGCGCCCGAAAGGCCGACCGACGGCCGATCGGACGCCGACGGAAGTCAGGCGAAACGCCGACGGCGTCGGTACGAAAGGCCGACGATCGCGGCACGACTGCGGCGCCGTTCAGCCCCGCTCGATGAGCGCGTCGAGGCCGAGGCACGCTGCCGGCGCGCCGCCCGGGAACACCCGCATCGGGTTCACCTCGACGCTCTCGACCGCGTCCTCCGCCGCCGCGAACACCGACAGCGCCGAGACCGCCGCCGCCGCCGCGCCCACGTCGCAGGGCGGCGCGCCCCGCGCCCCGTCCAGCAGCGCGAACCCCTTGAGCTCCCTCAGCATCTCCTCCGCCACGGCGGGCGAGACCGGCGCCTTGCGGAACGCCACGTCGCGCAGCACCTCGGTGAAGATCCCGCCGAGGCCGACCATCACCACCGGCCCGAACACCGGGTCGCGCTTCGCGCCGAGGATCAGGTCCACCCCCTCCGGCAGCATCGGAGACACCAGCGCGCCCTCCACCGCCGCCCCCGGCGCCCGCTCCGCCACCGTCCGCATCATCGCGGAAAACACGTCCCCGGCCCGCTCCGCCGGCACGCCGAGCGCGACGCCCCCGGCCTCCGTCTTGTGCAGGATGTCGGCCGAGGCGACCTTGATCGCCACCGTCCCGAACCGCGCCGCCGCCGCCGCGGCCTCCCCGGCGTCCTTCGCCAGCACGTCCTCGGCCATCGGCAGCCCGGCCGCCGCCAGCACCGCCCGCGCCTCCCGCTCGCCCAGGGCGCCGTCCGGCAGCCCCCGCGCCGCCGGAACCGCCGGCGCCGCGTCGGCGCCCTTCGCGAACCCCTCCCCGAACCGCGTCAGCGCGCCCAGCGCCGCCACGGCGCGCGAGGGGTCCTCGAACACCGGGAACCCGTCCGCCTCGTAGCTCGCCACGATCTCCGGATCCGCCACCAGCGACTGGATCACGAGGGCGTCCTCATGCCCCTTCAACCCCTCCGCCATCGCCGCCCGCAGCGGCGCGGCATTGGAGGCGCTCCCCGCCACCGTGGTCCAGAAGGCGACGATGGAGTCGTACGCCCCCCGCTCCATCATGGTGCGGATGAAGTCGGTGATGATGCCCATGTCGTTGAAGCTCTGGGCGGTCACGTCCACCGGGTTGCGCGGCGCCGCGAAGGGCACCCGCGCCTTCAGCGCCGCCTGCGCGTCCTCCGGCATCGGCGCGACGTCGAGCCCCTCGGCCTCCGCCGCGTCCGCCATCAGCACCCCCGCCCCGCCGGAGATCGTGACGATCCCGACCCGCCGCCCGACGGGATAGAGCCGCGGCCGCGCCGCATAGGCGATGTCGAGCGCCTCCTCCGTGGTCCGCGCGCGCCACGCCCCGAACTGGCGAAGCACCGCGTCGTAGACCGCGTCCTCGCCCGCCAGCGAGGCGGTGTGCGAGGCCGCCGCCGCGGCCCCGACCTCCGAGCGGCCCACCTTCATCATGACGACCGGCTTTCTCGCGGCCCGCGCCGTCTCGAGGCTCGCGACCAGACGCTCGCCGTCCTTCACCCCCTCGCAATAGGCGAGGATGCAGTGCACGTCCTCGTCCTCCGCCATCAGCCCGATGGTCTCGGCGACGGTCACGTCCGCCTCGTTGCCGGTGGTCAGCAGATACCGCGTCCCGATCCCGCGCTTGCGGGCGAGGAAATAGATGTGGCTGCCGTAAGCCCCCGACTGGCTGGCGATTCCGAGCCCGCCCGTCTCCGGCCGCCCCCGCTCCAAGGTGGCCGAGAAGCAGGGCGTGAACCCCGTCCCCGCGTTGAACCCGCCGAGGCAGTTGGGCCCGATCAGCCGCACACCGGTCTCCCGCGCCGCGGCGAGCGCCGCGTCCTCCAGCGCCGCGCCCTCCTCCCCCGCCTCGCGGAAGCCGGAGGAGAACACCATCACCGCCTTGGCGCCCTTCGCCGCGGCGTCCCGGATCGCGCCCGGCACGGTCGGCGCCGGGGTCGCCAGCAGCGCGAAGTCGATGCGGCCCTCGATATCGGCGACCGAGGGGAAGGCGCGCAGCCCCTGGACCGTCTCGCGCTTCGGATTCACCGGCACGATACGGCCGGAGAAACCGAATTCCTTCATGTACTTGATCGGCCGTCCGCCGATCCTCACCGGGTCGTCGGAGGCCCCGACGACCGCCACCACCTCGGGCGAGAGCAGATCGCCGAGCCCGCTCATGCCCGCAGCTCCTCGATGGTGGCGAAGGGCGAGATCGCCTCGGCCGATGCCTTCACGTGGATCACCACAGGCCCGTCATGGGCGAGCGCCGCCTCCGCCGCCGGCCCCGCCTCCTCGGGCGTCTCGACCGTGACGCCCAGCGCGCCGAAGCTCCGCGCCCAGGCGGCGAAGTCGGGATTGGCGAGCGCGGTGCCGTGCACCCGGCCCGGATACGCCTTCTCCTGATGCAGCCGGATCGTCCCGTAGGTGCCGTTGTCGGAGATCACGATCACCGGCTTCGCTCCCATCGCCACGGCCGTCGCGAGCTCCGAGCCGGTCATCAGGACGCCGCCGTCGCCGGTGAAGCCGATCACCTTGCGCCCGGGCTCGCGCAGCGCCGCCGCGACCGCCCCCGGCACGCCGAGGCCCATCGCCCCGCCGGCCGCGCCGATCGACTGCTGCGTGCCGTCCCACGGCCAATGGCAGTGGATCCAGCCCGAGAAGTTGCCCGCATCCATGGTCAGGATCGCATCCCGAGGCGCCCGCTCCGCCAGCGCCTTGACCATCCAGCCGAACTCGACCCCGTCGGGACGCGGCTGCGGCGGCCGGTCCATGATCCGCCGGGCGGTCTCGTTGAGCCGGCCCGACCACGCGCGTCGCGCCTCCGTCACCTCGGCGTTGCGCCCGGCGAGCGCCGCGAGGAAGGCCGCAGGGTCCGCCGCGACGCCGAGTTCCGTGCGGAACACCGCGCCGATCAGATCCGGGTCGGGATGCACGTGGATCAGCGGCTGATCCGGCACGGGCGCCTTGGGCAGCGTGAAGCCCTGCGTCGGAGTGTCGCCCAGCCGCGTGCCGACGGCGAGGATCAGGTCCGCCTCGGCCAGCGCCTTCACCTGAGCCGGGGGGATCTTGAAGCCGAGATGCCCGGCATAGAGCGGCGAGGCGTTGTCGAAGATGTGCTGCTGCTTGAAGGTCAGCGCCGTCGGCAGGCCATGCGCCTCCGCCGCACGCGCCAGCGCCTCCCGCCCCTGGGGCGAGGCGCAGCCCGAACCCGCGATCAGCAGCGGCCGCTCGGCCTTCGCGAGCATCGCGGCGGCGCGGTCCACCGCCTCCGCCCCCGGCGGGGCCGAGGCGACGGGCAGCGGCCCCATCGCCCGCGCCTCGGTCTCGTCGGACAGCATGTCCTCCGGCAGCGCGATCACCACCGGCCCGGGCGTGCCGCTCATCGACAGCCGAACCGCCCGCGCCAGCGTCTCCGGCAGGCGGTCGGCGTCGTTCACCTCCCAGACGCCCTTCGCCATCTCGCCGAAGAAGCGACCGTAGTCGACCTCCTGGAAGGCGCCGAGGCCGCGCTCCCAGCGCGCCACCTGCCCGATCAGCGCGACCAGCGGCACGGCGTCCTGCTCCGCCAGATGCAGCGCGATGGAGAGGTTCGTCGCCCCCGGCCCGCGGCTCGCGGCGCAGAGGCCGGGGCGTCCGGTGAGCTTCGCGTCGGCGACCGCCATCAGCCCCGCGCCGCCCTCGTGCCGGCAGACCACGGTCTCGACCGAGGAGCCGATCAGCGCGTCGAGCAGCGCGAGATAACTCTCGCCCGGCACGCAGAACAGCCGATCGAACCCCTGCGCTGCAAGGCACTCCGCCAGAAGATCCGCCGCCCGAGCCATGCCGTTCCTCCCCGTTCCGTAACGTCCCCCGGTCGCTCGCCGGGTTGACGGGGACTTAGGACTCGGGGAGTTTCCGTTGCAACAACGAATGGCGCGGTCATGCGCCGAAACAGGGAGACGCTATTCATGAGACCCCTTCGCCACATCGCCCCCTTCGCCCTCGCCGCGGCGGTCGCCGCGCCCGCCGCCGCGCAGGACCTCGATCTGCCCGGCCAGCTCTCGTGGACCGCCTACGACACCGGTTCGGCCGGCTACAACCAGGCGGTCGCCATCGGCTCGGCGCTGAAGAACGCCGCCGGCGTGAACCTGCGCGTGCTGCCCGGCAAGAACGACGTCGCGCGCTCCGAGCCGCTGCGCCAGGGCCGCGTGGACTTCTCGGCCACCGGCGTCGGCGGCTCCTTCATGGCTCAGGAGGGCGTGTTCGAGTTCGGCCAGCCCAACTGGGGCCCGCAGCCGGTGCGCGTGCTGCTCGCCAACAACGGCGGCTCCGTGGGCCTCGCGGTCGGCGTCGCGGGCGACATCGGGGTGGAGGAGTACTCCGATCTCGAAGGCAAGCGCGTCGCCTGGGTGCTCGGCGCCCCGGCGCTCAACGTCAACGTGACCGCCTATCTCGCCTATGGCGGGCTGACCTGGGACGACGTCAAGCGGGTGGAGTTCGGCGGCTTCGGCGACAGCTGGAACGGCCTGGTCAACGACGACGTCGACGCCGTGTTCGCCTCCACCAACTCCGGCATGACCTACGAGGCCGCCTCCGCCCCCCGCGGCCTGGTCTGGCCGCCGATCGACCCGGACAACGAGGAGGGCCTCGAGCGGATGCAGGAGATCGCGCCCTTCTTCTCGCCGATGACGGCGACGGTCGGGGCCAACATCGACGGCACCGACGGCACGCCGACCGCCGGCTACGCCTACCCCGTCCTCATCGCGATGGCCGACCAGGACGACGAGCTCGTCTACAACATGACGAAGGCGATGGTGGACCTGTTCCCGGAATACGACGGCGACGCCCCCGGGATCTCGGGCTGGGCGCTCGACAAGCAGAACTTCACCTGGGTCGCCCCCTATCACGAGGGCGCCATCCGCTACTTCGAGGAGGCCGGCGCCTGGACCGAGGAGGCGCAGGAGCACAACGACATGCTCATCGCCCGGCAGGAGGCGCTCGCCGCCGCCTGGGAGGAGCTGAAGGCCGAGAACCCCGACGACTGGGAGGCCGCCTGGACCGAAAAGCGCAAGGACGCGCTCGAGGCCGGCGGTTTCCGGGTGGTGTTCTGAGCCGCGCCTGATCCCCGCGGTCCGCCACGCGGCGGACCGCGCCACATTCGTTCAGTTCCGCGCCCCGAGCCCCCCGCCGGGGCGCGGTCCGCATACGGAGCGCCGCACGCTCCCGCCGAGGCATGCCGATGACCTCCTCTCCCAAGGACGCCGCCCCCGCGATCGACCCCTCGATCGAGGTGAAGCCGGCCCCCCTCTCCCGCACCGGCAGGACCGTGGTCGGCCTCGCCACCGCGTTCGGCGTGGGACTCGCCGCCTACCAGCTCTTCGGCTGGGGCCGGCCGTTCGGCGCGGTGCTTCTGGAAGGGCGCTATCTCTACATCCTGGCCGGCATCTTCCTCGGCGCCGCCTTCATCTCGTTTCCGCTGCGCCGGACGCAGGGCGCGGGGCTCGTCGACTGGCTGCTCGCCGCGCTCTCGCTGGTCTCGGCCGGCTACTTCGCCTTGACGGCCGAGACCTCGCTGATGATGGGCTGGGAGTTCGCCGCGCCCGAGGAGGCGCGCTGGGTCTCCATCGTTCTCTATCTCCTGGTCCTGGAGGCGACGCGCCGGGCGGGCGGCCTGACGCTCTTCATCATCGTCGTCCTGTTCTCGCTCTATCCCACGGTGGCGGACCGGATTCCGGACCCGCTCTCGGGCTTCCAGTCGCCGTTCTGGGACCTCGCGCCCTATCACATGATCTCGTCCGAGAGCTCCTTCGGCATCCCGATGCGGGCCTTCGGCAACCTCGTGATCGGCTTCATCGTGTTCGGCGCGGTGCTGCAGCAGACCGGCGGCGGAAAGTTCTTCAACGATCTCGCGCTCGCGCTCGTCGGCAATTTCCGCGGCGGGGCGGCGAAGGTCGCGATCTTCGCCTCCGGCTTCATGGGCTCGATGTCGGGCTCGGTCATCTCCAACGTGCTGACCACGGGCGCGGTCTCGATCCCGGCGATGAAGCGCACCGGCTTCTCCAGCCGCTACGCCGCGGCGACGGAGGCCTGCGCCTCCACCGGCGGCGTGCTGATGCCCCCGATCATGGGCGCCACCGCCTTCGTGATGGCCTCCTTCCTCTCGCGCCCCTACGTCGAGATCGCGATGGCGGCGGCGATCCCCTCGATCCTGTTCTATTTCGGCCTCTTCGCGCAGATCGACGCCTATGCGGCGCGCCGCGGCCTCAAGGGCCTCGCGCCGGGCGAGGCGCCGACGCTGCGCGAGGCCTTCGCCGAGGGCTGGCCCTACATCCTGGTCTTCGCCGTGCTGATCTACCTGATGGTCGGCCTGCGTCAGGACACGCTCGCGCCGTTCTACGCGACGGGCCTCCTGCTCGTGATCAACCAGCTCCTGCCGAGCCGGCGCTTCTCCTGGCGCAGCTTCGGGAGCCTCTTCGTCTCGGTCGGCCGCGCGCTGGCGGAGCTGACGGCGGTGCTGCTCGGCGTCGGCCTCATCGTCGGCGCCTTCTCGGCCACCGGCCTCGCGGGCACGCTGGTCAACGAGCTGATCTTCCTCGCCGGAGACAACGTCTACGCGCTGCTCGCCATGGGCGCGCTCACCGCCTTCGTCTTCGGCATGGGGATGACGGTGACGGCCTGCTACGTCTTCCTCGCCGTGGTGCTGGCGCCGGCGCTGGAGCAGGCGGGGCTCAACCAGCTCGCCGTGCATCTCTTCATCCTCTATTGGGGCATGGTCAGCTTCATCACGCCGCCCGTCGCCCTCGGCGCCTTCGCCGCGGCGACGATGGCGGGTTCGGGCTCCATGCGGACGGGGTTCGAGGCGATGAAGCTCGGCGGCGTGATCTACATCGCCCCGTTCCTCTTCGTGCTGAACCCCGCCCTCGTCGGACAGGCCCCCGCCTGGGAGGTCGCGCTGGCGCTGAGCACCGCGCTGGTCGGCGTCTGGTGCATCGGCTCGGCGCTGCAGGGCTTCGCGCCGCTGGTGGGCGATCTCGGCGCGGGCCCCGCCGCGGCACTGCGTCGCGTCCTTCTGTTCTTCGCGGGCCTCAGCCTCGCGATGCCGGGCGGCGGAGAGACCGGGCTCTCGCACGGCGTTTTGATCGCCGGCGGGGCCGCCGTCGCCACCGCGGCGCTGGTCTCGGCCCTGCCGAGAAAAACAAACGCTTGATTGGCGCCGTGGAATCCGGTCTTTTCCGACAGCAACGAACGCAACGAAGGCGCGGAAGACGCATCTGACAGGGAGGACGACGTGACGGGCCCTCATGCCGGGGGCGCGCGCGAAGCGCGCCGCAGACCCCATAGACGTTTCGCAGGAGGCCGCGCATGACCGCGGCCGAACCCATCGCCGCCGCCCGGACGGGCGCACGCGCGCCGACCATCGACGTGCGCGGCGTCACCGTGCGCTTCGGCGGCATCGTGGCGCTCGACGGCGTCAGCTTCGAGATCCGGGAGGGCGAGATCCTCGGCCTCATCGGGCCGAACGGCGCCGGCAAGACGACGCTGTTCAACTGCCTCTCGCGGCTCTACACGCCCAGCGCCGGCGACGTCGCCTTCCGGGGCGAGAGCATCCTGGACAAGCCCGCGCACGCCATCGCCGGCCTCGGCATCGGGCGCACCTTCCAGAACGTGGCCGCCTTCGCCAAGCTCTCGGTGCGCGACAACATCCGCGTCGGCGCCCATTCCGCGAGCCGCTCGGAGCCGATCTCGGACATGCTGCGCCTGCCCTGGGTGCGGGCCGAGGCGCGCAAGGTCGACGCCGTGGTGGAGGACCTGATCCGCTGGCTCGACCTCGGCGAGGTCGCCGACAAGCCGGTGGCCGGCCTGCCCTTCGGCTGGCAGAAGCGGGTCGAGCTGGCGCGCGCGCTCGCGACCGATCCCGCCATCATCCTGCTCGACGAGCCCGCCGGCGGCCTCAACCACGACGAGGTCGAGGAGCTCGGCGTCCTGATCCGCAAGATGCGCGACGAGCGCGGCGTGACCGTGCTGCTGGTCGAGCATCACATGAGCCTGGTGATGTCCGTCTCCGATCGTGTGGTGGTGCTGAACTTCGGCAAGAAGATCGCCGAGGGCACGCCCGAGGTCGTTCAGAAGGACCCCGAGGTGATCCACGCCTATCTGGGAGAGACGCATTGAGCGCCATCCTCGACGTGAAGGGCCTCGAGGCCTCCTACGGACAGCTCACCGTTCTGCGCGGCATCGACTTCTCGGTCGAGCGCGGCGGCGTCACGGCCCTGCTCGGGGCCAACGGCGCCGGCAAGACCACGACGCTGCGCGCCATCTGCGGCATGCTCCGCCGCAAGGGGACGATCGAGTTCGACGGCAAGGACATCTCGAAGATGGCGACGGAGTCGATCGTCGCCCTCGGCGTCGCGCACGTCCCCGAGGGGCGCGGCACCTTCGGCTCGCTGACGACGGAGGAGAACCTCCATCTCGGCGCCATGACCCGGCCGAACAACGCCGACATCAAGGCCGACATCGAGCGCGCCTACGGCTTCTTCCCCCGCCTCAAGGAGCGTCGCAACCAGCAGGCCGGCACCCTCTCGGGGGGCGAGCAGCAGATGCTCGCCATCGCCCGCGCGCTGATGCTTCGCCCGAAGCTGATGCTGCTCGACGAGCCGAGCTTCGGCCTCGCGCCGATGATCGTGCGGCAGATCTTCGACATCCTCGCGGACGTCAAGCGGGAGGCGGGCGTCTCCATGATGATCGTGGAGCAGAACGCCTCCCTCGCGCTCGAACTCGCGGACCATGCCTACCTCATCGAGACCGGAAACATCGTGATCTCCGGCGAGGCGAAGGCGATCCGCGAAGACGAGAGCATCCGCGCCTCCTATCTCGGCTACTGAGGAGAAGACCCCGATGGAGCTCTTCCTCCAGCAGGTCGTCGGCGGCATCGCGACCGGCGGCATCTACGCCTGCATGGCGCTCGCCGTGGTGATGATCTACCAGGCGATCCACCATCTGAACTTCGCGCAAGGCGAGATGGCGACCTTCTCGACCTTCATCGCCTGGACGCTGCTCGCCTACGGGCTGCCGTATCTGGCGGTGTTCCCCCTGGCGATCGCGATCAGCTTCGTGGGCGGCTTCGCCGTCGAGCGGATCGTGTTCAAGCCGATCGAGCACGCGCCGGTGCTGACGCATATCGTGGTGTTCATCGCGCTCTACTCGATCTTCAACTCGGCGATGGGCTTCATCTGGGACTTCTCGATCAAGACCGTCCCCTCGCCCTTCCCGCCGGGACGGTTCCTCGGCTCGAACCTGATCTCCAACCACCAGGCCGGAATGATCGCCATCACGCTGGTGGTGCTGGTGCTGCTGTTCCTGTTCTTCGCCTACACGCGCATCGGCCTCGCCATGCGCGCGGCGGCGGCGAACCCGGACTCGGCGCGTCTGGTCGGCATCCGCACCAGCTTCATGACCGCGCTCGGCTGGGGCATGGCCTCGGCCATCGGCGCCGTGGCGGGCATCCTGATCGCGCCGCTGGTGTTCCTCGAGCCGAACATGATGCTGACCATCCTGCTCTACGGCTTCGCGGGCGCGGTGCTCGGCGGGCTGACCTCGCCGCCGGGGGCGGTGCTGGGCGGCTTCATCGTCGGCATCGTGGAGAACCTCGCCGGAACCTACATCCCCGTGATCGGCGGGGAGCTCAAGCTCACCATCGCGCTGGCCCTCATCGTCGGCGTCCTCGTCTTCAAGCCCGCGGGCCTGCTGGGCCGGCGCATCGTGCAGAGGGTCTGAACCCATGGCGACGACCGACGACGCATCGCTCGCGAAAAGAGCCTCCCTGCCCGCTTCCGTCGACGTGGCCGAGCCACGCACCCCGCTGCTTTCCATGGGCAACGTGGGGCTGGCGCTGACGCTGGCGGCGCTGCTCGCGCTGCCGTTCTTCACCGAGGGCTTCTTCGTCTTCCAGATGACGAAGGTGCTGACCTACGCCGTCGCGATCATGGGGCTGAACCTCCTGACCGGCTTCAACGGCCAGTTCAGCCTCGGCCACGGCGCATTCTTCGCGATCGGCGCCTACACCACCGCGATCCTGGTGGAGATGGGGGGCTTCGGCTTCCTGGCCACGCTGCCCTTCGCCGCGCTGATCTGCTTCGGCTTCGGCTTCCTCTTCGGCTTTCCGGCGCTCCGGCTCGAGGGCATCTACCTCGCCCTCGCGACCTTCGCGCTGGCGGTGGCCACGCCGCAGATCCTGAAGCTCTCCCCGCTGGAGGGGCTGACCGGCGGCGTGCAGGGCATCTACCTGTTCTCGGAGACCTTCGGCGAGCCGCCGGTGCCCTCCTGGGCGCCGGTCCAGTCGATCTTCGGCGTGGACGAGTTCGACGCCGGCACCTACTGGGTCTATCTCGTCACCGTCGCGGTGGTTGTCCTGACCTACTGGATCCTGACCAACCTCGTCGGCAGCCGCACCGGACGGGCGATGATGGCGATCCGCGACAATCCGATCGCGGCCCGCTCGATGGGCGTCAACGCGGCCTTCTACAAGACCGTCGCCTTCGGCGTCTCCGCCGCGGTCGTCGGCGTCGCCGGCGGCATCGGCGCGGCTTCGACCAAGTTCGTCGCGCCGGACAGCTTCACCTTCTTCGTCTCGGTGAGCTTCCTCGTCGGCCTGGTCGTGGGCGGCGTCGGCTGGCTGCCGGGCGCGCTGATCGGCGGCGCCTTCATCGTCTTCGTGCCGAATTACGCCGAGGAGGTCTCCAAGGGTCTCTCCGGCGCCTTCTTCGGGATCTTCCTGATCCTGATGATCTACCTGGCTCCCAACGGGGTCGGGGGACTGATCCGCGCTGCGGCGGATCGGATCAGGCGGCGCAGCGACTGACGCCGCGCCGCACGCAATTCGCAGCAGGGAGGACCAAGGAAAAATGACGTTCAGACGGTTCACGCTGGCCGCCTCGGCGGCCATCGCGGTCGCCGCCGCGCCGGCCACCGCCCAGACAGTCGTCGGCGTGACCGACGACTCGATCAAGATCGGCAACATCATGCCGTATTCCGGCCCGGCCTCGGCCTACGGCCAGATCGGCGAGGCGATGTCCGCCTACATGGAGATGGTGAACGCGAACGGCGGCGTGAACGGCCGCATGATCGAGTTCGTCTCCTACGACGACGGCTACCAGCCGCCGCGCACCGTGGAGCAGGCCCGCAAGCTGGTCGAGCGGGACGAGGTGGCGCTGATCGTCGCCACGCTCGGCACGCCGACCACCTCGGCGATCCATCGCTACGTCAACGCGCGCAAGGTGCCGCTGCTGTTCGTGGCCACCGGCGCCTCGAAGTGGGGCCAGCCGGAAGAGTATCCGTGGACCATGGGCTGGCAGCCGGACTATGCCACCGAGGCGAAGATCTACGCCCAGTACATCTTGGACAACGTGGAGGACGCGAAGATCGGCATCCTCTACCAGAACGACGATTACGGCCGCGACTATCTCGGCGGCTTCAAGGAGGGGCTCGGCGACAAGGCCGACGAGCTCATCGTCTCCGAGCGGCCCTACGAGGTCGCCGATCCGACCGTCGATTCCCAGGTGATCTCGCTGGCCGACTCGGACGCCAACGTGTTCTTCAACATCACCACGCCGAAGTTCGCCGCCCAGGCCATCAAGAAGGCGGACGAGATCGGCTGGGAGCCGCTTCACCTTCTGAACAACGTGTCGAGCTCGGTCGGCTCGGTGCTGAAGCCGGCCGGCCTCGAAGCCTCCATGGGCCTGATCACCGCCCAGTTCCTGATGGACCCGACCGACCCGCAGTGGGCCGACCATCCGGAGAAGGTCGAGTGGGAAGCCTTCATGGACGAGTGGTATCCGGACGGCGACAAGACCTCGACCTTTCCGGTCCAGGGCTACTCGGAATCGGCCACGCTGATCCACGTGCTCGAGAAGGCGGGGGACGATCTCTCGCGTGAGAACATCATGGCGCAGGCGGCGAACCTGAACGGCTTCCGTGCCCCGATGACGCTTCCGGGCGTCGAACTCAACACTTCGCCGACCGACTTCTACCCGATCGAGGCGGTGCAGCTCTCGCGCTTCACCGGCGACACCTGGGAGCTGTTCGGCGACATCATCTCGTCCGAGTAAGTCCTCCCGACCCGCCCTCGGGCGTGACGACGGCGGCCGCCCCCTCCGGGGCGGCCGTTCTCGTTCCAGGTCGCCCCGAGCCCCCTCCGAAGGGTGCGCTCCCGCGCGCCGACGCCCCCTTGCGGGGGCGCCGCCGCCATGGGCCCGGCGGCGCGGCGGGGGTCCTTCGGACCCGTCGCCGCGCCGCGG
>JAWLFJ010000106.1:0-14049 GCA_041685625.1 Paracoccaceae bacterium | reverse complement strand
GCCGCTGAAGGCGGCCCCCGCCGCGCCGCCGGGCCCATGGCGGCGCCGCATGCCCCGCATGCGGCGCCGCGCGGGAGCCCCCCGGAGGAAGGCCGCGCGCCGGCGGGGGCGAGGCGCCGCGCCGCCGGGGGGTTTCCGTGCGCCGCATCTGTGCGATGCTGACGCCCGAGCCCCACGGGGGGTCCGCCGCGGCCCGCAACGCCAGGGAGATCAGCCATGACCCGTCGCCTCGCGCCCGTCGCCCTCGCCGCCGTCCTCGCCGCCGGGAGCGCCGGCGCGGCCGAGATCCGCGTGCTCAACTGGAAGGGCTACGGCACCGACGAAGCCTGGGCCGTGGAGGCCTTCGAGCGCGCCACCGGCCACACGGTCGTCCACGACCACTTCAACTCCGAGCAGGAGATGCTCACCAAGCTGCGCACCAATCCGGGCGCCTACGACGTCGTCCTGATCAACTCCGCCTACACGCGCCAGGCGGCGGAGGAGGGGCTGATCCGGCCCATCGACACCGAGGGGATGCGCAACGTCGACGACCTCGCCCCGAACATGGCCACCAACGAGGAGCTGAACGCGAACGGCGCGCTGCACGGCGTGCCCTGGGTCTGGGGCGTCACCGGCTTCGCCTATCACGAGCAGGCGTTCGAGGAGGCTCCGACCAGCCTCGAGGTGTTCTGGGACCCCGAGCTGAAGGGCGAGGTCGGCTGGCGCGACGACGCGGTCGAGGCGGTGCAGTTCGCCGCCCTCGCCACCGGCCAGAGCATCAACGACATCGGGGACATGGACGCCGTCCGCGACAAGCTGGAGGCGCTGATGCCCCAGCTCGCCACCCTCTGGTCCTCGGAGAACGACTGGAACCAGTTCATGGCCTCGGGCGAGTTCGTGGTCGCGACCTACTGGTCGGGTTCGGCCAACCGCTCGCGCACCAATTTCGGCCTGCCGGTCGCGTTCGTGGTGCCGGAGGAAGGCGCCATCGGCTGGCTCGACGGCCTCTCGATCCCCGCCGGCTCGGAGAACGTGGAGGCCGCCAGGCAGTTCATCGACTGGATGATCGACCCGCGCTTCTACGTGCAGTGGGACACCCAGGTCGGCGCTCCCGCCTCGGCCAATCTCGAGGCCGCCGCCGCGCTCGGCGACGCGGCCTTCAACCGCATCGTCCTCGGAAACCCCGAGGCGATCGAGCGCATCGAGATCATGGGTCCGATCCCCGAGGAGACCCGGCGCGAGTATCTCGAGCTCTGGCAGGAGCTGAAGGCGGGACTCTGAGCCGGGACGCCCGCGATGAGGCCGCCGCCGAGCCTCCGGGCGCGGGAGGCGCGGGGGACCGCCGCGCTGCTCGCGCCCGCCTATCTCTGGCTGACGGCGGCGGTGTTCCTGCCGCTCGGCGTCATGCTGGGCGTGTCCTTCCTGACCGAGACGCCCTTCGGCGGGCGCGAATGGGCCGTGACCCTCGGCCAGTACGAGGCCGCCCTCGGCAAGCCGCTCTACCGGGAGCTCCTCCGGCGCTCGCTGCTGCTGGCGGGCGAGGTCACGCTCTGGTGCGTCGTGATCGGCTGGCCCGCGGCCTTCGTCCTCGCCAAGGTGATCGGCCCGCGCCGGCGCGGGGCGCTGTTCCTGCTGACGATCCTGCCGTTCTGGTCCAACGGCCTCGTGCGCGTGTTCTCCTGGGCGATCCTGCTGCGCGGCGACGGCGTGATCGACCGGGCGGTGGAGGGGCTGACCCCGCTCGAGGTGGAGGGCGGGCTCCTCTTCACGCGGGAGGCCGTGGTGATCGGCCTCGTCCACGCCTACCTCCCCTATGTCGTGCTGACCGGCTATCTCTCGATCTCCGCCATCGGCGACGACCTCTTGGAGGCCGCGCGGTCGCTCGGCGCCTCGCGGCGGCTGACCTTCCTGCGCGTCGTCGCGCCGCTTTCCCTCCCCGGCGTCGCCGCCGGCGCGGCGCTGATCTTCGTGCCCGTGGCGGGCGCGTTCATGGAGCCGCGCATCCTCGGCGGGCGGGAGGGCACCTTCCTCGGCACCGTGATCGAGGACCAGTTCACCGCCGTCTTCAACTGGCCCTTCGGCGCGGCGCTCTCCTTCGTGCTGCTGGCGGCGGTGCTGGCGGTGCTCGCCGTCTCGGCCCCCGCCGTCAGGGCCGCGCGATGAGCGGGCGGGCCTGGAGGAACGCCGGGCGGCTCTGGCTCGCCCTCGTGCTCCTGTTCCTCTACCTTCCCATCGCGGTGATGGCGGCGATGAGCCTCAACGCCTCGCCCTTCTACCAGCTGCCGTTCGAGTTCTCCTGGCGCTGGTACGAGGACCTCGCCGGCAACCGGCAGCTCCAGCGCGCCGCCTGGACCTCGATCTGGATCGCGGCGACGACCGCGGGGCTCGCCACCGCCCTCGGCACGGCCGCCGCCGTCGCCCTCCACCGCGGGCCGCGCGGGCGGCGGGTGCTGGAGGCGCTGCTGTTCCCGCCCATCGCGGTCCCCTGGCTGATCACCGGCACCGCGATGCTGGTGTTCTTCTTCCTCGTCGGCATCGGGCGGGGGAACGGCGCGGTCCTCGTCGGGCACGTCGCGCTCGCCATCCCCTATGTCGTGCTCGTCGTCTCGGCGCGCCTCCGCGCCCTCGATCCGGCGCTGGAGGAGGCGGCGCGCTCGCTCGGCGCCTCGCGCTGGACGGCGTTCCGGAGCGTGACGCTGCCCTTCCTCGCGCCGGGGGTGATCGCCGGCGCGCTCTTCGCCTTCGCCGTCAGCTTCGACCAGTTCGTGATCAGCTACTTCCTGCAGGCGCCGGGGGAGACGACGCTGCCGGTCGAGATCTACGCCGCCATCCGCAAGGGCTTCACGCCGGAGATCAACGCCGTCTCCAGCCTCGTCATCGGCGTCTCGATGGCGCTGCTGCTGCTGGTGGCGCGCCTCGTCCGCTTCGGGGACCTGCGATGACCGGCGAGATCCGCCTCGAGGGCGTCAGCCGCCGCTTCGGCCCGGGCGCGCCGGCCGCCGACGCGGTGGACCTCGTCGTCCCCGAGGGGAGCTTCTACGGCCTGCTCGGCCCCTCCGGCAGCGGCAAGACCACGCTGCTGCGCCTCGTCGCGGGGTTCGAGACCGCGGACGCCGGGCATATCCTGATCGGCGGCGAGGCGGCCGAGAGCCTGCCGCCCGAGCGCCGCGACCTCGGGGTCGTGTTCCAGAGCTACGCGCTCTTTCCGAACATGAGCGTCGCCGGGAACGTCGGCTTCGGCCTCCGCGCCCGGAACCTCCCTCGCCGCGAACGTCGCAGCCGCGTGGAGGAGGCGCTCGCCCTCGTCCGTCTCGAAGGGCTCGCCGGGCGTCGCCCGCATGCCCTCTCCGGCGGCCAGCGCCAGCGCGTCGCCCTCGCGCGCGCGCTCGCCATCCGCCCCCGCGCGCTGCTGCTGGACGAGCCGCTCTCGGCGCTCGACCGGGCGCTGCGGGCCGAGATGCAGGTGGAGCTTCGCCGCATCCAGCGGGAGGCCGGCGTCACCACCCTCTTCGTCACCCACGACCAGGAGGAGGCGCTGACCCTCTCGGACCGCATCGGCCTCCTCCGCGACGGCCGGCTGGTGCAGGAGGGTCCGCCGCGCGAGGTCTATCGCCGCCCGCGCACCGCCTGGGCCGCGCGCTTCCTCGGCGAGGCGACGGTGTTCGAGGGGACGCCGGAGGCCGGCGGCCTGACGCTTGCCGACGGCGCCCGCATCGGCTGGACCGACGCCGCGCCCGGCGCCCGGCTCGCCGCGATCCGTCCCGAGGACGTCACCCTCCTCCGTCTCGAGGACCCGGTCCCCGAGGGCTGGAACGCGCTGGAAGCGGAGCTCGAGGTCTCGATCTTCTCCGGCCCCACGGCGACGCATCGCCTCCGCCGCGGCGACCTCGCCCTCGCCGCCCTCACCAAGGGCGGCGAGGGGCCGGCCGCCGCCCCCGGCGACCGGCTGGTCCTCGCCTGGCCCCCCGAGCGGACGGCGCCGCTGGAGGGCTGAGGCTCCTGCCGCGCCCCGGCCTCGGCCGAACGGCCGGCGCGGCGGCGCGGGCGCCCGACGATCGCGACGGGAGGCGATCGTCGGGCGGGCGATCAGGCCCGGAACGGCGTCAGGTCGGGCCGCGCGGCGTGGTGCTCGGTCACGCTCTGGAAGGCGTGGCCGACCGAGAGCAGCGTCGCCTCGTCGAAGTGATGGCCGATCAGCTGGCAGCCGATCGGCGCGCCGCGCTTGTCGAAGCCCGCCGGCAGGCACATCGCCGGGCTTCCGGTCATGTCCGTCGGCGCGGTGTGCTTGACCAGATCGCCGATCCCGTCGTCCCCGCCCTCGCCGGCGAGATAGGCGTTCCAGGAGTCCATGTCGTAGGTGACGCGCCCCAGCACCGGCAGGAACAGCATGTCGACGTCCTGCATGGTCTTCTCGAAGCCGCCCTCCCAGACCAGCCGGCGATGCATCGCCGCCGCGAGATCCGTGCCCGAGACCTTCTCGGACGCCTCGAGGAACCCGGCCAGCACCGGCCCGTACTCGCCCTTGCGCGAGGGCCAGGTCTCGGCGTGCGCCACCAGCGTCTCGGTCCCGCAGATGGCGTTCCAGGCGTCCATCAGCCCGTCCTGATCGGGCTGGGAGACCTCGACGATCCGCAGCCCCAGCGCCGAGAGCGCCGACAGCGCCGCCTCCATCGCCGCGCCGGTCTCCGCGTCGAGATCCGCCAGCGCCGCGCGGTCGACGCCGAGGCGCAGCCCCCGCACCGGCGCCCCGCAGGCCCCGACGTAGTCCGAGACCGGCACGCTCGCCGCCGTCGGATCGCGCGGATCCGGCCCCGCGATCGCCGCGAACATCGCCGCGCAGTCCTCGGCCGTGCGGCACATCGGCCCGACATGGTCGAGCGAATCCGCCAGCCGGAACACGCCGGCGCGGCTGATCCGCCCCCAGGTCGGCTTCAGCCCCGTCACCCCGCAGGAATGCGAGGGGAAGCGGATCGACCCGCCGGTGTCGGAGCCGAGCGAGCCGTAGCAGAGCCCCGCCGCCGTCGCCGCGCCCGACCCGGAGGAGGACACGCCCGTCCAGACCGACTCGTTCCAAGGGTTCAGCGGCGTCGGCATCGCCGGATGGTGCCCGGCGAAGGCCCCTTCGGTCATCGCCAGCTTGCCGAGCAGGACCGCCCCCGCCTGGCGCAGCCGCGCGACCACGGTGCAGTCGGTGTCGGTGCGGTGGTCCTCGTGGATCTTCATGCCCGCCGCCGTGGGCGCGTCATGCGTGGTGCAGAGGTCCTTCACCGCGATCGGCACGCCGTGCAGCGGCCCGCGCCTCACGCCGCGCTTCAGCTCGGTCTCGCGGGCGGCCGCCTCGGCGCGCGCCTGGTCGGCCATGACGGTCTGGTAGCTGTTCAGCCGTCCGTCGACGGCGGCGATGCGCTCCAGCGCGGCCTCGGTCAGCGCCACGGGCGAGAGCGCGCCCGAGGCGATGCCTTCGGACGCGCCGCTCAGCGAAAGATCGAGCGGGTCGGACATTGGGGGGCCCCTCCTGACTGCCTGTTGTGGCGTCACGCTGCGCGCCGCCGCGGCGGCGCGCAAGCCCGACCGTGGGCGGAGGGGGCCGCATTCCGCGCCTCAGAAGGAGAGGACGCGCACGTCCTCGGCCATGATGCCCCCCGCCATCTCCGGCGGCTGGGCGACGCCGACGCCCTCGATCAGGTCGTCCTCGGTCTTGTCGGCGTTCGGCAGATGGATCGCGCAGACCTCCGTGCGCACGCCCATCTCGGCGAGCTTGCTCATCAGCCCCTGCGGGCTCATGTCGCGCGGCTTCTGCGGGGCGGTCGCGCTCTCCGGCGCGTCCTTCCAGGCCATCTTCGCGCCGGGACCGCAGAGCAGGATGCGCGCCTCCGCGCCCTGCTGCACGGACTGCATGGTCAGCACCATCGCCATCAGCTGCGTCTCGGGCTCGCCCGAGGCGACGATGGTCACCAGGCGCCGGGGCTCGTCCTCGGAGGCCTCGGCGTCGTGCCCGACGCTCCAGGCGCCGAGGGCGGCGACGCCGATCCCGGCGACGGCGACGAGGGCCATCGCGCGGGAGAGCGGGGTCTTGGATCGGGTCATCATGGTCTCCGTTCGGGGTCAGCGCGCCGCAGGCGGCGGCCGGCGCGCGGTCGGCCGGCGGTCCGGGAGAGGCCGGACCGCAGGCTATCCGTCATACGAATTCGAGACTCGTTATATGACCTGGATCAACCTCGGCGCCGGCGAGGGCGCGGCGCCCCGTCGCGGCGCTTGATCCGGATCAAGGCGGGGGCGCGCGCGCCTCTGCGATCAGGGGATCCCGCCCGGGACGCTTCGAGGAGGAGGCATGCAGCTCACCGTCCGCTCGAACCACGCCATGCGGCTCCTGATGTTCTGCGCGCTCGTCGAGGGGCGGACGACGCCGGTCGCGGAGATCGCGCGCGCCTGCAACATGTCCGAGGCGCATCTGGCCAAGATCGCGCACCGCCTCGCCGCGATCGGCGTGGTGGAGACGGTGCGCGGGCGCGCGGGCGGCGTGCGCCTCGCCCGCCCGCCCGAGGCGATCAACGTCGGCGCGGTGGTGCGCGCGACGGAGTTCGGCGCCTGCCTCGTCGAGTGCCTCTCGCCCGAGACCGACACCTGTCCGCTGACGCCCGCCTGCCGCTTCCGCGGCCTGATCGGCCGGGCGCTGGAGGCGTTCTTCCGCGTGCTCGACGAGGCGACGCTGGCCGATCTGGTGCGCGACGGGGGCGACCTGCGCCGCCTGATGGGCCTGCCGCCAGCCCCCGCGCCGGCCGGTTGACCCCGCCGGTTGACCCTGGGGCCGGGCTCGCGCATCCCTTGCGTCCCGGTCCTTCGACGCGCGAGCCCCCGATGATCGCCGCCCTCTACCGCACGCCCGTGGCGCTGCTGACGCTCACCGCGGTCATGTGGGCCTCCAACGCGATCATCGGCCAGCTCGCGGTGGGGGAGATCACGCCGGCGACGCTGGTGCTGCTGCGCTGGGTGATGGTGGCGGCGGCGATGGCCCCCCTCTACGGGCGCGAGGTGATCGCCCACTGGCCGGCGATCCGCGCCAGGCTCGGCCTCGTGACGCTGATGGCGGCGGCGGGCTTCACCGGCTTCAACACGGTGTTCTACATCGCCTCGATCCACACCACCGGCATCAACATCGGCATCATCCAGGGGGCCATGCCGGTGATCGTCATGCTGGGCGCCTTTCTCGCCTACGGCGACCGGGTGCGCCCGGTGCAGGTGGCGGGCGTCGGCCTGACCCTGCTCGGCGTCGCCGCGGTGGCGAGCGGCGGCAGCCTCGAGGCGCTGATGGCGCTGGCGGTGAACCGCGGCGACGTGCTGATGCTGGGCGCCGCGCTGCTCTACGCCCTCTACACCGTCGCGATCCGCGCGCGGCCGGTGGTGCCGGGCGCCGTGCTCTTCACGGTGTTCTCGGTGATCGCGGCCGTCGCGGCGGCGCCCTTCGCGGCCTGGGAGGCGACGCAGCCCGGCTACGTCCCGCCGACGGCGGAGGGCTGGGTCCTCGCGGTGCTGGTGGCGATCTTCCCGTCCTGCCTCGCGCAGCTCTTCTTCCTGCGGGGCGTGGACCTGATCGGGCCGGGGCGGGCCGGGGTCTACATCAACCTCGTGCCGGTCTTCGCCTCCGGCATGGCGGTGGCGATCCTCGGCGAGCGCTTCGGCTGGCACCACGCCGCCGCGCTGGTGATGGTGCTCGGCGGCCTCTGGCTCTCGCAGCGTCCCGGCCGGAACCCGTAGCCGGGTCGGCCGAAGGCGCCGCACGGCCCGATCCCGGGTCGCGACGTCGCCGGCGGGGTCCGGGCGCGGCCGGGCTTCCTTGTTCCACGCCCGGCCGGGTGGTATCCTTTCGTCGAGCGCACGGGCGATGGCGTCGCCGGGGAGCTTCGGCTCCCGCTCGTTTCCCATCCTGAACGCCGGGACTTTCGATCGGGGAGATCGGCGGCCCGTCTCCGCCCCCCGCAG
This sequence comes from Paracoccaceae bacterium, assembly GCA_041685625.1. Classification (GTDB taxonomy): domain Bacteria; phylum Pseudomonadota; class Alphaproteobacteria; order Rhodobacterales; family Rhodobacteraceae; genus Albimonas. The sequence continues at coordinate 6,090 of JAWLFJ010000106.1, read as the reverse complement.
GGAGGGAGGCCGGGATGGCTCCAGCCGCAACGCGATCCGCCGTGGAGCGCCCCGAGTTCTTCGCCTTCCGCAACGGCGCGAAGGCCCCCTTGCCCTTCAGCCGGGACGAGTACGACCGGCGCCTCGCGGGCCTGCGGGAGATCCTCGCGGCGCGCGGGCTCGACGCCGCGATCCTCACCTCGATGCACGGCGTCGCCTACCATTCGGGCTTCCTCCACTGCGCCTTCGGACGGCCCTACGCCTGCGTCGTGACGCGGGACCGCTCGGTCACCGTCTCGGCCAACATCGACGGCGGGCAGCCCTGGCGGCGCTCGGCGGACGAGAACCTCGTCTACACGGACTGGAAGCGGGACAACTTCTGGCGCGCCGTCCGGTCCGTCCTCGGGACGGGGAAGCGCGTGGGGATCGAGGGCGACCACCTCACGCTGACGCAGATGGGCAAGCTGGCCGAGTTCCTCGGCGCCGAGGCCGTCGACATCGCCGGCGACACCATGGCCCGGCGGATGGTGAAATCCGCCGAGGAGATCGCGCTGATCCGCGAGGGCGCGCGCATCGCGGACGTCGGCGGCGCGGCGGTGCGCGACGCGATCCGCGTCGGCGTGCGCGAGATCGACGTCGCCATGGCCGGGCGCGACGCGATGGAGGCCGAGATCGCCCGCGCCCATCCCGAGAGCGAGCTGCGCGACACCTGGGTCTGGTTCCAGTCCGGCCTGAACACGGACGGCGCCCACAACCCGGTGACGACGCGGCGGCTTCAGGCCGGCGACATCCTCAGCCTCAACACCTTCCCGATGATCTCCGGCTACTACGCCGCGCTCGAGCGCACGCTGTTCCTCGGCGAGCCGGACAAGGCGTCGCTGGCGATCTGGGAGGCGAACGTCGCGGCGCACGAGCTGGGCCTCTCGCTGATCCGGCGGGGCGCGACCTGTTCGGGCATCTGCGAGGAGATCAACGCGTTCTTCGCCGCCCGCGATCTCCTGCGGTATCGCAGCTTCGGCTACGGGCACTCGTTCGGCCTGCTCTCGCACCACTACGGCCGCGAAGCGGGGCTGGAGCTGCGCGAGGACGTCGACACCGAACTGACCGACGGCATGGTCGTGTCGATGGAGCCGATGCTGACCTTGCCGGAGGGGACGCCGGGCGCGGGCGGCTACCGCGAACACGACATCGTCGTCCTCGGCGGGGCCGGGCCGGAGAACGTCACCGGCTTCCCCTACGGCCCCGAGCGCAACGTCGTCGGGGCGTAGGTCGCGGACCGGCGGGACCGCCCGCAGAAGGGGCGGGCGGGCGCGGAGGCCGGATGGCGGCGTCTCCGATCCTCCGGAAACCGACGATTAAGGGAATCGGCCGGCGGTGCTACCCTGCGGCACGTCAGGCGGGGGCCGCAGGGGAGTCGAGCCATGAGCGACTATTTCGACGTCGACGTCCACGGCCGCACGGTCACCACCGCCTCGCCCGAGGCGCAGCTCTGGTTCGACCGGGGCCTCGTCTGGTGCTACGGCTACTGGCACGAGGAGGCTGTCGCCTGTTTCGACAAGGCGATCGCCGCCGGCCCGGACTGCGCCATGGCCTATTGGGGCAAGGCCTACGCCCTCGGCCCCAACTACAACTTCCCGTGGCAGCTGATGGACCCCGACGGCCGCGCCGCGGTCCTCGCCGGCGCCCATGCCGAGCTTTCGAACGCCCTCGCCCTCGCCGCGGACGTCACCCCGGTCGAGCGCGACCTGATCGAGGCGCTCCGCGCCCGCTACCCGCAGACCGAGCCGGTCGAGGACATGAAGCCCTGGAACCGGGACTTCGCCGACGCCATGCGCGAAGTCTGCAGGAAGCACCCCGACGACCTCGACGTGATCACCGTCTTCGTCGAGGCGATCATGAACGTGACGCCCTGGCAGATGTGGGACCTCGGGACCGGCGAGCCCGCGGAAGGCGCCGGCACCCTCGAGGCGCAGGAGGTGCTGGAGCGCGCGATGGAGAGCCTGCCGGGCGCCATGCGACACCCGGGCATCCTCCACCTCTACGTCCACCTGATGGAGATGTCCCCGCACCCCGAGAAGGCCCTGAAGGCCGGCGACGTGCTCCGCACGCTCGTCCCCGACGCCGGCCACCTGATCCACATGCCGACGCATATCGACGTGCTCTGCGGCCACTACCGCGACGTGCTCGTCTGGAACCAGGAGGCGATCAAGGCCGACCGCAAGGCGATGGACGCCCGAGGCGTGATGAACTTCTACTCGGCCTACCGGATCCACAACTACCACTTCGCGATCTACGGCGCGATGTTCCTCGGCCAGTACGAGCCGGCCCTCGCCGCCGCCGAGGAACTCATCGCGACCACGCCGGAGGAACTGCTCCGCCTCCCCTCGCCCCCGATGGCGGACTTCATGGAAGGCTACCTCTCCCACAAGCAGCACGTCTTCGTGCGCTTCGGCAAATGGCGGGAGATCCTCGCGCAGGCGGAGCCCTCGGACCCCGAGCTCCACTGCGCGACCCTCGCCTTCATGCGCTACGCCAAGGGCGTCGCCCACGCCGCCCTCGGCGAGGTGGCCGAAGCCGAGGCGATGCAGGCCCGCTTCCGCGAGGCCAAGGCCGCCGTGCCCGAAAGCCGCCTGATCCACAACAACACCTGCGTCGACCTGCTGGAGATCGCCGACGCCATGCTCGAAGGCGAGATCGAGTACCGCAAGGGGAACCACGAGCCGGCCTTCGCCGCCCTCCGCCGCTCGGTCGAGCTCGACGACCACCTGCCCTACGACGAGCCCTGGGGTTGGATGCAGCCGACCCGCCACGCCCTCGGCGCCCTCCTCCTCGAACAGGGCCATGTCGAGGAGGCCGAGGCCGTCTACCGGGAGGATCTCGGCCTCGGCGGCAAGCTCTCCCGCGCCACCATCCACCCGGACAACGTCTGGAGCCTCAAGGGGCTGATGGACTGCCTCGAGCGCCGCGACGCCGCCGAGACGGTGGAGGGCAAGCTGATCCGCCAGCGCCTCGACCTCGCCCTTTCCCGCGCCGACGGCCGGGTGGCGGCGAGCTGCTTCTGCGCCCAGGCCGCGATGGCGGAGGCTCCCGCGGCCGCCGAGTGACCTCGACGGGCGGCGGCCCTCCACGGTCGCCGCCCCGCCACCCTCCGGCCGCCGATCCGCGCCGGAGCGCCGCCCGACGCACCCGGCCTCGCCGGCGCCCGCGCGTCCGCCCCCCTTCCCAACCGCCGCGCCCGCGCCTAGCCTCGCGGGCATGACCCGCCCCGCCGCGCACCTCTCCGGCGTCGCCATGACCGCCTTCGGCGACCACGCCCCGGCCGACGCCCTCGCCCTGCAATGCCGCGCGGCGGAGGCCTGCCTCGCCGACGCCGGGGCCGAGCGCGGCGAGATCGACGCCCTCCTCGTCGGCTACGCCACCACGCTCCCGCACCTGATGCCGGCCACTCTCCTAGCGGAGACCTTCGGCGTGACCCCCGGCTTCGCGCACGGCGTCTCCGCCGGCGGCGCCACCGGGCTGGTGATGGTCGACCTCGCCTCCCGCCTCGTCGCCGCGGGCGCCGCCCGGCGCGTCCTGGTGGTGGCGGGCGAGAACCGGCGCAGCGGCGCCACCCGCGACGACGTCCTCCGCACCCTCGCCCAGACCGGGCATCCGCGGCACGAGGTGCCGAACGGCGGCTCGATCCCGGCCTATTACGCCCTCCTCGCCGCGCGCTACCTGCACGACACCGGCCTGACCGAGCGCGAGCTCGCCCACCTCCCCGTCCTGCTCCGCCGCCACGCCGCGGCGACCGAGGGCGCCCAGTTCCGCGACCCCGTCACCGAGGACGACGTGATGGCCTCGAAACCCATCGCCCCGCCTCTCAAGCTGCTGGACTGCTGCCCGGTCTCCGACGGCGCCGCCGCCGTCCTGATCTCCGCCGATCCGCCGGCCGCGGGCCCCGCCCTCCGCGTCGCCGGCGCCGGCCAGGCCCACACCCACCAGCACATGAGCGAGGCGCCGGACGACATCGCGCTCGGCGCCCGGCAAAGTTCCGCCGCCGCCTTCGCCGCCGCCGGCCGCGGACCGGCGGACATGGGCCGCCTCGGCGTCTACGACAGCTTCTCCGTCACCCTCGCCATGCTGCTCGAGGCGACGGGGATCTCCGCGCCCGGCCGCGCCGCGCACGAGGCGGCCGAGGGCCGCTTCGACCGCGGCGGCCCGCTCCCCCTCAACACCCATGGCGGCCTGATGTCCTACGGCCATCCCGGCGTCGCCGGCGGCCTCTCCCACCTCGTCGAGACGGTGCGCCGAATGCGGGACGACGACGCCGCCGGCGCCGCGCGCCGCCCCCTCGCCTTCCTGCACGGCGACGGGGGCGTGCTCTCGGCCAACGTCTCGCTGGTGCTGGAGGCCGCCGCATGACCGCCGCCGCGCATCGCTCCGCCGTCCCGCCCGTCCGCAAGGCGCCCCTATGATCGCCGCCGAGCGCTGCCCCCGCTGCGACCGCCACGCACTGCCCGGCCGCGGCTTCTGCCCGCGCTGCGGCGGTCCGGTGGAGGCGGTCGACCTCCCCGGCGAGGGCGTCGTGCTTTCGGCGGCGACGCCCCACCGCGCGCCGCTGCCCTCGCCGATCGGCGTGACGCCCTTCGCCGTCGCGCTCCTGCGCCTCGACGCCGCGCCGGAGATCGCCGTCATGGCCGTCGCGCCCGAGGCGCCGCGCATCGGCGCCCGCCTCCGCGCCCGCCCGCTCGAGGAACCGGGCCGCGCCCCCTACGGCCTCGAGCCCGTCTGACGCGGCGGGGCCGCGCGCGCGTGAACCCGGCCTTCACGCGTCCTCGCCATGCTCCCGCGCCGCGCGGCGAGACCCCCTCCATCCAAACCCGTCCCGATCCGGGGCGCCCCGGTCCGACGGCGTCGGCGCCGGGTCGCGACGCCCGCCGCACGAAAGCCCGACCCGGGGCCGACCTGGGGCCGACGCCCGGCCGCCCGCCGGCGCATCGAAGCCTGACGCCGGCGGCGCCGAAGTCCGACGTCGTCCGCACGAAGGTCCGACGACGTCGGTACGAAGGTCCGACGCCCGGAGCGCCTCAATCCATCCGCATCCCGCCCGAGATCACGATGCACTGTCCCGTCATGCCGTCCGATTCCGGCGCGGCGAGATAGACCGCGAGGTCCGCGATCTCCCGCGGCGCCAGGAAGCGGCGCATCGGCACGCGGCCCCTCAGCCCCTCCATCAGCTGGTCGACGCCGATCCCCATGATCTCCGCATGGGTCGAGAAGTCGTCGAGCATGTCGGTCTCGACGAAGCCCGGACAGATCGCGTTGACCGTGATGCCGTCCGCCGCATGCTCCAGCGCCGCACAGCGGGTCAGCCCGACGACGGCGTGCTTGGAGGCGTTGTAGGCCGCCTGGTTCATCGACTCGTGCCGCCCGGCGGTGGAGGCGACGTTGACGATCTTGCCGCCCCCCTCGGCCGTCATCCGCCGGAGCGCCGCCTGCATGGCGTGGAACACGCCGTAGGCGTTCACCTTCATCACCCGGTCGAAATCCTCGGGCGCGTAGTCCACGAAACGGGCCGCCTTGTAGACGCCCGCGTTGTTCACCAGCACGTCGAGCCCGCCGAGACCGTCCTCGCAGGCGCCGATCATCCGCTCCACGTCCTCGCGCAGGCTGACGTCGCCCGCCACCGTCACCGCCTCGCCGCCCCGCGCCTCGATCGCCGCGCGCGTCTCCTCCAGCCGCTCGAGCGTCGTGGCGGCGAGGCAAAGCCGCGCCCCCTCCTCCGCGAAGCGCTCCGCGATGGCGCGCCCGATGCCCCGGCTCGCCCCGGTCACCAGAACCCGCTTCCCCTCCAGCCGTCCGGACATGCCGCTCCCTCCTCCTCGCCGCGTGATCGGAAGGCTATCCGCCCCGAACCGCACCGGGAAGCGTTGCGCCGCCCGCCGCGGCGGCCGAGACTGCATCGACGAGCCGCCGCGACGCGCATCCGCCGGCCCCGGACCCGCCGCCATCGGCACTCGCCCCGGAGGGCGCTGCGTAATGCCTGAGTCAAGCTGCTTTGCGGCCCGGATCGAAGGCCTCGCGGCGCTGGAGGATTGTCCAGATGACCGTGACGCGACGCCGGGCGAG
>JAWLFJ010000105.1:0-14086 GCA_041685625.1 Paracoccaceae bacterium | reverse complement strand
CCGCGGCGGGGGCGTGGACCGCGGCGCGGCCGCCCGCGCGCCTGGCGGCGCTGGGTCTGCTCTGCCTCCTCCTGTTCCTGCCGGGGATCGCGGCGCTGCCGGTGACCGACCGGGACGAGGCGCGCTACGCGCAGGCCACCACGCAGATGCTGGAGACGGGCGAGTTCGTCGACATCCGCTTCCAGGACGGGCCGCGCTGGAAGAAGCCGGCCGGGATCTACTGGATGCAGGCGGCGAGCGTCGCGGCGGCGGGCGGACCGGAGGGCCTCGGCGTCTGGGCCTGGCGCGTGCCGAGCGTGATCGGCGCCGCGCTGACGGTGTTCGCGGCGTATTGGGCGCTGGGGCCGCTGATCGGCGTGCGGGCGGCCTTCCTAGCCGCCGGGCTGACCGGGGCGAGCCTGATCCTCGCGGCCGAGGCGAACATCGCCAAGACCGACGCCATGCTGACCGGGCTGACGACGCTGGCGCTCGGCGCCTGGATCCGGCGGCTGACGGGGGCGGGGCTCTCGGCCGCGCGGCCGGCGCCGGAGGGCACGGCGTGGGAGGAGACGCCGGGGCGCGGGGCGCTGACGGGGATCCTCTGGGGCGCTCTCGGCCTCGCGGTGCTGGTCAAGGGGCCGATCGCGCCGGCGGTGCTGGCGCTGGCCGTGATCTGGACCGCGGTCTCGGAGCGCGGCCTGCGCCCGGTGCGGGCGCTGGGGCCGGTCGGCTGGGGGCCGCTGCTGTTCCTCGCGATCGCCCTGCCCTGGTACGTCGCCATCTGGGTGAAGACCGACGGCGCCTTCTTCGCGGAATCGGTGGGGCGCGACCTGCTCGGCAAGCTCGTCGAGGGTCAGGAGAAGCACGGCGCGCCGCCGGGGACCTATCTCGGCGTCGCCTGGGCGGTGTTCTTCCCCTGGGCGGGGCTGGCGCTCTGCGCGGCGCCCTTCGTCTGGCGCGAGCGGCGGGCGGCCTGGGCGGCGCCGCTGCTCGGCTGGGCCGTGCCGATGTGGCTGCTGCTCGAGGCGGCGCCGACCAAGCTGCCGCATTACGTGATGCCGCTGGCGCCGGCGATCGCGGGGCTGGTCGCGGCCTGGGCGCTGCAGGGGGGCGAGACGCCGCGGCGCTGGCCCTGGATCGCGGCGGCGGCGCTGTTCGGCCTCGTCGGGGCGGCGCTCGGGCTGGCGAACCTCGCGCTGCCCGTCGCGGTCGGCGAGGGGCTCTCGCCCTGGGGGGCGCTGCTGGCGCTCGGCGGGCTCGGGGCCGTCGCGCTCGGCGTCGCGGCGCTGCGGGCGGAGGACCTGAGGGGCGCGCTCGCGGCGATGGCGCTGGCGGCGCTCGCGCTCTACCCGGCCACGCAGCAGTTCGGCCTGCCGCGGACCGAGTTCGGCTTCCCGTCGGAGGCGATGGCGCGCGCCTCGGCCCCTTGGGCCGAGTGCCTCGGCCGGCCCGCGGCGAGCCAGAGCTACCGCGAGCCCTCGCTGGTGTTCCTGCAGGGCACCGGCACGCGGCTGATGAGCGTCGAGGCGGCGGCCGAGGCCCTGCGCGAGGAGGCCGGCGCGACGGTCTGGATCGAGGACCGCCGGCGCGAGCGGCTGATGGACGCCTTCGAGGGCGAGCCGCCCGAGCTCGAGACGCTGGAGACGGTGACCGCCTTCAACCCCAACCGCGGCGGCGTCACCACGCTGCGCCTGACGGCGCGCGCCGGCGATCCGGCGATCGCCGCCTGCCGGCCCTGACGCCGGCGGGGGGTTGGAGCGGCCCGGTCCCGGGTGTAGGAGGCGGCTTCCGTCCGCGCCGCCCCGGAATTCCGCCCGCATGACCGACGCCCCGCCCCGCATCACGGTCGTCGCCCCGATGAAGAACGAGGCTGAGAACGTCGCCCGCCTCGCCGACGAGATCGGCGCGGCCTGCGCGGCGCTGGCGCCGTTCGAGGCGGTGTTCGTCGACGACGGCTCGGACGACGGCACGATGGCGGCCATCGCCGAGGCGCGGCGGCGTCACCCCTGGCTGCGGGGCGTGCGGCACGCACGCTCCTGCGGCCAGTCGGCGGCGGTGCTGACGGGCGTGCGCGCGGCGCGTGCGCCGGTGATCTGCACGCTCGACGGCGACGGACAGAACCCGCCCTTGGAGATCCCGAAGCTGGCGGCGCCGCTGCTGGCGGACGAGGCGGGGCGCATCGGCCTCGTCGCCGGTCAGCGGGTCGACCGGCAGGACACGGCCTCGCGCCGCTTCGCCTCGCGCGCCGCGAACGCGCTGCGCCGGCGCCTGCTGCACGACGACACGCGCGACACCGGCTGCGGCCTGAAGGCGTTCCGGCGGGAGACGTTCCTCGCCCTGCCCTTCTTCGACCACATGCACCGCTATCTGCCGGCGCTGGTGCGCCGCGAGGGGCTGGAGGTGGCGCTGGTCGACGTCAGCCACCGGGCGCGCACGGCGGGACGCTCCAACTACACCAACATCGGCCGGGCGCTGGTGAGCGCGCTGGACCTGATCGGGGTCTGGTGGCTGATCCGGCGGCGCCGGCTGCCGTCGATCGAGCCGGAGCGGGCGGACGAATGAGCGACGCCGTGGCCGGCTTCCTCGGCGTCGAGAGCCGGGCCGAGCTGATCTGGGTGCTGGTCGGCCTCGGCGGGCAGCTCCTGTTCATGGGGCGGTTCCTGGTGCAGTGGATCGCCTCGGAGCGGGCGCGCCGCTCGGTGGTGCCGACGGCGTTCTGGTGGCTTTCGATCGGCGGGGCGGCGGTGCTGCTGGCCTATGCGATCTGGCGGCGCGATCCGGTGTTCATCCTCGGCCAGAGCCTCGGCTTCGCGATCTACGCCCGGAACCTCTGGCTGATCCGGGCGGAGCGGCGCGGGAGCTCGGCCTCGAACTGAGCTTCGGCGCCCCCTTGCGCGGCGGGGGCGCGGCGCGTTTGATGCGATGCAGCAGGCGAAAGGAAGCGTGATGGGCCGGCTTACGACGCATGTGCTGGACACCGCCCGCGGACGTCCGGCGGCGGGTCTGCGCATCGAGGTGTTCCGCCTCGCCGTGGACGCGCGGGACCGGGTGGGCGAGGCCGTCACCGACGCCGACGGGCGCTGCGACGCGCCGCTGCTGGAGGGGCACGCCTTCCGCGCCGGCGTCTACGAGATCGTGTTCCACGCCGGCGAGTGGCTGGCGAAGGAGGGGTTCGACCTGCCCTCGCCGCGCTTCCTCGACGACGTGCCGGTGCGCTTCGGCCTCTCGGAGCCCGACGGGCATTATCACGTGCCGCTGCTGCTCTCGCCCTACGGCTATTCGACCTACCGGGGCTCCTGATGCGGCGGGAGGTGCGGTTCCTGCTGAACGGGGAGCGGGTGGCGCTCTCGGACGTCGATCCGCGCACGACGCTGCTGGACTGGCTGCGCGAGGCGCGGGGGCTGACCGGCACCAAGGAGGGCTGCAACGAGGGCGACTGCGGGGCCTGCACGGTCGGGATCTCGCGGCTCGAGGAGGGGCGCGTGGTGCGGCGGGCGGCGAACGCCTGCATCCAGCTGCTGCCGATGCTGGACGGCGCGGCGGTGACGACGGTGGAGGCGCTGGGGGGCGACCATCCCGTGCAGACCGCGATGGTGGAGCGCCACGGCTCGCAATGCGGGTTCTGCACGCCGGGGATCGTGATGAGCCTCTGGTGCGACGACGGCGTGCGCGCGCCGGCGGACGTGCTGGCGGGCAATCTCTGCCGCTGCACGGGCTACGGGCCGATCCTGCAGGCGGCGGAGGATGCGCGGGCCGCGGGGCGGGTGGAGGACGATCCTGCGGCGCTGGCGGGGTTGGAGGACGGCGAGCCGCTGGCGGTGGAGGGCGGCGGGGCGCGGGCCTTCGCGCCGGTCTCGGAGGACGCGTTGGCGGCGCTGTGCGTGGAGTGGCCGGAGGCGGTGCTGGTCGCCGGGGCGACGGATGTGGGGCTTTGGCTGACGAAGCGGCTGGAGCGGCCGGCGACGCTGATCTTTGTCCATCAAGTCCGGGACTTCGGGCGCGTTCTGGAGACTGAGACCGAGGTCGAGATCGGGGCGGGGGCGAGCTGGACCGCGGCCGAGCGGGCGCTGGCGCGGCTGGCGCCGGATCTGGGGGAGCTGGTGCGCCGCTTCGCCTCGGTGCAGGTGCGGAACGCCGCGACCGTCGGGGGCAACGTCGCCAACGGCTCGCCCATCGGGGACGGGCCGCCGGTGTTGATCGCGCTCGGCGCGGAGGTGGCGCTGCGGCGGGGGGCGGAGACGCGCAGGCTGCCGCTGGAGGACTTCTTCCTCGATTACGGCAAGCAGGACCGGCGGCCGGGCGAATACGTCTCGGCGCTCGGCGTGCCGCGGCCGGCGGCGGGGGAGATCGTCAAGGCGTTCAAGGTCTCCAAGCGCTTCGACCAGGACATCACGGCGGTGCTCGGCTGCGTCCGGATCGCGGTGGAGGGCGGGCGCGTGGCGGCCGCGCGGATCGCCTATGGCGGCATGGCGGGCGTGCCGAAACGGGCGCGGGCGGCCGAGGCCGCGCTGATCGGGCGGGCGTGGTCCGAGGCGACGGTGCGCGAGGCGATGGCGGCCCTCGGCGAGGACTTCGCGCCGATCGACGACATGCGGGCGAGCGCCGCCTACCGGATGCGGACGGCGCGGAACCTGCTTCTGAAGGTCTGGCTGGAAGCCGCTGATCCTTCGGCGGAAACGCGCGTCGTCGGGCGCGGGGCGGCGGCGTGACGGCGCCGGAGGGACGCCTCGCCGCGGAGACCGTCGCGGGCGGCGTGCGCGCGCCGCAGGCGCATGACAGCGCGTCGAAGCACGTCGCGGGACGCGCCGCCTATGTCGACGACATCCCGACGCCGCCCGGCTGCCTGCACCTCGCCTTCGGGCTGAGCGGGCGGGCGCGGGCGCGGCTGGTCTCGGTCGATCTCTCGGCGGTGCGGGCGGCGGAGGGCGTCGTCGCGGTGCTGACGGCGGAGGACGTGCCGGGGCGCAACGACGTCTCCCCGAACCCGAACCCGGAGCCGCTGCTGGCGGAGGGGGAGGTGTTCTTCCACGGCCAGCCGGTGTTCGCGGTGGCGGCGACCAGCCACCTTGCGGCGCGGCGGGCGGCGCGGCTGGCGCGGATCGAATACGAGGACCTGCCCGCGATCCTCTCGGTGGATCAGGCGCTTGCGGCGGAAAGCTTCCTCGAGCCGCCCTACGCCATGGCGCGGGGCGACGCGCAGGCGGCGCTGGGACGGGCGCCGCGGCGGCTCTCGGGCTCCATCGAGATCGGGGGGCAGGAGCACTTCTATCTCGAGGGACAGGCGGCGCTGAGCGTGCCCGGCGAGGACGGGGACGTCACCGTCCACAGCTCCTCCCAGCATCCGACCGAGATCCAGCACAAGGTGGCGGACGCGCTCGGCGAGCCCTATCACTCGGTGACGGTCGAGGTGCGGCGGATGGGCGGCGGCTTCGGCGGCAAGGAGAGCCAGGGCAACGCGCTCGCCTGCATCACGGCGGTCGTCGCCAAGCGCCTGAACCGGCCGGCGAAGATGCGCTACGACCGCGACGACGACTTCGCGATCACCGGCAAGCGGCACGACTTCCGCATCGACTACGACGTGGGCTTCGACGACGACGGGCGGCTGCTGGCGGTGGACTTCCGGCACTACGCCCGCTGCGGCTGGAGCCACGACCTGAGCCTGCCGGTCTGCGACCGGGCGATGTTCCACGCCGACAACGCCTATTTCATCCCGGACGTGCGGATCCGCTCCTGGCGGCTGCGGACGAACACCTGCTCGCACACCGCCTTCCGCGGCTTCGGCGGGCCGCAGGGCATGGTGGGGATCGAGCGGGTGATGGACCATGTCGCCCATGCGCTCGGCCGCGATCCGCTCGACGTGCGCCGGCTCAACTTCTACGACCGGCCCGGCGGCGAGCGGAGCCTCACCCCATATCACATGCGCGTCGAGGACAACGTCATCCACGAGATCGTGGAGGAGCTGGCCGAGCGCGCCCGCTACCGCGAGCGGCGGGCGGAGATCGCCGCGTTCAACGCCCGCTCGACGGTGCTGAAGCGGGGCATCGCGCTGACGCCGGTGAAGTTCGGGATCAGCTTCACGCTGACGCACATGAACCAGGCGTCGGCGCTGGTGCACGTCTACACCGACGGCTCGGTGCATCTGAACCACGGCGGGACCGAGATGGGCCAGGGCCTGTTCGTCAAGGTCGCGCAGGTGGCCGCCGAGTGCTTCCAGATCGATCTCGATCGGGTGAAGATCACCGCCACGAACACCGGCAAGAGCGCCAACACCGCGCCGACCGCGGCGAGTTCCGGCAGCGACATCAACGGCATGGCGGTCAAGGACGCCTGCGACCGGATCAAGGTGCGGCTGGCGAGGTTCGCCGCCGAGCGGCTGCAGACCACGCCCGACCGGATCGAGTGGCGCCCCGGCCGCGTCGGCTTCGGCGACGCCGAGATCCCGTTTCCGGAGCTGGTGCGGGACGCGCACATGGCGCGGATCTCGCTGTCCTCCGCCGGGCACTACGCCACGCCGAAGATCAGCTGGGACCGCAAGGCGGGTCGCGGGCGCCCGTTCTACTACTTCGCCTACGGCGCGGCGGTCTCGGAGGCGGTGATCGACACGCTGACGGGCGAGAACCGGATCGTCCGCGCCGACATCCTGCACGACGTGGGGCTGAGCCTGAACCCGGCCGTCGACCTCGGCCAGATCGAGGGCGGCTACGTGCAGGGCATGGGCTGGCTGACCACCGAGGAGCTGGTCTGGGACGACGCCGGGCGGCTGACGACCCACGCGCCGAGCACCTACAAGATCCCCGTCGCCTCCGACCGGCCGGAGATGGATATCCGCCTCTGGGGGCCGGGCCGGAACCGGGAGGACACGATCTTCCGCTCGAAGGCCGTGGGGGAGCCGCCTCTGATGCTTGCGATTTCGGCCTTCCTCGCCCTCTCCGACGCGGCCGCGGCCTGCGGGCCGGGCCACCCCGCGCTCGACGCGCCGGCGACGGCGGAGCGGGTGCTGCGCGCCGTCGACCGGCTGCGGGGGGAGCCCTGGTGAGCCTCGATCCCGCCCATCTCGCCGAGGCGACGGCGTCCGGGCCGGTCTGCCGCGTGGTGGTGGCCGAGGCCAAGGGGTCGGCCCCGCGCGAGGCGGGCGCGGCGATGCTGGTGCGCGCGGACGGCTTCGAGGGCACCGTCGGCGGCGGCGCGCTGGAGTTCGAGGCGCTGGCGGAGGCGCGCCGGCGCCTCGCCGCCGGGCGCGAGGGCTGGCGGGCCTTCCCCCTCGGCCCCGCGCTCGGCCAGTGCTGCGGCGGGGCGGTGACGCTGGCCTTCGAGGTCTGGGACGCGGCGCGGGTGCGCGGCCTCCCGGCGCTCCGCTGGCTGGCGCGGCCGGTGGGGGCCGAGGGGCCGGCGCTGGCGGTGACGGCCGAGGCGGGCGCCCCGGCGCGGATCGCGGCGCCGGGCCTGCCGGAGCCGGTCGGCGCCGGGGCGGACCCGGAGGGCGCGGCGCTCGACGCCGCCCCGGCGCCGATCCGCGCGGCGCTTCGGGCGGCGCGCTCGGGCAAGGGGCCGGGCACGGTCTGGGCCGGCGGCTGGCTGGGCGAGCCGGTGGCGCCGGCGCGCACGCCCCTCTGGCTCTGGGGCGCCGGGCATGTCGGGCGCGCGGTGGTGCGCGCCTTCGACGGTCTGCCCTTCGCGATCACCTGGGTCGACGACGCGCCGGAGCGGTTTCCGGAGACGCCGCCCGGCCGCGCCGCGGTGCGGGTCGCGCCGGACCCGATCGCGCTCGTGCCGGAGGCGCCGGTGGAGGCGGCGCATCTGGTTATGACCTACAGCCACGCGACGGATCTCGCGCTCGCGCACGCGATCCTGCGGCGCGGCTGCGCCCGGCTCGGCGTGATCGGCTCGCGCACCAAGGCGGCGCGGTTCCGGGCGCGGCTCGCGGCGCTCGGCCATCCGGGGGGGGAGATCGACCGGATGGAGATGCCGATCGGCCTTCGCGGCCCGGACGGCCCGCTCGGCGGCAAGGCGCCGGCCGAGATCGCGGTCTCCGTCGCCGCCGATCACCTGGCCTGGCGCGCGGCGCGCGGGGTCCCCGCGTGAGCGCGCTGCTGGAGGTCCGCGGCGTCACCAAGGCGTTCCCCGGCGTGGTCGCCAACCGCGACGTCGCCTTCGACGTCGCGCCGGGGGAGATCCACGCCCTTCTCGGCGAGAACGGCGCCGGCAAGTCCACCCTCGTGAAGATGATCTACGGCGTGCAGCGGCCCGACGCCGGCGAGATGCTCTGGCGAGGCCGCCCCTACGCCCCCGCCAGCCCCGGCGAGGCGCGGGCGGCGGGGATCGGCCTCGTGTTCCAGCATTTCAGCCTGTTCGAGGCGATGAGCGTCACGGAGAACGTCGCGCTCGGCCTGCCGGCCGGGGAGGGCCGCGGCCTCGCCGAGCGGATCCGCGCGGTCTCCCGCGGCTACGGCCTGCCGCTCGACCCGTCGCGGATCGTCGGGGATCTCTCGGTCGGCGAGCGCCAGCGCGTGGAGATCGTGCGCTGCCTGCTGCAGTCGCCGCGCCTCCTGATCATGGACGAGCCGACCAGCGTGCTGACCCCGCAGGAGGTGGAGACGCTGTTCGCGACGCTGCGCGCGCTGGCGGCGGAGGGGGTCGCGATCCTCTACATCTCCCACAAGCTGGAGGAGATCCGCGGCCTCTGCTCGCGCGCCACGATCCTGCGCGGGGGCGAGGTGGTGGCGACCTGCGATCCGCGCGAGGAGACGGCGCGCGGCCTCGCGGAGATGATGATCGGACGGCGCCTCGGTGCCGTCGCGGCGCCGCCGACGGAGCCGGGGGCCGTGCGCCTCGCGCTCCGCGGGCTCTCGCTGGCGCCCGAAAGCGCCTTCGGGACGCCGCTGCGGGGCGTCTCGCTGGAGCTGCGGGCGGGCGAGATCCTCGGCCTCGCCGGCGTCGCGGGAAACGGGCAGGACGAACTCGTCGCCGCGCTCTCGGGCGAGCGGCGGGCCGCGCCGGGGATGGTGACGCTGGAGGGGCGGCCGGTGGGCCACATGGGTCCGGCCCGGCGCCGCCGGCTGGGGCTGAACGTGGCGCCGGAGGAGCGGCTGGGCCACGCCGCGGCGCCGGATCTGAGCCTGACCGACAACGCCTTCCTGACCGCCCGCGGCTGGCGCGAGGGGGAAGGCCGGCTGACCTCGCGCGGGTTCCTGCGGCGCGGCGCCGCCCGCCGCTTCGCCGAGCGGGTCGTGCGCGAGTTCGACGTGCGCACCGCGGGCGTCGAGCACGCGGCGCGCTCGCTCTCCGGCGGAAACCTGCAGAAATACGTCATGGGGCGGGAGATGCTGCAGGCGCCGCGGGTGCTGGTGGCGGCGCAGCCGACCTGGGGCGTCGACGCCGGCGCCGCGCAGGCGATCCGCGAGGCGCTGGGACGGCTCGCCGAAGGCGGCTGCGCGGTGCTGGCGATCAGCCAGGACCTCGACGAACTGCTCGAGATCTCCAGCCGCCTCGCGGTGATCGCGGGCGGGCGGGTCAGCGCGCCGCGCCCGGCGGGCGGGACCACGGTGGAGGAGATCGGGCTGCTGATGGCGGGCGTCGATGCGGGCTGAGCGGGACGGCGCGGCAGGGCGGCCGGTCGGCCCCCGGCGGATCGGCGCGGGGCGCGAGGGGGCGGTCCCCCCTCGGCCCGCGAGAGGCTAGGAGGGGGACGGGGCATGTGGCGGCTCGAGCGCAGGCGCGAGCGGTCCGAGGCGATGGCGCTCGCGGCGCCGCTGATCGCGCTGGGGCTGACGCTGGTCTTCGGGATGCTGCTCTTCGCGGCGCTCGGCAAGGATCCGCTGCGGACCGTGGAGCTGATCTTCTGGGAGCCGCTGACCCGGCCGTTCACGCGTGGCGAACTGCTGGTGAAGGGCACGCCCCTGGTGCTGATCGCGCTCGGCCTCTCCTTCGGCTTCCGCGCCGGCGTCTGGAACATCGGGGCGGAGGGGCAGTTCGTGATGGGCGCCGTCGCGGGCGGCGCCGTCGCCCTCGCCGTCCACGGCGCCGAGGGCGTCTGGGTGCTGCCGATCATGGCCCTCGCCGGCATGGCGGCCGGCGTGGGCTGGGCGATGATCCCGGCGATCCTGCGCGTGCGCTTCGGGGCGAGCGAGATCTTGGTCAGCCTGATGCTGGTCTACGTCGCGACGCTGTTCCTCTCGGCGATGGTCTCGGGTCCGCTGCGCGATCCCGACGGCTTCAACTTCCCCGAATCGCGACTCTTTCACGACAGCGCCATCCTGCCCCGGCTGATCGAGGGCACGCGCGCCCATGTCGGCGCGCTCGTCGCCCTCGTCGCGGCCGTCGCCGTCTGGGTGGTGCTGCGCCGGCACGTCCTCGGCTTCTCGCTGGAGCTCTTCGGGCAGGCGCCGCGGGCGGCGCGCTTCGCGGGCTTCTCGGAGGCGGCGACGGTCACGATCTGCCTCGGCGTCTCGGGCGCGGCGGCGGGCCTTGCGGGGATGTTCGAGGCGGCGGGGCCGGTCGGCCAGCTCGTCCCTTCGCTCCCCGTCGGCTACGGCTTCACGGCGATCATCGTCGCCTTCCTCGGCCGGCTGCATCCCGTGGGAATCCTGCTCGCCGGCGGGCTGCTGGCGCTGACCTACATCGGCGGCGAGGCGGCCCAGCTCGAGATGCGGCTGCCGGCGGCGGCGATCTCGGTGTTCCAGGGGATGCTGCTGTTCTTCCTGCTCGGAGCCGACATGCTGTCGGAGTTCCGTCTCGTCCGGCGGGCGCCGGCATGACCGACCTCTCCTCGCTGGCCCCCGTCGCGATCGCCGTGGCGCTGATCGTCGCCGCGACGCCGCTGGTCTTCGCCGCCCTGGGCGAGCTGGTGGTGGAGCGGGCCGGCGTGCTCAATCTCGGCGTCGAGGGCATGATGATCACCGGCGCCGTCGCCGGCTTCGCCGCCGCGCACGAGAGCGGCAGCTTCTGGTGGGGCGTCCTCGCCGCGCCCCTCGCCGGCGCCGCGCTCGCCGCGCTGTTCGCGGCGCTGACCCAGGGGCTGATGTCGAATCAGGTGGCGACGGGGCTGGCGCTGACGCTCTTCGGCCTCGGCATCGCGGCGCTGCTCGGCCAGGGCTATTCGGGCACGCCGGCGCCACGGGTGCCCCGCCTCGCGCTCCCTTGGCTATCGGAGGCACCAGTGATCGGCCCGCTCGTCTTCGCGCACGATCCGCTGATCTATCTCAGCCTCGCGCTGGTGGCGGGGGTCACGTGGTTCCTGGCGCGGAGCCGCGGCGGTCTGGTGCTGCGGGCGGTCGGCGAGAATCACGACGCGGCCCACGCCATCGGGCATCCCGTGGTGCGCACGCGCACGCTCGCCATCCTGTTCGGCGGGGCGTGCGCGGGCATGGGTGGGGCCTATCTCAGCCTCGTCGCGGCGCCCCTCTGGGTGGAGGGGATGACGGCCGGGCGCGGCTGGATCGCGTTGGCGATCGTCGTCTTCGCGAGCTGGCGGCCCTGGCGCGCCTTTCTCGGCGCCTGGCTGTTCGGCGGCGTCACCATCGCGCAGCTCAATCTCCAGGCGGCCGGCGTCGCGGTGCAGAGCCAGTGGCTGAGCATGACGCCCTATCTGGCGACGGTGCTGGTGCTGGTCGTCATCTCCCGGCGCGGACGGCGCGGCGCGCCGGGCTGTCTCGGGCGGCCGTTCTTCGCCTCCGGTTAACCCCCGGCGGTCATCCTCCCGGCGATCTCGGGGGGAGGCGGCATGCGGTTCGGCGACGGCGGAGAGGAGGCGCGGCTCGCCCGGCTCAGGGCCGCGGGCCTCGGCGGGACGGCGCCCGACCCGGCCTGGCGCGCGCTGGCCGACCATGCGCGTCTCGCCTTCGACGCGCCGGTGGCCGGCATCTCGCTGGTCGGGCGCGACGCGGTCTGCTGGCTGGCGCTCGTCGGCCTGCCCCCGGTCGAGGAGACGCCGAGGCGGAACGCCTTCTGCGACCGCACCATAGCCGCCGCCGGCGCCTGCGCGGTGCCGGACGCGGCGAACGAGCCGGCCTTCGCCGCCGCCCCGCTCGCCGTGGCGGGCGTGCGAAGCTATCTCGGCGCGCCCGTCCTGCTTCCGGGCGGCGCCGCGGTCGGGGCCGCCGCGGTGATGTTCCGCTCCCCGCGCCGCTTCCTCGGCCCCGAACGCGCCCTGATCGAGAGCCTCGCGGCCGTCGCGGGCGCCATGGCCGCGAGGCGCTCCGAGACGCCGCGCGACGCCGCCACCGGCGCGTTGACCGAAGCCGGCTTCCGCGCCGCGCTGGAGGAGGCCGCGGCCGCGGCGATGGAGCACGGACACGAAGCCGCGACGCTGGTGATCGAGCCCGAGGGGCTGGACGACCTCAGGCTGGGGGTCGGCGACGCGGCGGCGGAGGCCCTGCTCGGCGCCCTAGCCCGCCGGCTGACGCTGCGTGCGCGGGAGACCGACGTCCTCGGTCGCATCGGACGCAACCTGTTGGCGCTCCTGCTGCCCCGGACCACGCTCTCGGAAGGGACGGCGGCGGCGCGCCGGCTCCTCTCGGCTCTCGCGGAGGGGGGCGAGGCGGGAACGCCGCTCAGCATCGGGGCGGCCGGCCTCATGCCGCCCGCGCAGGAACGCGCGCGCCTCGCCGCCCTCGGCGCCGCCGCGGCCGAAGCTGCGGCGACCGCGGCCCTGCAGCGGGCGCATGCCGGTCTCAGGACCGCCCGCGCGGCCGGCCCCGGCGCGGTCGCGACGGCCGCGGGCGGGGCCGCGGCCCCGGCCCCGCCCTCGCGTCGGGCGCGCCGCGCCGGGTGAGCGGCCGGGCCTCGCGGCGACCGGGCCGCGGGCGCTCCGCCCGGGACGACGCGCAGGCCCGGACGGCCGCGCCGCCAAGCCGGCGCCGCGGCGCCGCATGACGATTGGCGCGGCCGGTCGGCGCCGCTATCGTCGCCCGTCGCCGGCCGCTCGGCGCCGGGACGGACGACAGGGACAGGAGACCAGGATGAGACTTCGCACCGCCCTCGCCGCGCTGACGGCGCTGGTCCTCGCCGCCGCCCCCGCGGCCGCGCAGGACGAGCCGCTCAAGATCGGCTTCATCTATGTCGGCCCGGTCGGCGACTACGGCTGGTCCTACCAGCACGACCAGGGCCGGCTCGCCGTCGAGGCGCATTTCGGCGACGCCGTCGAGACCACCTTCCTCGAGAGCGTGCCCGAGGGCCCGGACGCCGAGCGGGCCCTGCGGCAGATGGCGCAGTCCGGCCACGACCTGATCTTCACCACCTCCTTCGGCTTCATGAACGCCACCCTGAAGGCGGCGCAGCAGTTCCCCGACGTCCTGTTCGAGCACGCCACCGGCTACAAGCGCGCGCCGAACGTCTCCACCTATTCCGGCCGCTTCTACGAGGGGCGCCACGTCCTCGGCCTGATCGCCGGGCGCATGACCGAAACGGACACCGTCGGCTACATCGCCTCGTTCCCGATCCCGGAGGTGGTGCGCGGCATCAACGCCGCCTTCCTCGCCGCGCGCGAGGTCAACCCCGACGTCGAGTTCAAGATCGTCTGGGTGAACACCTGGTTCGATCCCGCCAAGGAGGCCGACGCCGCCAACGCGCTGATCGAGCAGGGCGCCGACGTGATCATGCAGCACACCGACAGCCCCGCGCCGGTGCGCATCGCCGAGGACAAGGGCGTCTATGCCTTCGGCCAGGCCTCGGACATGCTGGAGTTCGGCCCGAACGCCCGCCTCTCCTCGATCATCGACAACTGGGCCCCCTACTACATCCGCCGGGTGCAGGCCGCGCTCGACGGGACCTGGGAGTCGACCGACACCTGGGACGGCATCGCCGAGGGCATGACCGAGATCGGCGGCTTCAACGCCGTGCTGCCCTTCGAGGTCCGCAAGGAGGCGATGGACGCCGCCATCGCCATCGCCGGCGGCCGACTGCATCCCTTCACCGGCCCGATCGACCGGCAGGACGGCACGCCCTGGCTGGCCGAGGGCGAGACCGCGGACGACGGCACCCTCCTCGGCATGAACTTCTACGTCGAAGGCATCGAGGGCCAGCTGCCCCAGTGACCTCGGCGCGGGCGCCGCGGCGCCCGCGGCGCCGCCGCCGGGCGGGCGGGGCGCCCGGCGCGCGGCGGCAGGCGTCC
>JAWLFJ010000018.1:0-48482 GCA_041685625.1 Paracoccaceae bacterium | reverse complement strand
AGGAGCCAGCGCCCAGGACGCCTCCGAGGCGGCCAAGCCGGTCACGTTCCCGCTTCGGTACCCAAAGACGCCCGGAATCCCCGGTTACCGGAGGTCTCCCCCTCTCTCCCTCGCAGGCCCGGAGCGCCGAGCCGGTGTCGAGCGGATTTCGGCCGAGCCTCCGTGGCCATGCTCGGGGTGTCCGGTCGACAGGGGGTCGGTTCATCGCCGAACAATCGTATGATCGCCTCCTCGCCGCGGCGCGCCTCCGCCTCGGCGATGGCGCGGGCCGCCGCGGCGGGGTCGGCGGCGGGCGCCGCGATGCGTTCCTCGGCCCAGGGCGCGACGGCCCGGCCGGGAGCCAGAAGCGCGTCCGCGCGATCCGGCTGCTCGGCGATGGCGCGCCGATCGTGGGCGAGGGCCGGCGCCCCCGCGAAGGCCGCCTCGAAAAGGACGAGCGGTTGCGCCTCGTCGGGATGGATGGTCGGCGGGCGGAAGAGGCCGAGATCGGCGTACCGGACCGACTTCGCGGCCCCGAAGACGGGGCCGGCCCAGGTCGACGGCAGGTCCCGGGTCGGCGGGCGCGGCCTCGAGCGTCGCGCGCTCGGCCGGGTCGCGGACGGGTCCGGCGAGCCGGCCCCCCGCTGGGACGCCTTGCCGGGCGATCTCCCGCGCCAGCGCGATCATCGCGTGAAGGCCCTTCGACGCCGTGAGATTCGCGAGGAGCCCGACCCTGAGCGGCGCCGCCGGCGGGCGCGGCGGGCGGCCGAGCGGCCCGTCCGGCCGCACGAAGACGGCGTCGGAGACGATCGTCGCCGAGGGCGTCGCCCCGTAGGCGGCCTCGAAGCGCCGGCGCATGGAGGGCTAGCGAAAGACATGGCGCAGCGACGGGCCGCCCGCGGCGAGCAGCGCGCGCATCACGCCGTCCGGCCGATCGAATTGGGCGTGGGAATGACGGTGCAGCGTCACCGCGAGGCCGAGCGGGCGCGATCAGGGCGATCTGGTGGAGCCGCCGCGCGGCCGTCGCAGCCGAGATGGGCGTGGCGCCCGCCGTCGGCGCCCAGCCTCTGCAGCGCCCAGACGGCGCCGAGCGTCAGCAGGGCGCGCCGCGGATGGCGCAGGGCGCCGCGCGCCGGATCCGGCGACGCCGAGCGCCGGCGCGCGGGACCGGGTCGCGCCGCGTGGGCCGCCGTGGCTTCGGTCGCGGCTGCGGCGCGGGTCATGGCCGGCAGTGGCGCGCCGATCACCGCGACCGGCGACCGGCGCGGCGACCGGACCCGCATCCTCGGACCAGGGCCGCAGGTGCGCCTTCACCGGCCCGGCGGAACGGCGCCGAGAGCCGCCGGTCGCCGCGGATCCGCGCCGCCGGCGTTTCCGTCGCCCGGGCCCGAGGGGCTCTTCGGGGAGCGAGGGTGGGGCGCGGGCGGCGGTCCGGGGCGTCGCGGTGGCGCCGTCCGAAGGGCGCGTCAGGCGGCCGCCGGGGGCGCGGGGGCCGCCGGCTCGGCTTCGGCGGTCCTTCGCCGGCGAAGGGCGCAGGCGATCCGGGAGATCGCGGCGATCGCCACGAAGCGCCGAAGCGGGGTGCGCATCGAAGGGGTCCGCAACTTCGGCATGCAGAGCCGGAGGGCCGTGTCGAGCGCGACGGTGGCGACGCCGCCGTCACGGAAGAAGCCGAGCGCCGCTTGGCGGGTCGCGAACGCGCGGATCGCCTGGAAGGCCAGGCTTTGGGCCGGACGGACGTGCCGCGCCTCGGCGTAGGCGAGGCCGTCGTCGAAGAGGTCGCCGAGACCTTGATGCCGAGATCGAGTCGGGCCGGGGTCGTGCCCTTCGAGGTGGCGCCCCGGATCCGGACGCCGCCCGGCGATCGCCACCGCGAAGGCGAGGAACACGGCCGCGCCCGCCGCCGAGACCGCCCCGGAACGCCGTCGCGAGAGCATCCGGCCGAGGCGGTGGACGAACACGTCGACCATCGGGAAGCGCGATCAGATCGCGAGCGAGAACGGCAGGGCGCAGGTCGCCGTCGCCGCAAGCGGCAGCGTCACGAGGTCGACCCGCGGCCCCGGCGCGACGCCAGCGGCAGGAAGGCGGGCGGGGCCAGGGGACGGAAGGCGTCGTCGACGAACCTGCCGAAGCCGCCGTCGAGCCCGTTGCGGCGGGTGTCGGTCAAGGCGAGGCGATCGGTGTTCAGGAGCTGCGCGTCCGTGTCGATCAGCGCGAAATGCGCGGCGGCGAGCCCCGCCGCGCCGATGGCGCAGAGCGCCGCCATGCGGCTCCCGCCGAGACGCTCCGGCGAGCCCGACAGCCGTTCCCGCGCCGCGGCGAGGTCGCGTCCGCCGCCCGGCGAGAGACCGAGCGTCGCGAACGGGCGATCAGGGAGAGCGCGGCGAAGAACGCCGCCGTCTCGGCGAAGCGGTCGCCGAGGCGGATCGAGGGCGTCGGGCCGATCGGCGGCGAGGGCAGATGCACGTTTCGGAGGATCGCGGCGTAGAGCACGGCGAGGTGTCCGACGCACGACCGGCTCCCCGGCGTCGCCGGAGAGAACCGGCCGGTGCGCCGCCAGGCGAAACCCGTCGCCATCGCGGCGGTCGCAGGCGCGAGCAGGGCGGTGATCGGCATGGCGGCGTCGGATCCTCCGGGCGCGTCTCGGCACGCCAGCGACCCTTCCGCGTCGCGGTCGATCCGGAGCGAATCGCGCCCGGCTCAGTCGAACAGCGCCGAGAGCGGGCGGCGCTGCCGGCCCGCCGCGTCGAAGTTCGCCGGGTCCAGCCAGGCCGCGTAGGCCCGCGACAGGCGCGGCCAGTCCGAGTCGATGACCGAGTGCCAGGCGGTGTCGCGGTTGCGGCCCTTCACGATCGTGGCCTGCCGGAAGACCCCCTCGAAGCTCAGCCCCAGGCGTTCGGCGGCGCGGCGCGAGGCGGCGTTCAGCGCATCGCATTTCCATTCGACCCTGCGATAGCCGAGCTCGAAGGCGTGCCCGATCATCAGCATCAGCGCCTCGGAACCGACCCGGCTGCGGCGCAGCCGCGGGGCGAAGACGACATGGCCGATCTCCAGCGTGCCGGTCGCCGGCGTGACGCGCTGATAGGCCGCCAGGCCCCCGAGGCGTCCGCCGTGCTTCATCCGCACGGCATGAAACAGCGGATCGTCGCCGGTGCAGTCGCGGTCGAGCCAGGCTTCGAACGCCTCGCGGCCGGCGAAGGGCCCGTAGGGCAGGTAGGTCCAGCCGCGGCCGTCGCGGTCCTCGGCGAACGCCTCGTAGAGGCCGTCGGCGTGCTCGGCGGGCTCCAGCGCCTCGAGCACGGTCCAGCGCCCTTCGAGGTCGCGGCGGCGCGGGCGCGCCGCCGGGCGCCACGCGGGGAGCGCGGCGCCGACCGGATTCGCGGGGGCCTCGGTCAGCGACATGCGACATTTTCTTGCGCCACGCCCCTCGCGGGTCAAGCGTCCGTCGGCCCCGACGGCGTTCCTTCAGGCCAGCGTGCCGGGATCGTCGCCGAGCGCGAGGCCGGGGAAGACGTCCCGTTCGAGCGCCGAGCCCGGCAGGCCGAACAGCGCGCGCAGCGTCCAGGCCGCGTGCCGGCGCAGGTCGTCCGTCGGCATCAGGTCCCGGTCCTGGTAGAGGTCCGAGGGAGCGAGGCCCGGCCAGCGTCCGCGCACCCGCGCCGCCGAGAGCGCGCCGCCCGCGTAGATCATCGCGCCGGCGGTGCCGTGATCGGTGCCGCCGGAGCCGTTCTCGCGCGCGGTGCGGCCGAATTCGGTGACGCACATCACCGCGGTGCGGCCCCAGATCTCCGGCCCCAGCCCCGCCTTCAGCGTCACGATCGCCTCGGCGAGCTGCTCGAGCGGCTTGCGGATCGTCGCCGTCTGCTTGCGATGGGTGTCGTAGCCGCCGAGCGAGAAGGCGGCGATGCGGCTCTCGCCCCGCAGCATCTCGGCCGAGAGCACGGCGAGGGAGCGTGCGTCGATGCGCTCCGGCCGATCGCCCTGCATCGGCCCGCCCATGTCGCCGGCGTCATCCGAGCCGACGTCGAGACCGCCGACGGGGGGCGCCATGTCCGGCGCCGGAGCGACCATGCCGTCGACCATGGCGTCGATCTCAGTCGCCTCGGCCGTCGCGGCGGCGAAGAGCGGATCGCGGGCGGAGATCGCGCGCAGCAGGTCCATCGTCTGCGGCGACAGCGTCAGGTCGCTGTCCGGGGCCCAGGACAGCGCCGGGTTGTCGCCGTCCAGCAGCAGCATCGAGCCGCGTCCGACGGCGATCGCGGTCTCCGCCCGGGCGCCCGGCAGGTGCGAGAGCGCGCGGTTCAGCCAGCCGTCGCGGCCCTGCGTCATGCGCCCGTCGGCGTGCTGCGCGCCGTTCTCCAGCACGTCCTGCCCGTCGAAATGGCTGCGCTGGTCGCGGTAGGGCGTCGACACCGCGTGCACCACCGCCAGCTCGCCCCTGCGCCAGAGCGGCGCCAAGGGCGAGAGCCGCGGGTGCAGCGCGAAGCGGCCGTCGAGGTCGAGGCCGCCGCGGTCGGGATGCGTCGCCAGCGTCGGGCGCATGGCGCGGTAGTCGCGGTCCTCGTAGGGGCCGACGGCGGCGAGGCCGTCGAGCGCCCCGCGCAGCACGATCACCACGAGCCGGTTGTCGCCCGGCGCGGCGGCGAAGGTGACGCGGGTGGCCAGCGGGAAGGCCGCGGCCGAGCAGCCGAGCGTCAGGCCGCCCCGGAGAAGAGCGCGGCGGGAGAGGGCGGAGGCGGTCATGGCGAAATCCTCGGCGCGCGTCAGCGGCGGTTGAAGTCGGGCGAAGCGAGCAGGAGGGCGTGCCCCTCCCAGCGCTCGGCGGCCCGGGAGACCGCGAGCGCGGCCTCGGGGGAGAGGGCGTCGCCCAGCGCGGCGACGGCGTAGGCGCGCGGGTCGACGCGTTCGGCCAGCACGCGGCCCATGCGCGCGGCCCATTCCAGCCGCGCCGCCATGCCGCCGGGCGTGATCCAGTGCGCGGCGTCTTCGGGCCAGCCGTCCGGCCCCGGCGCGCGGTGGAAGGCCTGCCCCATGTCCGCCAGCGCGGCCAGCGTGAGCTTGCGCCCGAAGGCGCCGTCCGGGCCGATCTCCGCCGGCCCGGCCCCGGCGGCGCGCAGAGCCGCGATCAGCGCCTCCTGCGGCGTGCGGACCTTGCCGCCGAGCGGACCCCAGGCCGCCGGATGCGCCAGCAGCGCGGCCACGACCGCCGAGAGGTCGCCCTGCGTCTCCAGCCACCGGCTCGCCAGGGCGTCGACCAGCGCGGGCGGCGGATCGTCGGCGACGAAATGCACGGCGAGCTTGCGCGCGAGGTGGCGCGCGGTCGCCGGGTGACGGGCGAGGGCGCGCAGCGCCGACAGCGTCTCGGCCTCGTCGGCGCCGTCGTAGCGCACGCCGAGCAGCGCGAAGCGGCCGGGCTCCGCCATCGCCGGGCGGTAGCGGAAGCGTCCCTTGCCGGTGGCGAACCCGGTCAGGAGGGCGGCGAGCGCCTGCACGTCCTCCTGGCCGTAGGGTCCGCCGGCGCCGAGGGTGTGCAGCTCCAGCAGCTCGCGCGCGAGGTTCTCGTTCAGGCCGCGGTCGCGCCGCTTTCCGGCGCGCGAGTTGGGCCCGAAGCTGCGGTCCTGGTCCAGATACATCAGCATCGCCGGATGCCGGACCACCGCGGTCAGCATGTCCTCGAAGCGTCCCGCGACATGCGGGCGAATCGCCTGGTCGGGATAGCCCGCGACGCGCGACCAGTGGCCGGGGAACTTCACCGAGACGGTGAAATGGTCGGTCCAGAACCGGGCCATGCGCTCGGCGAAGCCGTGCGGCGTCGCGGCGGCGCGGGCGAGCGATGCGAACTGGATCGCCTCGAGCCGGCGGCGCAGGTCCTTGCGCTCGGACGCGAAGGCCGTCTCCTCGGCCTTGCCGCCGGCCCGGGCGTCGCCGCGCGCTTCGCGCACGTCGCGCACCTCCGCCCAGAGCGCGCGGTCGGCGGCCTCGTCCACCAGCGCCGGGCCGCGGGCGAGCGCCTCGAGACCGCGCAGCATCTCGGCGGGTCCGCCCTCGCCGCGGGCGTCGGGCCGCGGGCCGAGGCCGAAGCGCAGGGTCGCGATCGTTTCCTGGTCGGAGGTCATGCGGGCGGGATCCTGCCGGTCGGGAGCGTGACGGTCCAGTTTTGCATCGCAGCGGATTGAGGAGTAGTCGTGATCGCAAGACGGCGAAAATCCGCTGCGCGCCGGGTCGGGGAGGGCCTGTGACGAAATCGGTTCTCATCGCCAACCTGAAGGGCGGCTGCGGCAAGACCGTGCTGGCGACGACGCTGGCCGCCGCGCTCGCCGTGCGCGGCGGCGGGCGCGTCGCGCTGGCCGATGCGGACCGGCAGAAATCCGCGCTGCGCTGGGCGCGGCGCCGGCCGGCGGACGCCGCGCCGGTGGAGGCGCTGGACTGGAGCCGGGCCGCCGATCTCGGCGAGCGGCCGAAGCGGCTCGACTGGCTGGTGATCGACGCGCCGGGCGCGCTCGGGGGCGCCAAGGCGGCCGATCTGGTGGCCGAGGCGAAGGCGGTTCTGGTGCCGCTGGCGCCCTCGTTCTACGATCTCGACGCCACCAGGCGCTTCCTCAAGGAACTCGAGGCGCTCAAGCGCGTCAGGAAGGGCAAGGCGGAGGTGCACCTCGTCGCCAACCGCGTGAAGGCGGGCAGCCGCGCCGCGAGGAGCCTCGAGGAGAGTTTCGCCGCCCTCGGTCACGCCCCCGCCGCCCGCATCGCCGAGCGCGCGGCCTATGGCGAGCTCGCCGAGCGCGGGCTATCCGTCTTCGACCGGCCGATCAAGGCCCTCGCCCCGCTGCGGGCGCAGTGGGCGCCGCTGATCGGCCTTCTGGAGGCCTGATCTTCGCCCGGATCCGGGTGGAGGCGGGCGACTTCGATCTCAGGAGGATCCGACATGCGACCGACTCTCTCCCGCGCCGCCGCCGCCGTCTCCGCGCTCGCCCTCGTCGCGGGCTGCGCCCAGGGTCAGGGACCGAGCGAACGGCAGGCCACCGGCGGGGCCCTCGGCGCGGCCCTCGGCGCCGCGAGCGGCCTGCTCGTGGGCGGCGACGACCGGCGCAACGCCCTCGTCGGAGCCGGCATCGGCCTGCTGGCCGGGGCCGCCGTCGGCACCTGGCTCGACGAGCAGGAGCGGGCGCTGGAACAGGATCTCGCCGGCACCGGGGCCGAGGTGCAGCGCGTCGAGGACGCCCTGCTCGTCACCTTGCCGAGCGGCATCACCTTCGACACCGACAGCGCCGAGGTGAAGCGCGAGTTCCGACGTCCGCTGAACCGGGTCGCCAACACGCTGGCCGAGTATCCGGAGGGATACGTCGACGTCGTGGGCCACGCCGACTCGACGGGCGACGACGCCTACAACCAGCGCCTTTCCGAGCGCCGCGCCGAAGCGGTGGCCCAGAAGCTGACCAACCGCGGCGTGTCCTCCGCCCGCGTCGTCTCCCGCGGCATGGGCGAGCGCGCGCCGGTGGCGAGCAACGCGACCCCCGAGGGCCGTGCGCTGAACCGGCGGGTGGAGATCCTCATCACCCCGGCCGTGCGCGAAAGCTGACGCGGCTTGCGCGGGGCCCGGGGCGCGTTAGGTCGACGTCGATGAGCCTCGCCCCCGCCGCCTCGCCCCCGGTCTCCCGCGTCCGCCTGAAGGCGGAGTTCGCGCTGCTCTTCCTCGGCCTGCCGGCGCTGCTCGCCTTCGGGCTCGGTCCGGGCGCGCTCTGGAGCGTGATGATCGGCGCGTTCCTGGCCAGCGTCGCGCTGCTCGCGGTCACGCCCGGCGTCTCCTGGCGCGAACTGGTGGAGGGGCCGCTCGTCGGCGCCTGGGGCGGGCTGCTCCTCTTCACCACGACGACGGCGGCCCTGGCCACGGGCGCCGTGCTCTGGCTCGCGCCCGAGGCGCTGTTCGGGCTGCCCCGGCGGGCGACCGGCCTGTGGCTAGCGATCATGCTCCTCTATCCCCTGCTGTCGGCCCTGCCGCAGGAGGTGATGTTCCGGATGCTGTTCTATCGCCGCTACGGGGTCCTGTTCCCGGACCGCCGGGCGGCGGTGGCGGTCAACGCGGCGGTGTTCGCGCTGGCCCACGGGTTCCTCTGGAATCCCACGGCGCTCGCGATGACGGCGGCGGGCGGCGTGCTGTTCTCGCTCGCCTATCTGGAGACCGGCAAGGGGCGGAACCTGCTCTTCGCGACGCTGCTGCACGCGATCGCGGGCTGGGTGATCTTCACCGTCGGGCTCGGGCGGTTCTTCTATCACGGCGCGGCGCCGGTATGAGCGACGCGCAGGAGCTGGCGCGGCGGGCGTTGGAGGAGGAGGACCGCTTCGAGTTCCGCCTCGCGGGCGGTCGCGGCTTCATCCTCGAGTTCCGGCAGGGGCGGGACGTCATCAGCCTGGAGGGGCTGGGCCTGACGCCGTGGGACCTGCTGCCCTCGATCTCCGGGACCGATCTCGTGCTCGGCTTCGACGGGGGCGAGGTGGTGCTGCGCGGCGCCGCCGGCGTCAGGCTGGAGCCGGACGACTTCCGCTGGTGACCCGCGGGCCTTGACGGGGCGGGCCGGGGCGTGGAAGGGGAGCGCGGCCCGCGTCCGCGGCCGACCGCCTGCGTCCCCGAGAGCCCACGGAACGCCCCCGGAAACCCGACGAGAGCCAGAACCCATGCATCCCTATCGCACCCACACCTGCGCCGATCTGCGCGCCGGCGACGTCGGCCATCCCGTCCGTCTGTCGGGCTGGGTGCATCGGGTGCGCGACCACGGCGGTGTGCTGTTCATCGATCTGCGCGACCATTACGGCGTGACGCAGGTTCTGGCCGATCCCGACAGCCCCGCCTTCGCCGAGGTGGAGAAGGTCCGCTCGGAATGGGTGATCCGCATCGACGGGGTGGTCAAGGCGCGCGATCCGGAGCTCGTGAACCCCAGGATCGCGACGGGCGAGATCGAGGTCTTCGTGCGCGGGATGGAGGTCCTGAGCGCGGCGGAGGAGCTGCCGCTGCCGATCTTCGGCGAGCCCGACTATCCCGAGGAGACGCGGCTGAAATACCGTTTCCTCGACCTCCGGCGGGAGACGCTGCACCGGAACGTCGTGCTCCGCAGCCGGGTGATCTCGAGCCTGCGCCGGCGCATGACCGATCTCGGCTTCCTCGAATACCAGACGCCTATCCTGACGGCCTCCTCGCCGGAAGGGGCGCGGGACTTCCTGGTGCCCTCGCGGCTGCATCCGGGCAAGTTCTACGCGCTGCCGCAGGCGCCGCAGCAGTTCAAGCAGCTGATCATGGTGGCGGGGTTCGACCGCTACTTCCAGATCGCGCCCTGCTTCCGCGACGAGGATCCGCGGGCCGACCGCTCGCCGGGCGAGTTCTACCAGCTCGACGTGGAGATGAGCTTCGTCGATCAGGAGGACGTCTTCCGGGCGATCGAGCCCGTCATGCGCGGCGTCTTCGAGGAGTTCGGCGAGGGCCGGCCGGTGACCGCCGAGTTCCCGCGCATCCCCTATCGCGAGGCGATGGCGAAATACGGCTCCGACAAGCCGGACCTGCGCAACCCGATCGAGATGCAGGGTGTCTCGGAGCATTTCGCGGGCTCGGGCTTCAAGATCTTCGCCAGGCTGCTGGAGACCGAGGGCAACGAGGTCCGCGCCATTCCGGCCCCGACGGGCGGCTCCCGCGCCTTCTGCGACCGGATGAACTCCTGGGCGCAGCGCGAGGGGCTGCCCGGCATGGGCTACATCTTCTGGCGCGAGGAGGCGGGCGAGGTCGTCGGCGCCGGCCCGCTCGCCAAGAACATCGGGCCCGAGCGGACCGAGGCGATCCGGGGCCAGCTCGGCCTCGGCGCCGGGGACGCGGCGTTCTTCCTCGCCGGCCGGCCGGCGGATTTCCTCGACGTCGCCGGGCGCGCGCGGAACGTGATCGGATCGGAACTCGAGCTGACCGCGACCGACCGGTTCGAGTTCTGCTGGATCGTCGACTTCCCGATGTACGAGCGGGACGAGGAGACCGGCGAGCTCGACTTCTCGCACAACCCGTTCTCGATGCCGCAGGGAGGGCTCGAGGCCCTCGAGGAGCTGGATCCGCTGAACGTGCTCGGCTTCCAGTACGACATCGTCTGCAACGGGGTGGAGCTGTCCTCCGGCGCGATCCGGAACCACAAGCCGGAGATCATGTACAAGGCCTTCGAGATCGTCGGGAAGGACCGCGCCTTCGTCGACGAGAACTTCGGCGGCATGGTCTCGGCCTTCCGCTTCGGGGCGCCGCCGCATGGCGGCATCGCGCCGGGGGTGGACCGGATCGTGATGCTGCTGGCGGGGGCGGACAACCTGCGCGACGTGACGATGTTCCCGATGAACCAGCGGGCGGAGGACCTGATGATGGGCGCGCCCTCGGCCCCGACCAACGAGCAGCTGCGCGACCTCGGCATCCGGGTGCTGCCGCGGGAGTGAGGGCCGGCGGGGCGGAGATCCGTCCCGCAAGCGTGCTTGTTTCGTGCATCAAGCGTCGGGCATTCGTCGGACTCTCGGGCGCCGCGGGTCGGACTCCCGTATGGCGCGCGTCGGACCCGTGTCATGCATTTGTCGGACTTTTGTGCTGACGCCGTCGGACCTTCGTACCGACGTCGTCTGACGGGGGGGGCGTCAGCGGGCGATCTCGCCGGGGGCGACGGGGCGGCCCGCCGGGGTCGGCTCGACCCCGGCGAGGTGGGCGAGGGCGCGGCCCGGCGGCGGCCAGGTCATCCCTTCGGCCTCGCGCCAGCCGCGCCAGCGGGAGAGGAAGGCGGAATCGGAGAGGGTCTCGCGCGGCCAGTGGGCCGTCGCCCGCGGCCGGTGGCGGGGGAAGCGGCCGTCGATCCGGGCCTTGTAGGGCATGACGACGGAGCCGTCGCCGAACGCCTCGGAGAGGGATAGCGACTCCGGGTGAAGGATCTTCCCAAGATCGACCGATTGAAGCGCGGCGCCGTCGAGGCGCGCCCTCAGCAGCGTGGCCGAGACGACGGAGGCGAAGCGGATCGCGGCGCCGTCGAGCCGTGCGCCGTAGAGCCCGGCGCCGTCGAGGCGGGCGCCTTCGAGATCGGCCCCCGTCAGCGTCGCCGAGTGGAGCGAGGCGCCCTGCAGCCGCGCCGAGCGCAGATCCGCCCCGTCGATCCGCGCACGGTCCATCGCGGCCCGCTCCAGCCGGGCGCGGTTCAGGATCGCATCCTCCATCGAGGCTTGGCGCAGCATCGCCCGCCGCAGGTGGGACCGGCTCAGATCCGCGCCGCGCATCCGCGCCCCGAAGAGATCGGCATCGTCGAGACGCGCGTGGGTCAGTCGGGCGGCGTCGAGCGTGGCCGAGCTCAGGTCCGCGCGGTGCAGCGCCGCCCATCGGAGGTCGGCCCGCTCGATCGATGCGTGGCGAAGGTCGGCGCCTCGCATCGCCACGCAGCGCAGGTCGGCGCCGCGCAGATCCGATTCGCGGAGATCGGCGTTGCGCAGATCCCGGGGCCTCGCGATGTGGGCGTTCCGGCGGTCGCAGGGGTCGAGTCTCCAGGGGCCGCCCTCGGGCTGACGGGAGGCGAGCTGGAGGCCGAGACGGGCCCCGACGGAGGCGGGCCCCTCGGCGCCGAGCGCGGCGCCGCGAAGCTGGGCGTTCGGCGTGAGCGGGGCGAGGAGGCCGGTCGGCGCCCAGCCCGACTCGACCAGCTTCCGCGCGGGGAGGAACAGCGCCATGGCGACCGCGGCGAGGGCGGCCGTGGTCCAGATCGGACTGCGGGCGGCGCGACGGCCGGCGAGCTCGGCGCGGCCGCGGTCAGGGCGGCGTGGCAGCCGGTTAGGATCTCTTCATGGGCGCGGAGGTATCTCCAGCCCAGCGCGAGAATCGTGAGCGGCGCGAAGGCGTAGGCCATGAGCCAGGCGACGGCCTTGGAGAGGAGGGCGAAGCGGCGGTCGGGGTCCGGGATCAGGGCGGTGAGAAGCCACGGGGGAACGCGCTCGGCCACGGGCAGGCCGTCGTGGCGGCCGTCCTCGGTCTCGGGGTGGCGGAGGATCGCGCCGTAGAGCGTCCAGAGGCGCGAGAGCGTGAGGTGGAGATGGAGGTAGGCGGCGAGGAGGAGCGCGGGGGCGAAGACGAAGAAGCCCTCCGGGCTGATGCCGACGTTCACGAAGGGGAGGGTCAAAGCCTCGTCGTCGCGGAAGAGCTGGATGTCGCGGAGGCCCGCGAGGGCGAGCCAGGCGTAGAGGCAGCCGAGGACGACCGTGATCCAGGCGGTGCGGGCGAGGCGGGTCAGCGCCTCGGCCTGGGTCAGGAGGGTGTCGAGCGGCGGCCTGATCATGGCTCAGGTTGACGCAAGGGCGCCTCGGTGTCGACGGCGCCTCGGTCTCGGCGGCCGTCGCGGTGCCCCGCGGATCGCGTTAGGGTGGCCGCCTTCGGATGCGGACGGAGGAGCGCGGAATGGGCCTCGGCGGGATGCCGGACGCGGCGACGGACCTGATCCACCGGCCGGGGCGGCGGGCGCCGGGGCGCTCGCGCCGGCGGGAGCGGTGAGCGGTGCTCTACGGGCGCGAGACGCCGGACCCGGCGACCGATCAGATCGCCTTCGTGCACATCCGCAAGACCGCGGGCACGGCGCTGGCGCAGGCGATGATGGCGGGGTTGGGCGCCGAGCCGCCGGCGGTGACCGAATGGGGTTCGGCCGAGCGGGCGGAGCGCGGGGTGCTGGCGCTGCACGGGCCGCTGCGGCGGGGGGCGATCAACCTCGGCGAGCGGGCGCGGGTGCTGGGCCTTCGGCTGGCGGGTCGGCCGGTTCCGACGGCGGCGAACCAGCCGTTCTTCGCGGCGCACATGCGCCTCGGGGAGGCGCCGTGCACGCCGCGGCGGCGGTTCTGGATCACGGTGGTGCGCGAGCCGGTGGCGCGCTTCGTCTCGGACTGGGCCTGGATGCGCGGCAAGCGGGACCGGGCCCGGGGCGACTGCGGCGACGCCGCGCTCTACGACCTGCCGCTCGCCGAGTTCGTGGCGGCGGTGGAGGCGCGGCCGGAGATCTACGCCCACGACTACCAGTGCCGGCAGCTGGCGCATGGCGCGCCGGACGCGGCGGCGGCGTGCCGGGCGGTGGACGAGGTGCTGTGGCTGGCCTGCGACGTGCCCCGGATCGGCGCGATGCTGGAGCGGGCCGGCGCGGCGACGGGGGTGCGGTTCCCGCCGTTGGCGCGGGTGCGGGCGACGTCCGACAGGGGCGAGGGGCCGGACGCGGCGCTCGCCGCGCGCATCCGGGCGCTGAACGCGGGAGACGCGCGGCTGGTCGCGCACGTCGCGTCTGCATTCGACGCCTTGTGACGGGCGCGACATCGGCGCTATACGCGCGCTGAACGCCCGGGGGGAGCGGGGCGGGGACGGAGCGGCGGAGACGCATGGACCTGATCACCGACACCGAGACGCTGGCGGCGTTCTGCGCGCGCTGCGGCGAGCATCCCTACGTCACCGTCGACACCGAGTTCCTGCGGGAGCGGACCTACTGGCCGCTGCTGTGCCTCGTGCAGCTGGCGCATCCCGGCGGCGAGGGCGACGGCTCGGCCGCGCTGATCGATCCGCTGGCGGAGGGGCTCGACCTCGCGCCGCTGTTCGAGCTGATGGCGCGGCCGGACGTGGTGAAGGTGTTCCACGCGGCGCGGCAGGACATCGAGATCTTCTGGCATCTTGGCAAGCTGATTCCGGCGCCGCTGTTCGACACGCAGGTCGCCGCGATGGTCTGCGGGCACGGCGACCAGGTCGGCTACGAGACGCTGGTGCGGAAGATCTGCCGGCAGACGCTCGACAAGTCCTCGCGCTTCACCGACTGGGCGCACCGGCCGCTGAGCGAGAAGCAGCTGGCCTACGCGCTGGCCGACGTGACGCATCTGCGGAAGATCTACGAGAAGCTCTCGGCCGAGCTGGCGCGCAGCGGGCGCGGCGGCTGGGTGGCGGAGGAGATGGCGGTGCTTACCAGCCCCGACACCTACCGCAACGAGCCCGAGGAGGCGTGGAAGCGGCTCAAGATGCGCTCCAGCTCGCCCAAGTTCGTGGCGGTGGCCAAGGCGCTGGCCGAGTGGCGCGAGCGCCGCGCGCAGGAGCGCGACGTGCCGCGCAGCCGTCTGCTGAAGGACGACGCGCTGCTCGAGGTCGCCTCCAACCGTCCCGAGACGCTGGAGGAGCTGGGCCGCGCCCGCCTGTTGCAGCGCGAGGCGCGCAAGGGCGACGTGGCGCAGGAGATCCTGGCGGCGGTCCGCCGCGGCCTCGCCGCGCCGGAGGAGGAGACGCCGGTGGTCGTGCCGCGGTCGGCCAAGGCGGCGTCGGCGGCGCTGACGGATCTGCTCAAGGTCCTGCTGAAGCAGCGGGCCGACGACCTCGGCGTGGCCCCGAAGCTGATCGCCTCGGCCGACGACCTGACGCGGATCGCGGCCGACGATGCGCCGGACGTGCCGGCGATGAGCGGCTGGCGGCGCGAAGCCTTCGGCGCGCTGGCGCTGCAGCTCAAGCGCGGCCAGATCGCGCTCGGCGTCGACGGCGCCGGCGTGGAGATCGTCGAGTTCGAGGACTGAGCCGCCGCGCTCGCGGCGGACTGGCGCCTCCCCGCGAGCGCGGGCCGGACCATGCGCCGGGGGCCGTGCATCGTCGCGGCGCTCGCCGCCTTGGGGACGGCCGCCGATCTTCGACGTGACGGTCGAGACGCCGCGCCCCGCCTAGCCCTCCGTCGCCGGCGGCGGCGCGAGGCGGATCGCGGCCGGCGGGCCGGAGGCGGGGAAGACGCGGATGCCGGCGGCGCCCTCCAGCGTCCGCCCTCTCAGCAGGCGATCGGCGCGGACGGCGCGCTGGGCGGGGGTTCCGGAGCCGGCGGGCCGGGCCTCCGGGTCGGCGCCGTTGAGTTCGGGCGGGGCGGCGAGGAAGTCGAATTCGAGGAAACCGTCGGGGGCGAGGCGCCCGCCGTCGCGGGGGCGCAGCACCGCCTGGAACCAGCCGGGCGTCGGCGCCTGGCCGCGTGCGGTGAGGAGGCCGCCGTCACGGGTGACGCCGAGTTCGAGGTCGGTGACGGCGGCGACGGGCCGGCGGACGACCTCGGCCTCGGAGAGGCGGGCTTCGGGCTCCGGCTCCGGCGGGCGGCTGGGGGCGAGGGCTTCGAACTCCACGTCGGGCGCGGCGTCGGAGACGGTCGAGCAGCCGGCGAGCGCGGCGAGCGCGGCCGCGGCGAGGGCGCGGCTGAGGACGTCGGCGCGGTGCGGCATGGGGCTGTCTCCGGGATCGTTGCGGCCCCGGCGGGATAGCGCCGAACGGCGGGCGAAGGGAAGGGGCGTCGCGGCGCCTTGCGGGCAGGGGGCGCCGCCGCTACCTCGCCCGGTGGGCAGGACAGGGGAGTGCGCCATGACCGCCGCCGCCGGGACGACGGAAGCCTTCGAGGAGATCGCCGAGACCTTCGAGTTCCTCGACGACTGGGAGGACCGCTACGGCTACGTCATCGAGCTCGGCAAGAAGATGGAGCCGCTCGACGACGCGCTGAAGGGGCCGGAGACCAAGGTCGACGGCTGCGCCAGCCAGGTCTGGATCGCGCCGCGGCTGGAGGCGGGGGCGCCGACCCGGCTGCATTTCCGCGGCGACAGCGACGCGCTGATCGTGAAGGGTCTGATCGCGATCCTCACCTCGCTCTACAGCGGGCGGACGGCGGACGAGATCCTCGAGACCGACGTCGAGGCGGCGCTGGGGCGGCTGCAGCTTCAGGATCACCTGTCCTCGCAGCGCTCCAACGGGTTGAAGGCGATGATCAAGCGGCTGCGCGACCTCGCCGCGGCGCAGAAGGCGGCCTGAGCGCCGCATCGGGCGCAATTCGCCGGAAATCGTGACCGGGAAAGGCGGAAAACGCCGCACGGCGTCGGATTCGGGCGGCGCGGCGGCGTGCCGCGCCGCTATCGCTCGTGGACGGACGAGGGATGCGGACAAGGAGACGGCCATGGTGGACGACGGCGACGATCTCGTGCTCGCGGAGCTCGACGACGACGACCTGGTGCAGCAGATGCACGACGATCTCTACGACGGCCTCAAGGCGGAGGTCGAGGAGGGCGTGACCATCCTGCTGGAGCGGGGCTGGACGCCCTACGAGGTGCTGACGCGGGCGCTGGTGGCCGGCATGACGGTCGTCGGCAAGGACTTCCGCGACGGGATCCTGTTCGTGCCGGAGGTGCTGCTGGCGGCGAACTCGATGAAGGGCGGCATGGCGATCCTGCGTCCGCTGCTGGCCGAGACCGACGCGCCGAAGATGGGCAAGATGGTGATCGGCACGGTGAAGGGCGACATCCACGACATCGGCAAGAACCTCGTCTCGATGATGATGGAGGGGGCGGGCTTCGCGGTGGTCGACCTCGGCATCAACAACGCCGTCGAGAGCTATCTGGAGGCGTTGGAGCGCGAGGAGGCCGAGATCCTCGGCATGAGCGCGCTGCTGACCACGACGATGCCCTACATGAAGCTCGTGATCGACGCGATGGTCGAGCGGGGCGTGCGCGACCGGCACATCGTGCTGGTGGGCGGCGCGCCGCTCAACGAGGAGTTCGGCCGCGCGATCGGGGCGGACGCCTATTGCCGCGACGCCGCGGTGGCGGTGGAGACGGCGAAGGCGCTGGTCGCGGCGCGCAAGCACAACCAGATGGCCGCGGTCGGCTGAGCCGGGCTCCGGAGGCTGCCTGCGGTGGCGGACCGGGTCCGGGTGATCGCCTGCGGCGCGCTGGCTCGGGAGATCCTGGCGGTGCTGCGGGCGGACGGGCTGGGCCATGTCGAGCTCGCCTGCCTGCCGGCGGACCTGCATCTGTGGCCGGAGCGCATTCCCGACGCGGTGGAGGCGGCGGTGGCCGAGGCGCGGCAGGCCGGCGTCGCGCGGGTCTATGTCGCCTACGCCGATTGCGGGACCGGGGGGCTTCTGGCGGCGCGCTGCGCGGCGCTGGGCGTCGAGATGATCCCGGGGCCGCATTGCTACGCGTTCTTCGACGGGGTCGAGCGGTTCGAGGCGCGCGGCGACGCGGAGATGCGCTGCTTCTATCTGACGGACTTCCTGGCGAGGCAGTTCGACGCCTTCGTCTGGCGCCCCATGGGCCTCGACCGGGCGCCGGAGCTGCGGGACGTCCTGTTCGGCGGCTACGAGACGCTGGTGCATCTGGCGCAGACGGAGGATCCGGAGCTGGACCGGCTGGCGCGGGAGGCGGCGGCGCGGCTCGGCCTGCGGCACGAGCGGCGGGTCACCGGCTACGGCGACCTCGCCGCCTTCCTCGCGCGGACGGCGTAGGCGGCCCCGACGCGCCTCAATCCCGGACGATGCGGAGCTTCGGGCGCTTGGCGCCTTCGGAGGCGCGCGGGGCGTCGGGATTGCCCTCGATCGTGGTGAGGCGCGGGGCCTCGGGCTCGCCCTTGCCCTCTGCGGGAAGGTCGGTGCGACGGCGGCGAGGGCCCTGCCACGTCCCCGCAGGCTCGGCGAAGCCGGCGGCGGGGGGCGGCCCGGCCTTGGCGCCGAGCGGGTCGAGGCGGCGCGATCCGGGGCCGGTCTCGATCGGCAGCAGGCGCGAGCCGAGGCAGCGCAGGCGCATCGGCGCGGCCGGCCGGCGCCGGCGCGAGACGCCGACGATCGCGACGCTGCCGAGCACCCGGTCGAGATCGCCGAGTTCCGAGCGCAGCGGCAGCAGCAGGATCTCGCCGGTCCAGCTCTCGCCCGCGGCGTCCTCGCCGCGCACGCGCATCACGCCGACGCCGGGTCCGGAGAGGGTGCGATGCGCGAGGTCGGTGATGTCGTGGCCGTGCGCCTCGGTCATCACGCCCTCGGCCAGCATGCCGCGCGCCTCCATGCCCAGCATCTCGCAGAGGGCGGTGCCGGCGAGGCGGAAGCGGAGCTGCCCGTGGGCGAGCGCCTCCAGGATGAACATCGATTCGAGCGTGTCGGCGATCCGGCGCGGGTCCACCTCCGAGCGCGACGGGGCGTCACGCCCGGCGCGCAGCTCGTTCCAGTAGTCGAAGAGGGTGCGGGTCTTGGGGTGGTCCATCACGCGCTCGGATTTGCGATAATTGCGTATCATCTCAAGGCGGCCTCTTCCAGTGTGACGCGAGGGCCCTGCGGGCCTCCGGCGCTCTCGGTCAACCGGAATTTAACGGAGTTCGACATGACTGCGAGGCGACGTCAGCCTTAACGCATCGTCAATCTTCGTTAACGCCGTTCGAGTGGGCCGCCCGCCGCCGCGCCCGGCGCGTCGATTGCTCCGGCCGGGGGGCGCGGCTATGGTCCGCGCGGTCCGGGACGGGAGGGCGCGCGCCATGCAGAGCATGACCGGCTTCGCGGCGCGGGAAGGGCGCGACGGCGCCCTCGCCTGGCGCTGGGAGCTCAGATCGGTGAACGGGCGGGGCTTCGACCTGCGCTGGCGCGGCCCGGAGGGGCGCGACGCCGTGGAGGCCAAGTTCCGCGAGGCGGTGAAGGCGCGGATCTCGCGCGGATCGCTGAACGTCTCGCTGCGGCTGTCGCGTCCGGCGGGGGCCGTGCCGGCCCGGCTCGACCCCGAGGCGCTGGAGGCGGCGCTGGCGCTGGTGCGTCAGGCGTCGGAGGCGGCGCGGGCGGCGGGCTTCGAGGTCGCGCCCGTCTCGCCCGAGGCGCTGCTTTCGCGGCCGGGCGTGCTGCCGGCGGGCGAGCCCGAGCCCTCGCCGGCCGAGCGTGTGGCGCAGGACGCGGAGATCCTCGCCGACGGGGAATTGGCGCTCGACGCGCTGGTCGCCTCGCGCGGGGAGGAGGGCGCGCGTCTGGCGGCGATCCTCGCGGCGCAGCTCGACGAGGTGGAGCGGCTGATCGCCGAGGCGACGCGCGCCGCCGAGGCGCGGGCGGCGGAGGCGGGGCCGATGCTGCGCCGGCGGCTGGAGGCGCTGATCGCCGCGGGCGCGCCGGCCGAACTGGCGCCGGAGCGGCTGGCGCAGGAACTGGCGCTGCTGGCGGTGAAAGGCGACGTGGCCGAGGAGCTGGACCGGCTCGGCGCCCATGTCGGCGCGGCGCGGGACCTGGTGGCCGCCGAGGGGCCGGTGGGCCGGCGGCTCGACTTCCTCGTCCAGGAGTTCAACCGGGAGGCCAACACGCTGTGCTCGAAGTCGGATTTCACGGCGCTGACCGCGGTCGGGCTGGAGCTGAAGACGGTGATCGACCGGATGCGCGAGCAGGCGCAGAACGTGGAATGATCGCGCCGTTGGGGGGGCAGGCGAGGCTCGGCCGGCGCAGGGGGGTGCTGTTCATCCTGTCCTCGCCCTCCGGCGCGGGGAAGTCGACGCTGGCGCGGCGGCTGCTGGCGGATGACGCGGAGTTCGACTTCTCGATCAGCGCGACGACGCGGGCGCCGCGGCCGGGGGAGCTGGACGGGCGGGAATACCGCTTCCTCTCGCGCGGCGATTTCGAGGCGATGGTGGCGGCGGGCGAATTCCTGGAGCACGCCGAGGTGTTCGGCAACCTCTACGGCACGCCGAAGACGCCGGTGGAGGCGAGCCTCGCGGCCGGTCGCGACGTGCTGTTCGACGTCGACTGGCAGGGCGGGCAGCAGCTGCGCAACTCGGCGCTGAAGGACGCGGTGGTGTCGGTCTTCATCCTGCCGCCCTCGATCGCGGAGCTGGAGCGGCGGCTGCGGGAGCGCGGCCAGGACGCGCCCTCGGTGATCGAGGCGCGCATGGCGCGGGCGCGCGACGAGATCAGCCATTGGGACGCCTACGACTACGTGCTCGTGAACGAGGATCTGGACGCCTGCGAGCGCGAGGTGCGCGCGATCCTCGCGGCGGAGCGGCTTCGGCGCGGGCGGCGGCCGGGCTTGACGACATTCGTGCAGGGACTGAACCGGGAATTCGAGGAGCGCAGGGCATGACGCTGTATTCGCTGGACGGAACCGCGCCGGAGACGCCGGAGGCCGGGGGGGTCTGGGTCGCGCCGGGGGCGGCGGTGATCGGGGACGTGACGCTGGGGTTCGAGTGCTCCGTCTGGTTCGGGGCGGTTCTGCGCGGCGACACGGAGCGTCTGAGCTTCGGCGAGGGGACCAACCTGCAGGAGCACGTGGTCTGCCACGCCGATCCCGGCTTTCCGCTGACGGTGGGCGAGGAGGTCACGGTCGGCCACCGGGCGATCCTGCACGGCTGCGCGGTGGGCGACGGCGCGCTGATCGGGATGGGCGCGATGGTGCTGAACGGCGCGCGGGTCGGCGCCGGCGCGCTGATCGGCGCCGGGGCGCTGGTGACGGAGGGCCGGGAGATCCCGGCGGGCTGGCTTGCGGTCGGCTCTCCGGCGAAGCCGGTGCGCGAGCTTTCGGCCGACGAGGTGGCGATGCTGCGGGAGAGCGCGCGACGCTACCGCGAGAAGATGCGGCGGTTCCGGGACGGGCTGTCGCCGGTCTGACGGTCGGACCGCCCGGAGCCGGACGCGAGCCGGCCTTCGCCGTGACGGCATTCCGACGGATCCGCCCTGGCGGGCGCGACGCGAGTGGAGCCGATCGGACCGCCTCGACGCGCGCGGGGGCGCCGCGGCCCGCGCCGATCCGGGGGCTTCGAGGGCGGCTCCGCTCAGGCGGGGGGCGTCGCGGTCAGGACCAGCGCGGTGTCCGTGCGGTGCAGGGCGAGGCCGGCATGGGCCTCCGCCGCGTGGCGGCCGGCGAGGAGCCAGTGAACGTCGCGCGGGGTGGGGCGCGGCGCCGCGGGCGCGTCGGTCAGCCAGAGTTCCGCCGATTCGGGCGCGACGACCGCGGGGCCTTCGGCGCGGACGGCGAAGCCGCCGGACTCGCGCTCCCGCATGGCGACCACGCCGCCGCGAGGCAGCGAGGAGGCCGCGGCCTGGAGCAGGTTGAGGCGCAGGCGCGCGGCGCGGCGGGTGGTGTCGCCGGCGCCGTCGGGCCAGTCGAGTTCCGCCCGCTGATGGGCGAACCAGCGCCGCGCGATGCGGTGGACGCCGGCGAGGCCCGCGCTCTCGCCCGCGGGGGCGGGGCCGAAGGCGAGCCGCAGGAACTGCAGGCTCGCGCCGAGCTTTTCGGCGCTGTCGGCCACCAGGTCGAGCTCGGGTCCCGGAGGGCCGCCGATCTCCCGCATCAATTCGACGCCGTTGCCGATGGCGCCGGCGGGCGATATCAGGTCGTGGCACAGACGCGCGGCGACGAGGCCCGCGATCTCGGACTCCCCAAGGCGTCGGGCTCCCGGCCCCGCGGCGGCCGTGGCGGCTTCGGTCATGCGGCGTTCCTTCGGAGACGTCGATCCTTCCCCACGTCCAGGCGGCACGCTGGAGCCGAGAGGTGAAGAATGCATGAATGGCTGGAGCCCGGCGCGCTCGTGCGTCTGCGCGGCGCCCCGGATTGGGGCGTCGGCCAGGTGCAGTCGGTGATCGGAGGCCGGGCGACGGTCAATTTCGAACATCAGGGCAAGGTGGTGATCGCGCTGGATCGGGCGGAACTCGAGCTTGTCTTCGACCGTGACTGATTGCCCGTTCGGCGACCGGTTTTCAACCTTCGGTAGAGAGGTTTCGGGGTGATCCCACGCGAACCCCCGGCCCGTTGCGCCGGATCGACACCCGCCATATGGTCCGCGACCGCCGGTGAGGCCGGCCCGGATCACGAGGAGCGGCCGAGGATGCAGATCGACGCGGGGCGCTTCACAGTCCGCCTTGCGCGCGACGACGCCGACGTCGCGGCGGCCCAGCGTCTGCGCTACCGGGTGTTCGTCGAGGAGCTCGGCGCCTCAGCCAGCCCGGAGGAGCACGCGGCGCGGCGCGAGATGGACGAGTTCGACGCCCATTTCGAGCATCTGATCCTGATCGACAACGAGACCGAGAGCGAAGACCCGCTGGACCGCGTCGCCGGCGCCTACCGCCTGATGACGGGCGAGCGGGCGCGGGCCGGGATCGGCTTCTACGGGGCCACGGAATACGACCTGTCCAAGCTCGAGAACCTCGGGCGGGAGGTCGTGGAGCTCGGCCGGTCCTGCGTCGGGGCGGAGGTGCGGGGCGGCGCCGCGATGCACCTGCTCTGGAGCGGGCTGGGGGAGTTCGTGACCGCGCGCGGCATCGAGATCATGTTCGGCGTGGCGAGCTTCCACGGCGCCGATCCCGAGCCGATCGCGCACGCGCTCAGCTTCCTGCACCACGAGCATCTGGCGCCCGAGGACCTGCGGGTGCGCGCGCTGCCGGAGCATTATCATCCGATGGACCTGCTGCCGCCCGAGGCGGTCGACCGCAAGCAGGCGGCGCGGCAGATCCCGGCGCTGATCAAGGCCTATCTGCGGCTCGGCGGCTTCGTCGGGGAGGGGGCCTTCGTCGACCGGGACTTCAACACCGTCGACGTCTGCCTGCTGATGGACACGACGCGGATGGTGCAGCGCTACCGCAACTTCTACGGCAAGGCGGCGGATGCCGGCTGACGCCTCGACCGACGCGAC
Source organism: Paracoccaceae bacterium (assembly GCA_041685625.1). Classification (GTDB taxonomy): domain Bacteria; phylum Pseudomonadota; class Alphaproteobacteria; order Rhodobacterales; family Rhodobacteraceae; genus Albimonas. Next base: position 26,083 of record JAWLFJ010000018.1, on the reverse strand, counting down.
CTGGCGAGGGGCCGAGCCGCCGGAATTCGGCGCGCCCTCGGCCCGGGCCAAGGCGGCGGGGGGTCTGAGGATCGCGGCGGCGACGGTCCTGACCGGCGTGCTGCTGGTGGTCTACGTCGCGTTTCGCGCGGTGGAGCGGGTCAGTCCCGGATTCCGCTGGCGGGAGGGGGTGCAGCGGCTCTGGGCGCGGATCGTCGCCCGGCTCTGCGGCATCCGGGTGCGGCGGGTGGGCACGCCGATGCCGCATGGCGGGGCGCTGGTGGCCAATCACGTCAGCTGGTCCGACATCTTCGTGCTGGTCGGCGCGGCGCGGATGACCTTCGTGGCCAAGGCCGAGGTGCGCGCCTGGCCCGGCGTCGGGGCGATCGCCGCGCTCTGCGACACGGTGTTCATCGAGCGCCGGCGCGGCGCGGCGAAGGCGCAGGAGGCGGAACTGAAGGCCCGGATGCAGGCCGGCGACCGGCTCGTGTTCTTCCCCGAGGGCACCAGCACCGACGGACGGCGCGTCCTGCCGTTCCGCTCCACGCTGTTCGCGGCCGTGGCCTCCGACGAGTTGCGCGACACGGCCTGGGTGCAGCCGGTCTCCGTCGTCTATCACGCGCCGGAGGGCGAGCCGGAGGCGTTCTACGGCTGGTGGGGGGACATGCCCTTCGGCGGGCACGTCTGGACGGTGCTGACGCGGAGCTTCGGCGGCCGGGCCGAGGTGGTGTTCCACGAGCCGGTCCGGGCCGCGGACTTCGCCGACCGCAAGCTGCTCGCCGCGCATTGCTGGCGCGAGGTCGAGCGCGGCGTGCGGGAGCGGCTCTAGCCCTCCGCCTCCAGCGCCTCGGCGAGGCGGGCGAGGCCGGCGGCGAGGTCGCCGTCCCAGATCGCCGGGTCCGGCGCCGCGAAGTCGGCGAAGGGGCCGATCTCCCGCGCGAGGGACTCGCCGAGGCCGCCCTCCGCGAGGATCGGCGTCTCGATGATCTCCGACCACCATTCGAAGAAGTCCGGCGGCGCCGGCTCCGCGGCGCCGAGCGCGCCGGCCACCAGGGGCGAGACGCGGACGTAGTCGGCGCCGGCCTCCGCCGCCGTCATGGCGTCGTGGCGGGAGGCGGTGCAGGCGACGCCGAGGATCGCGTCCTTGCCGAGGTCGTCGCGCAGCTTGCGCAGGGGGGCGGCGCGGTACTCGACCTCGACGCCGTCGAGGCCGAGCGGACCCACCAGCTTCGGATGGCCGGCGATCAGCAGCGCGACGTCGGCGGCGTGGCAGGGTTCGCGCAGGGCGTCGGCGGCGCGGCGCAGTTCGGCCTCGTCCGCGCCTGGCCGGTCGAGCCGCACGGAGGCGACGGTCCCCGTCGCAAGGGCGGCGGGAAGGGCCGCGGCGATCGCGTCGAGCGGCGCGCGGGGCGGGGTCGGCAGGAGCAGTCGGGGGCGTCGGGCCATGCAGGACCGATTGCGCCGAAAGGGATCGGGGGTCAACCCAGCACGGGGTCCTCGGCGCGGTGGGCGCAGTCCTCGCGCGGGCAGATGCGGCAGTTGGGTCCGACGGGCTCGGGCGTCTCGCGCGGGGCGGGGGCGTAGAGGGTGCGCGCCGCGGCCTCCGCCGGGAGCGCGAGCAGGATCGCCTCCAGCGGGGCGCGGCGCGGCCAGGCGTCGGGGCCGGCGGGATCGGCGCGCGCGACGAAGACCCAGAGTTCGCCGCTCGGAAGGGCGGCCAGCTGGCGGAGCGTGCGCCCGGGCTCCGAGAGCGCGCGGTAGACCGCCCAGAGCGGACAGGCGGCGCCGAGGCGGGGGAGCGCGAGGCCCGGCAGAAGGCGCCGCTCCAGCGCCTGACCGGCGGCGTTCACCCGAAGGAAGGCGGCCCGCGGCGCCGGCTCCGGCAGCGCGGTGAGCCGACGCGCGAGGCGGGCCGGGGGCAGCGCGAAGCGGGCGGCGAGGGCGTCGAGGTCCCAGCCGAGCGCCTCGCCCTCCGCCAGCGACAGGTCGGCCGGGGCGAGACGGGCGTCGGCCGCGGCGGCGAGGAGCGCCTGGCGGGCGCGGCGCGCGACGGCGGGGGCGACGAGACGCGGGCGCGCGGCGATGACGTCCTCGGCCGGCGCGTCGGCGGCGGCCTCGGCGAGAGCCTCGGCGAGGGCGAGGCGTCGGGCCCCGGGGTCGGGCGGGTCGGCCGGCGGCGCGAGATCCAGCGCGGCCGCTTCGGCGGCGAGCCGGGCGTCCACCTCGGTCCAGGGCGGCGGCTTCGCCGTGCCGGGCGCTCCGCCCGGTCCTGGCGCCTCTCGCCGATCCGCCCCGCGGATCGGCGGCGCGTCGCGAGCGGGGGGCGGAGCCTCCCCGAGCGGCGCGCGCCCCCCCGGAGACGGGGCGGGCGGCTCCAGCCCTGCGAAGCGGTTGCGGGCGCTGAGGAACGCCTCCTCCACCTCCTCGGCCGGGGAGGAGGCGGCGGTCTCCCGGTGCGCCGAATCGAAGAACTGCGCGAGCGAGCCCGCGACCTCCGAGAGCCGGCCGCTCTCCTCCTCCAGCAGCCGGTGGAAGCGGGCGCGCTGGGCGGGCTCGATGTCCTGGACCGAGGCGAGGATCTCCGAGGCGGAGCGGATCGCGGCGATGCGGTCCAGCATGGCGTGCAGCGTGGCCGAGAGCGCGGGGTCGTGCGCGAGCCGGTCCGACAGCGCCTCGACCGCGCGGAGGCTTTCGGCGCGGGCGGTCCAGGCGCGCACGAGGGCGCGGGCCCAGTCGGGATGGCGCCCGAGCAGGTCGCGCCCGGCGTCGGGGTCGAGCGCGAGGTCGGCGAAGTCGGCCTCGGCGGCCAGTTCGGCGAGCCGGTCGGCGAGACGGCGCTCCACCGCGCCGTCGAGTTCGGCCGGATCGAGCCGGAGGGCGCGGGCGGCGCGGGCGACGATGTCGGCCGAGGCGCGGCGCTTGTTGCGTTCGATCAGGTTCAGATAGCTGGGCGAGATTCCCATGGCCGCGGCCAGGTCGGCCTGGCGGAGTCCGGCGGCGCGGCGGCGTTCGCGGATGCGCAGGCCGATCAGGGTCTCGGGCATGGCGTCGTCAGGTCCCGTCCGGCGCGCGGGCGCGCGCTGCGCTGCGGCGTCGGATCGTTTCGCTCGGAGACGGGCGTCGCGCAACGCATTCTCGAACCTCGCAATTGTGCGATCACTGTCATGTTATTGACGGGTTCGCACACGCACAATGAAAAATACTTACAAAATAATGCTGATAAATCAGACACTTGTTGAAATTTTGACTGGACTGTGCGACAAGAATGCGAGGCGAAAGCCTTGGCGTCCGTCTTCGGCGGCCCCGGGAGGGGCCCGGCGGACGCAAGCGACAACCGCCCAGGGAGGGACGAGCATGTCCAAGTTCGAGATCAGCCGTCGCCGGCTGCTGAAGACCACGGCCATCGCGGGCGCCGGCCTCGCCGCGCCGACGATCTGGTCGCGACCCGCCTACGCCTACACCAACGAGCCGACCGGCTCGACCGTCACGCTGGGCTTCAACGTGCCCCAGACCGGCGCCTACGCCGACGAGGGCGCGGACGAGCTGCGCGCCTACGAGCTCGCGGTCGAGCACATCAACGCGGGCGGCGGCGGCATGCTCGACACCTTCTCCTCGCAGGCGCTCTCGGGCGGCGGGATCAACGGCAAGACGGTCGAGTTCGTCACCGGCGACACGCAGACCAAGTCCGACGCCGCGCGCGCCAGCGCCCGGCGCATGATCGAGCGCGACGGCGCGGTGATGGTGACGGGGGGCTCGTCCTCGGGCGTCGCGATCGCGGTGCAGAGTCTCTGCCAGGAGGTGGGCGTCATCTTCATGGCCGGCCTCACGCACTCCAACGACACCACCGGCAAGGACAAGAAGGCCAACGGCTTCCGGCACTTCTTCAACACCGAGATGTCGGGCGCCGCGCTCGGCCCGATCCTCGAGGCCAACTACGGCTCGGACCGCAACGCCTATCACCTGACCGCCGACTACACTTGGGGCTGGTCCCAGGAGCAGTCGATGAAGACCTACACCGAGGCGATCGGCTGGAACACGGTCGAGGCCGTGAGCACGCCGCTCGGCGCGGGCGACTTCAGCCAGTATCTCACGCCGGTCCTGAATTCGGGCGCCGACACGCTGATCCTGAACCACTACGGCCGCGACATGGTCAACTCGCTGACCCAGGCGGTGCAGTTCGGCTTGAGGGACCGGCAGGTGAACGGCAAGGAGTTCGTGATCGTCGTGCCGCTCTATTCGCGCCTGATGGCGCAGGGCGCCGGCGAGGCGGTGAAGGGCATCTTCGGCTCCACCAACTGGCACTGGTCGCTGCAGGACGAGGGCAGCCAGGCCTTCGTCAAGAGCTTCGGCCAGAAGTACGGCTTCCCGCCGAGCCAGGCCGCGCACACCTGCTACTGCCAGACGCTGCTCTATGCCGACGCGGCGCAGCGGGCGGGCACCTTCGACCCCTGCGGCATCGTCGAGGCGCTCGAGGACTACGAGTTCGACGGCCTCGGCAACGGCCCGACGCTGTATCGCGCCGCGGACCACCAGTGCTTCAAGCCGGTCCTCGTGGTGAAGGGCAAGGAGGACCCGAGCTCGCAGTTCGACCTCCTCGAGGTCGTCGACGTCACGCCGACCGAGAAGGTGATGTACGCGCCGGACCATCCGGACTTCGTGGGCGGCGAACTCGGCGAGTGCAATCCGGGCTCGTGACGCCCTTCCGGGGGCCGCCGAGCGCGGCGGCCCCCGCCTGACCTCGACAAGGGAGCCGGGTCATGGACTCGATCGTCCTGCAGATCCTGAACGGGCTGGACAAGGGCAGCGCCTACGCGATGATCGCGCTGGGCCTGACGCTGATCTTCGGCACGCTCGGGGTCGTCAACTTCGCGCATGGCGCGCTGTTCATGCTCGGCGCCTTCTGCGCCGTGGCGGTCAACAAGCTGCTGACGACGACCAGCGTGGTGCTCTCGGAGACCGAGACCACCGCCTGGGGCTCGGCGGTGGAGATCCGCACGACCTACGCCGAGACCTGGTTCGGCGATTTCGGGAGCTGGATGATCGAATGGTCGGTGCCGGTCTCGATCCTGATCGCGCTGCCGTTCATGCTGCTCGTCGGCGTGGCCATGGAGCGCGGGCTGATCCGGCACTTCTACAAGCGCCCGCATGCGGACCAGATCCTCGTGACCTTCGGCCTCGCGGTGGTGCTGCAGGAGATCGTCAAGGCGATGTTCGGGGCCAACCCGATCCCGCAGCCGGCGCCGGCGGGGCTCGCCGGCATGGCCGATTTCGGCGCGGTCTTCGGGCTCGACTCCGGGCAGATCGTCTATCCGATGTGGCGGCTGGTCTATTTCCTCTTCGCCGCGGCGGTGATCGGCTCGGTCTTCGCGTTCCTGCGCTTCACCACCTTCGGCATGGTGGTGCGCGCGGGCATGGCGGACCGTGAGACGGTCGGCCTGCTCGGCATCGACATCGACCGGCGCTTCACGCTGATGTTCGGACTCGCGGCCGTGGTCGCGGGCCTCGCGGGGGTGATGTACACGCCGATCCTCTCCCCCGACTACCACCTCGGCATGGACTTCCTCGTGCTGAGCTTCGTGGTGGTCGTCGTCGGCGGCATGGGGAGCCTTCCCGGCGCGGTCGCGGCGGGGTTCCTGCTCGGCATCCTGCAGAGCTTCGCGTCGATGAACGAGGTGAAGTCGATCCTGCCGGGGATCGATCAGATCATCATCTACCTCGTCGCCGTCGTCATCCTGCTGACCCGTCCGCGGGGCCTTCTGGGCCGCAAGGGCGTGATGGAGAGCTGAGCCATGACTTCCACAAGGACCTCCGACACGCTCCTTCTGACCGTGTTCGCGCTGGCGGTGCTGACCGGGCCGATCGTGCTGGCGCCCTTCGGGGCCGGGTATCCCGACCTTCTGCAGAAGTTCGCGATCTTCGGGATCTTCGCCATCGGCTTCAACATCCTGTTCGGGCTGACCGGGTACCTCAGCTTCGGGCACGCCGCCTTCCTCGGCGTGGGCTCCTACGCGGCGGTGTGGGCGTTCAAGGGGCTGACCATGAACATCCTGCCGGCGATCCTGCTCTCGGTCGCGGTGGCGGCGGTGTTCAGCGTGGTGATCGGATACATCTCGCTCCGGCGTTCGGGCATCTACTTCTCGATCCTGACGCTGGCCTTCGCGCAGATGAGCTACAACCTCGCCTATTCGGTGCTGACGCCGATCACCAACGGCGAGACCGGGCTGCAGATCCTGCTCGACGATCCGCGCGTGCTGGAGCGGGCGCCGGCCGCCGGCGAAAGGCCGCTGACCAACCTCTTCGGCCTGCCGATGAACGAGACCTGGAGCGTGCCGATGTTCGGCATGCAGATGCACTTCAACGTGGGCTTCTACGTCTGCGCGGCGCTGCTGATCCTGGCGTTCTGGGTCTCCATGCGGATCTTCCGCTCGCCCTTCGGCATGATGCTGCGGGCGGTCAAGTCGAACCAGAACCGCATGAGCTACACCGGGCTCGACACCAAGCCCTACGCGCTGGCGGCCTTCGTGATCTCGGGCGTCTATGCGGGCCTCGCGGGCGGTCTGCTGGCGGCGATGGACCCGCTCGCGGGCGCCGAGCGGATGCAGTGGACGGCCTCGGGCGAGGTGGTGCTGATGACCATCCTCGGCGGCGCCGGCACGCTGCTGGGTCCGGTGCTGGGCGCGGGGCTGATCAAGTACTTCGAGAACATCTTCTCGGCCATCAACGAGGGGATCCTGCAGGGCTTCTGGGGCTTCCTGCCCGAGGTGCTGCGGGACGCGATGGTCTCGCTCTCCTCGCTCTTCGTGGGCGAGGGCTGGCACCTGACCCTCGGCGCGCTGTTCATGGTGATCGTCATCTTCCTGCCCGGCGGGCTGGTGGAGGGCGCGGAGCGGATCATGGGGCTGTTCCGGTCCCGCAAGCCCCGCGAGGCGGACGGCGACGGCCGCCGCGCCGCGGCCCCGGCCGAGTGAGGGAGGCGAGGATGCCGACGATCCTGGAAGTCCAGAACGTCAACAAGCGCTTCGGGGGCCTCAAGGCGCTCGACGACGTGAACCTTAAGGTGGAGGAGGGCTCGATCCATGCGATCATCGGGCCGAACGGGGCCGGCAAGTCCACGCTGCTGAACTGCTTCGTGGGCCGGCTGGTGCCCGACACCGGCGCAGTCACCTTCGACGGTCAGAGCCTGATCGGCCGCAAGCCGCACGAGATCAACCAGATGGGCGTCTCCCGCGTGTTCCAGACGCCGGAGATCTTCCAGGACCTCACCGTGGCGGAGAACGTGATCATCCCGGCGCTGGCGCGGCGGGACGGGGCGTTCCGGCTCTCGGGCTGGGCGCCTCTGAGCCGCGAGAAGGAGATCCGCGACCGGGCGATGGCGACCCTCGAGGACGTCGGCCTCGCGGATCGGCGCGACCTCGAGTCGGGCTACCTCTCCCGCGGGGACAAGCGGCGCCTCGAGATGGCGATGTGCCTGGTGCAGGATCCGAAGCTCCTGCTGCTGGACGAGCCGACGGCCGGCATGAGCCGGGCCGACACCAACGACACCATCGACCTGCTGAAGCGCATCGGCAAGGCGAGGAACGTCACCAAGGTGGTGATCGAGCACGACATGCACGTCGTGTTCTCCCTCGCCGACCGCATCAGCGTGCTGGCGCAGGGCCATGTCATCGTCGAGGACGTCCCGGAGCGGATCAAGGGCGACCCGAAGGTGCAGGAAGCCTATCTCGGAGGAGCGCAGCTGTGAGCATCATCGACGACAGCGTCTATTCGACGGTCTCGAAGGCGCCCAACCAGAGGAGCCTCGGCACCGCGCCGGCCTACTTCTCGGCCTACGACCTGCACGCCTATTACGGCGAGAGCTACATCGTGCAGGGCGTCAGCTTCAACATCCACGAGGGCGAGATCGTCGCGCTGCTGGGCCGCAACGGCGCCGGCAAGACCTCGACGCTGCGCACCATCGCGCGGGCGGGCTCGCCGGGGCTGACGCATGGCGAGATCTGGCTCGACCACCAGCCGGTGCACGCGATGAAGGCGCACGAGGCGGCGCGCCACGGCATCCAGCTGGTGCCGGAGGACCGGCGCATCATCGCCGGGCTGACGGTGGAGGAGAACATCCAGCTCGCGCAGATCTCGGGACCGATCGGCTGGAGCGCGGAGCGGATCTACGAGCTCTTCCCCCGCCTCGGCGAACGGCGCAAGCAGGATGGCACGACGATGTCGGGCGGCGAGCAGCAGATGCTCGCCATCGGCCGGGCGCTGGCGCGCGACGTGAAGCTGCTGCTGCTGGACGAGCCCTACGAGGGCCTCGCCCCGGTGATCGTGCAGGAGATCGAGCGCACGCTCGAGGAGATCAAGGCGCTCGGCATCACCACGGTGATCGTGGAACAGAACGCGATCGCGGCGCTGCACCTCGCGGATCGCGCCATCATCCTCGACATGGGACAGGTGGTGTTCGACGGAACCGCGCAGGAGGTGCTGGACGACGCCGCGCTCCGCCAGGAGTATCTGGCCATCTGAGTCCGACCCGCGGGACGGGTGCGGCCGCCGCCGCGCCGCCGCGACGCGAAGAGGACGGGCGAGGGGCGCGGCGACGCCCCCGCCCCGACCTGCGAGGAGGAGACGCCATGCCCGACGACATGCACGCGCCGAGCGCCGAGACCGCCGCCGCCGCCCATGTGGACGCCGACGACTACGAGGCGATGTACGCCCGTTCGATCGTGGATCCCGAGGGTTTCTGGGGCGAGCACGCAAAGCGCATCGACTGGATCAAGCCGTTCTTCAAGGTGAAGAACGCGAGCTTCGCCTATCCGGACGTCTCCATCAGATGGTTCGAGGACGGCACGCTCAACGTCGCCGCGAACTGCATCGACCGGCATCTGGCCGAGCGCCCCGAACAGACCGCGATCATCTGGGAGCCCGACGACCCGAAGGACGAGGCGAAATACGTCACCTACCGGGAACTGCACGCGGAGGTCTGCCGGTTCGCGAACGTCCTCAAGAAGCTCGGCGTCGAGAAGGGCGACCGGGTGGTGATCTACCTGCCGATGATCCCGGCCGCGGCCTACGCGATGCTGGCCTGCGCGCGGATCGGCGCGGTGCATTCGGTGGTCTTCGCCGGGTTCTCGCCCGACGCTCTGGCGGACCGGGTGAACGACTGCCGCGCGGAACTGGTGATCACGGCCGACCATGCGCCGCGCGGAGGGCGCGCCTCGCATCTCAAGTCGAACGCAGACCAGGCGCTGCGGCGCTGCTCGGACAAGGTGAAGCTGCTGGTCTGCACCCGCACCGGGGCGCAGGTCGACTGGATCGAGGGGCGCGACTTCCGCTACGAGGACGAGGCGAAGACGGTCGAGGCCGACTGCCCGCCGGAGGAGATGGGGGCGGAGGACCCGCTGTTCATCCTCTACACCTCGGGTTCGACGGGCCGGCCCAAGGGAGTGCTGCACACCTCGGGCGGCTATCTCGTCTATGCGGCGATGACGCATCAGTACGTCTTCGACTACCGCCTCGGCGAGGTCTACTGGTGCACCGCCGACGTCGGCTGGGTGACCGGGCACAGCTACATCCTCTACGGCCCGCTCGCCAACGGCGCCACGACGCTGATGTTCGAGGGCGTGCCGACCTTTCCCGACGCGAGCCGTTTCTGGCAGGTCTGCGAGAAGCACGGGGTCAGCATCTTCTACACGGCGCCGACCGCGATCCGCGCGCTGATGGGCAAGGGCGAGGAGTGGGTGGATAAGGCCGACCTCTCGAAGCTGCGCATCCTCGGGACGGTGGGCGAGCCGATCAATCCGGAGGCCTGGAACTGGTATCATCGGGTGGTCGGCAAGGGGCGCTGCCCGATCGTCGACACCTGGTGGCAGACCGAGACCGGCGGCATCATGATCACGCCGCTGCCGGGCGCGACGGCGACCAAGCCCGGCTCGGCCACCAGGCCGTTCTTCGGCGTGCAGCCGGTGGTGCTGGACGAGCAGGGCAAGGAGATCGAGGAGACCGAGGCGACCGGGGTGCTGGCGATCAGGGACAGCTGGCCCGGGCAGATGCGCACGGTGTTCGGCGATCACGAGCGGTTCGTGAGCACCTATTTCGAGATGTTCAAGGGCTATTACTTCTCGGGCGACGGCTGCCGGCGCGACAAGGACGGCTACTACTGGATCACCGGGCGCGTCGACGACGTCATCAACGTCTCCGGCCATCGCATGGGCACGGCGGAGATCGAGAGCGCGCTGGTGGCGCACGAGAAGGTGGCCGAGGCGGCGGTCGTCGGCTACCCGCACGACCTCAAGGGCCAGGGCATCTACTGCTACGTGACGCTGATGGAAGGCGAGACGCCCTCGGACGACCTGCGCAAGGAGCTCGAGGGCTGGGTCCGGCGGGAGATCGGGCCGATCGCGAAGCCCGACGTGATCCAGTGGGCGCCCGGCCTCCCCAAGACCCGCTCCGGCAAGATCATGCGGCGCATCCTGCGCAAGATCGCGGAGAACGACACCGGCAATCTCGGCGACACCTCGACGCTGGCGGAGCCGGCGGTGGTGGACGATCTGGTGGCGAACTCGGCCCACAACGCGGCCTGAGCGTCGGAGGCGCGGCCGGGGCGGATCGATGTCCGCCCCGGCTTTTTCCTTTTCCGGATGAACGGGTCGGGAGGTCAGCCGCGCTTCGCGGCGAGCGGGTCGAAGCCGACGCTGACCACGAGCTTGTTGGTCTGGCTGTCGAGCGCGGCGAGCTCGGCGCTCATGCGGGTGTAGGCGAGCCACTCTTCGTCCTGCCAGAGGGCCGCGCGCTTGGCGGCGCGGTCGGCGGCGTCCTCGTAGGCCCATATGTGCATGTATTCGTTGGGATCCGGCGTCTCGACCTTGCCGTAGAACAGGGGCTCTCCGAGGCAGCGGAACTGCGGCTCGCGGCCGTGACGGTCGTAGAGATCGAGGTGCTTCGCGATGGCGCCGGGTTTGCAGCGGTAGGTTCGGATGTCGAGCAGCATGGGGTCCTCCCTCTCGGCGTTCGGGTATTGTTCCGGCAGGGTAGCGGCCCCGGCTGGGCGAGTCCGCTCCCATTTCGCGCGTCTCACGGCGTGAGCGGCTCGCACCGCACCTCGAAGCCGACGAGGGTCGCGGGGCCGAAGCCGTGGGTGAGCGGCACGTCCGCCGCGTCGCGGCCGCGCCCGACGAGGACGCGCCCGCGCCGGGGCTCGTTGTTGCGCGGATCGAAGGTGCGCCAGGCGCCGCCGAGCCAGACCTCCATCCAGGCCGCGAAGTCCATGACGTCGTCCGGCGGCGGCTCGATCCCGACGTCGCTGATGTAGCCGGTGCAGTAGCGCGTCGGCAGGTTGAGCGCGCGGCAGAAGGCGACGGCGAGATGCGCGAAGTCGCGGCAGACGCCGCACCTGTCGGCCAGCGCGCCGGCGGCGGTGCGGTCGGCGCGGGCGCTCATGTAGTCGAAGCTCAGGTGGTCGTGGACCCAGTCGCAGACGGCCTGGGCGCGGGGCCAGCCCTCGGGCGTCGCGCCGAAGAGGTCCCAAGCGGTCTGCGAGAGGGAATCCGATTCGCAGTAACGCGAGGGCAGAAGGAAGCCGAGGGTCTCGGGCGGCAGCGCCTCGACCGGGTGCTGGGCGGCATGCGTCGGGACGGGGTCCGGCGCGCCGTCGTCGCGGATCACGCCCCGCGTTCCGATCGCGAAACGCCCGGCGGGCGCGACGAGGCGATGGAGGTGGTTTCCGTAGAGGTCGTGATACTGTTCCGAGGGCACGAAGGGCTCGGTGAACAGGCGGTCCGGGCTCTCCAGATCGTCGACGCGCTCGGCATGCACGTTCAGCAGCGCGATCATCGGCGTCGGCTGCGGAAGGTCGTAGGTGAGGCGACAGCCGATCGCGAGGCGCATCGGATCAGCGTGCCGCCCGAACGCCCCATGCGCAAGGGCCGCCGAGGGGTTCGGGGCGCCGTCCGGGGGGGCGCGATTGGCCTTCCACGGGAATCCATGCTATCCAGCGCGCCATGACATGACCGGACCGAAACCGCGGCACGTCCCCCCGGGACGCCGGAATCCGCGCCCCGAAGCGGCGCGATCCGGACCGCCGCGCCCTTCCGGCGCGACCGCTTCGCGGTCGAGGGTCCGGACCTTTCCCCCGACATGCAAGGACAGCGAATGACCGAGAAGAATCCCGACAAAGGCTATGTCGCGCTCCTCGGCTGGAGCCTCAACGCCATCGACGCCGTGGATCGGTTCGACCGGCGCTATGTCGTGGTCGCGCCCGGTTGGGCCGAGGACTACGCCAAGGAGCACGACATCCCCTTCATCAAGTGGGATTTCGATCGGCTCAACGAGCGCAGCCACGAGATCGCGCAGATCCTCAAGGACGAGGGCTGCGACGTGGCGATCCCGCTCTACGAGGAGACGGTGGAGTGGGCCGGGGCGATCAACTCGGTGCTGCTGAAGAACCCGCGCCTGCTGTCGCAGTCGATGCTGTTCCGCGACAAGTCGCTGATGAAGCGGCGCGCGCAGCTCGCCGGCATCCGCGTCGGCATCTTCGAGGAGGCCGACGACAAGGCCGACGTGATCCGCTTCCTGAAGCGGGTGAACCAGACGCTGCTGAAGCTCGACGGCGACGTCAACGACCCGATCCACTTCAAGGCCTTCGACAAGGCCGGCTGCCTCGGGCACCGGGTGATCCGGACGGTGGACGACGTCGAGTCGATCTCCGACACCGAGTTCCCGGCGCTGCTGGAAAGCCACCTCGACGGCTGGGAGTTCGCGGTCGAGGCGTGGATCAAGGACCGCAAGATCCAGTTCCTCAACATCTCCGAGTACGTGACGCTGGGCTACAGCGTGTTCGTGCCGGCGACGCCCGAGCTCGAGAGCTGGCGCAACGCGATCACCAAGGAGATCGAGAAGCTGATCGAGGCCTTCGACATCGATTTCGGCTTCATCCACCCAGAATACTTCGTGACCTCGGACGGCACCATGTACTTCGGCGAGGTCGCCTATCGTCCGCCGGGCTTCCAGGCGCTGGAGCTGATCGAGCGCGCCTACGGCTTCAACGGCTACCAGGGCATGGTGCTGGCCTTCGATCCCAAGACCACCAAGGAGGAGCTCGACGCCTTCTTCCCGGAGCCGGTGAAGGACGCCAAGGGCCATGCCGGCGTCTTCGGCGCCTATCCGCGCCGACGCGTGGTGAGCCAGATGCAGATCCCCGAGGAGACCGCGAACGACCCTTATTTCGAGTTCCACGAGCTGGCGCCGCCGCTCGAGGAGAAGGTGACGAAGCGCAACGCCTTCGGCACGCATTGGGGTCTCGTCCACTTCTTCGGCGAGGACGCGCACCGCATGCGCGACCTGCTGAAGAAGCAGGAGGATCTGGACTTCTACGTCTGAGGGCCGGCGCGCATGACCGAGCACACCGCACCCGGCGGGGCCGATCGCCTCGCCGGGACCCTCGACGCCGCGTTGCAGCGGCTCGAGCTCGCGCGTCCCTTCGCCAAGCCGCGCTTCCAGGGCCAGGTGCTCGACATCGTCGGGCGCCTGGCGGCGGCGCCGGAGGGGGTTGAGCGGCTCTACGCCTTCGCGCCGCGGATGGACGCCGCGGGGCTGTTCCACGGCTCCGACTACGACCGGCCGGACGCGCTGCTGCCGCAGCTGGTGGCCGGTTCGCTCGACGGGCCGTCCGCGGCGGCGACGGCGCTGGAGACGGCGTCGCTGCTGCGGATGCTGGCCATCGCCAAGGGCGAGGTGACGCATCCGGGCGTGCATGCCGACGGGGCGCGGCGCTTCCTGCGTCAGGTGCTGGCGCTGAACATGCACCGCCTGTTCGGCGTCGCAGACGAGGCGGCGCGAGCGCGCCCGCGCGAGGCCGCGACGCGTGCGCTGTTCCGCTTCCTCGCCGAGGAGATCGGGCTTTCCGACGCGCTGGAGGCGCTGGTGGCGGAGATCTGGCGCATTCTCGCGCAGCGGCCGATCCAGACCGGCCCCGCCCGCGAGATGATCGTGCAGACGGCGATGACGCTGGCCGAGAAGGGCGGCGAGATCGAGGGGCGCATCGGCGCCGACCGGCTGGTCTCGGCGCTGTTCGGCCCGACCACGGCCTCGCTCGACGATCCTGGGCTGGAGGAATACCGCGAGCGGCTCTGGGGCATGGAGGCGAGCGCGCGCATGAGCGAGGCGCGCGGGCTGGCGCGGGCGATGCACGACACCGGGCTCGTCTCGGACTATCACGCCGCGTTCATGGGCTGGGCGATGGAGGCCGGCGAGAGCGACCTCGCGCCCGAGGCGCTGGGCCTCGGGCCGACGGGCCTCGGCTCCTGGCGGCGGGAGCGGGCGCTGATCGAAGCGCTGATCCGCGTCGCGGTGACGCCGGCGACGCCGCAGGCAACGCTGGGGCTGGCCGGGCTGCTGGAGCGGGGGCTGCTGCATCAGGCGCCGATCGCGCCGGCGCTGTGGCGCCAGCTGCAGACCGTGCCGACGCCGAGCGTGGCCGAGCGGCTGGCGGCGGCCTTCGGCTGGGGGGCGACGCCGGCGGCGCATCTGCTGGCCGGGGTGCTTCAGGTGCTGGGCCAGCCGCTGGGCGTGGGGCAGGGGGCGAACCCGACCTGCCAGTCGGCGCGGGCCATCGCGATGTGGGCGCTGAACGACCCGGACCGGCTTCTGCACCACGTCGCGCAGGCGACGCGGCACGATGCGGTGCGGATGCAGTTCGAGGGGACGGAGATCGATTCGTCGGCGCTGCCGGCGGGGCTGGCCCTGCGCGCGCCGCTCGACGCCGATCCGGTCTCGGTGCTGCTGGTGCCGCATCTCGACCGGGTCTATGCCGAGATGGGGCGGCTCTGCCTCGGGCGCTCCGGCGATCCGCATCAGTGGATCAACCCGGAGTTCCACGGCTGGTGGGTCGGGCGGGCCTGCCATGTCGCGGTGCACGTCCCGACGGGCGCGCTGGCGGACCTGGAGGGGTTCCTGGTGCGGTTCTTCCTGTCCTACCACCCGGCCTGCAACGGCGGCGAGCCGGTGATCCATCCGCAGCCGGCGGGGGTCGCGGTGACCGATTCCTCCGGGCGCTTCATCGGCTGGCACGCGATCGCGGTGCTGCGCGTGGCCGAGGACCGCGAGGGCGCGATGCGGGTGTATTTCTACAACCCGAACAACGACAGCGGGCAGGACTGGGGCGGCGAGGTCGTGGTCTCGACCGAGGGCATGGGCGAGCGGCCGGGCGAGGCCTCGCTGCCCTTCGACGCCTTCGCCTCGCGGCTGTATCTGTTCCATGACGATCCGCTGCGCCCGGTGCCCGTGGCGGCGCCCGACGCGGGGCGCATCGGGGCCGTGGCGGAGCGGGTGAGGGGAAGCTGGGCCGCCGGGCGCGCCGACCTCGATCCGGGGGCGCTGGCGGCGGCGGAGAGCCGGAGCGGCGGCCCGCCTGATTGAATCGAAGGGGATTCCTCTCGGGGCCTCGGTCCCATCAACCGGGACTGCCGGGGTGAAGGGCCGGCGGACATGTCGAAAGACCTCTCGCGCGATCTTCGCACGCGGTTCCTGCAGGCCGTCGCAGAAGGCGCCGGCCGCCGTGCGGCCCACCGGCCCGGGTCGGCGTCGGCGCGGTCAGCGTGAGCCGCCGGCGAGCCCGCATCCCGCCTCCGATGAACCGGACGGCTCCCGCTCGCGGCCTCGCAGCATGCCACGTCGGGCGCCAGCGCGGTCACCACCGGGGGAGCCTGCCTCGGAACAGCCATCACCATCGGCATCGATCCGGCGAGCAACGGTCTCGAGGGCACGGCGTCGGGAAGTCCAGGCCTTCCCGGAAAATCGGGAGGGGTGCTGCCCGGCTGGGCGTCGAACCGGCCCGCTTCGCCGGCGCCGAGCGGGGAGCGCCCCCTGAACCCTAGAGCGCCGGCATCGATGCGCACGCACGGGCCCCCGACCGCGCTGATCGAGGGCCGTCCGTCCTCGCCCGACGGTCGGGCGGAGCGGGGGAAGCCCGCGACGCGGCCGATCCTCGAAGGGGCGCCGGAGGCGGAGACGCCGGATGCGCTCGGGGCCGGATCGCGACGGTCGCCGGCCCGCGCGCATCAAGACGGCCGAGGGCGCGATCGCGTTCGACGCGCCGCAGGCCGCCGGGTGCGACGAGCCCGGAGCCGGCCGGAGATCCCGGCGCACGCTCGCGGCCGGGCCGAGGCGCTGAGGGGCCTCGCGGTGGAGACGCCGGCGCGAGGCATGTCGGTTCGGGACGTCGAGGACGCGTTCCGGGCTGATCACGGCTGCCCGTGTCGATGGCGGAGGAAAAGCGGGCCAATCGGGCGCCGCATAATCCGGCCGGTGAGGCGTCGGCCATGAGGCCCCCGGAATGCCGGGGGCCTGATCGCTTTCGGGGATCGTGACGGGATCGGCGGGCGCGACGGGACGGGCTCTGTGCGAGCCGGCAGGACCGTCCGTTCATCTCGACGATGCGGACGTGATGGGTGAGGGCGTCAAGGCCGCCGCGCGCAAGGGTCCGGGTGCGGGATGGCGGCGCCGTCGCGTGCATTTCCGGTGCGGGCGGCCAAGACCGACGAGCCGTTGATCGGCGGCGTCGTGACGACCGTCTTCGCCGAGAAGGACCCGCGACCAGGCCCGCGCCCGCCGGCGCGAGGCGGCCGACAGTCTTCGTGACCGGTTCCGCGACGTCGCCGCGCCGATGGATGAGGCGGAGCGCGAGGCGCGGGTGAAGACCGACGAGGTCGACGCCGCGATCCTCGCGCAGCTCCACGCCGAGGGCTTCCTGCCGGAGATCTGGGCGGCGGACGAAGAGACGCCGGCCCTGCGGCGGCCGGTGCGCAGCGCGCGGCGATCGTCGGCTCGATCCGGCGGGCGAAGAGCCGCGCCCAAGCCGTGCCGCAGGCGAACCTGTTCCCGAAATGCGAGGGCCCTCTCTTCGGCGATGGCATCGCCCCCGCCGCCCCGTCGGGGAGAGCCTTCGAACGACGACAGCGGAGAAGAGGAGGTGCGTCGTGCAGCTCGTTCGAATCGGCCTCGACCTCGCGGAAGCCGGACATGCGTCGGCCGTCGTGACGCTCGACCCGGACCCGGCGAAGCCGTGGCAATCAGGCGGCGTCCATGTACGTCGACGCATGCGCCGGATCTGTCGGCGGCTCCGACCCCTGAGCGGGATGGAGGCATCATGAGCACGACGACACCTTCACGCCGCCGAATGCGCCGACCGCTTCGGCGCCTGCGGCTGCGATCCGGAGGGGGTGGGACTTCGCTCCGCGGGGGCCTTGCGGTGGCCGTTGCCCGTCGACCGCAGGGGAGCGTC
The DNA here is from genome assembly GCA_041685625.1 of Paracoccaceae bacterium. Taxonomy (GTDB): domain Bacteria; phylum Pseudomonadota; class Alphaproteobacteria; order Rhodobacterales; family Rhodobacteraceae; genus Albimonas. The sequence continues at coordinate 8,838 of JAWLFJ010000018.1, read as the reverse complement.
GCCGCTGGGGATCTAGAGACCGAGTTCGGGCAGGGCCAGACGGAGCGCCTTGGCGAAGGCGGTCGGGGTCTTTCCGACCTGCGCGCGGGCCCGAGGGACGAAGGCGCCGCGCGCAGGCCGGCTCTCCTCCGCCGCCGTGGCGACGAAGATCGTCAGGATCAGTTGAAAATGCGTGAAGACGTGGCGCGCCTCGGCGTCGAGCCGCCGCCAGTCTGCCCGTAGCGGAGCCTCGGCGAGCGGGTCCGCGACGCCCTCCGCGGTCCATTCCGTCGTCGGCGGCGCCGGCATGCCGCCGAGCAGGCCCTTCGGCGGGCGCTTCTCCATCAGCAGGGCGCCGGAGGTGGTGACGGCGACGAAGACGGCGCCGCGGCGGGTGGGCTTGGCGGCCTTCGGGGTCTTGCGCGGGAGCTCCGACGCGATGCCGGCGGCGCGGGCGGCGCAGGGCTCGCGCCAGGGGCAGAGTCCGCAGGCGGGGGATCTGGGCGTGCAGATCGTGGCGCCGAGATCCATCACCGCCTGCGCGTAGTCGCCGGGGCGATCGGCGGGCGTCAGCGACGAGGCACGGGCCACGAGCGCGGGCTTGGCGGCGGGCAACGGCGTCTCGACCGCGTGGAGCCGTGCCATGACGCGCTCGACGTTGCCGTCCACCACCGTCGCGGGCCGGTCGAAGGCGATGGCGGCGACGGCGGCGGCGGTGTAGGCGCCGATGCCGGGCAGGGCGCGCAGCCGCTCCTCCGTGTCCGGGAAGCGGCCGGCATGGTCCCCGGCCACGGCGCGGGCGCATTTCAGCAGATTTCGGGCGCGGGCGTAGTAGCCGAGGCCGGCCCAGGCGGCCATGACCTCGGCGTCCTCGGCCGCTGCGAGGTCGTCGACGCTGGGCCAGCGCTCGGTGAAGCGCAGGAAGTAGGGGGCGGCGTGCGGCACCGTCGTCTGCTGCAGCATGATCTCGGACAGCCAGACCCGGTACGGGTCGGGCAGGACGCCCGTCACGCGCTCGTGCGGGCCGACGCGCCAGGGCAGGGCGCGGGCGTGCCGGTCGTACCAGGCGAGGAGGTCGGCGGGATCGGGCGCGGGCATGGGGGCTTTTCGGCTGCGGCGCGGGGCGTCATGGTGCGCTTAGGCTAGGGCGCGGGGAGGCGCGGAGACGTGGCGCAGTCTGGCGGGAGCGGGGCGCGAGGCAAGGGGCGGCGGCAGGGCGCCGCGCCGCAGGTCGGCGGCATGGCCGGGGCCCGCCGCCGCCCGCCCTCCGGACCGGGCGCAGGCACGGCGGCGGCACGCCCGGCGTCGGCGGCGCCCTCGGTCCCGCGGGGGCCGGGCGGCGCCGGCTTCCGCCAGGTCGGCGCCTTCGCCAAGGGACCGATGCGCGAGGCGGCCGCGCGCAAGGGCTTCGCGGAGACGCGCGTGCTCACCGACTGGGAGGCGATCGCGGGCGCGGAACTCGCGTCGCTGTGCCGACCGGTCAAGGTCAGCTATGCCGGGAAGGGCTTCGGCGCGACGCTGATCGTGCTCGCCGACGGGGCGCGGGCGCCCGAGGTCGAGATGCTGGGACCGCGCATCGTGGAGCGGGTGAACGCGCATTACGGCTATCGCGCGATCAGCCGGCTGAAGGTGGTGCAGACGGACCGTGCGCTCTCCGCCTCGCGCGGAAGTGACCGGGGCGTGGCGGCGCAGGGGGGCGACGGCCCCGCATCCGCCGCGCTATCGAGCGACGTGAGATTGCGCGCGGCGCGTGCCGCCGAGGGCGTGGAGAGCCCGGAGTTGCGCGTCGCGCTGGAGCGGCTGGCCGCCAGCTGGCTGGCGCGCAGGCACAGGGAAGGACAAGGCGAATGACGGGACGGAGGATCGGGCGGCGCGCGGCGCTGGTGGGACTGGGCGCCGCGGGCGCCGTGGCGGCGGCGCCCCTCGGCCGGGCGCTGGCGCAGGAGAGCGAGACCGAACTGGCGCTCGGCCTGTTCGCGCAGGGCGACCCGGAGGCGCCGGTGAAGGTGATCGAGTTCGCCTCGCTCACCTGCCCGCACTGCGCGACCTTCCACACCGAGGTCTATCCGCAGCTGAAGCGCGACTACGTCGACACCGGCAAGATCCGGATGGAATTCCGCGAGGTCTACTTCGACCGCCTCGGGCTTTACGCCGGCATGCTGGCGCGGTGCGGGGGCGAGCAGCGCTATTTCGGCTTCATCTCGCTCCTGCTCGAGCGGCAGGAGGAGTGGGCCCGGACCGAGACGCCGGAGGATCTGCTCGAGACCTTCTCGCGCTACGGACGCCAGGTCGGCCTCTCGGACGAGCGGGTCCGGGCCTGTCTGGCCGACGAGGCGGGGCAGCGCGCGCTGGTCGAGCAGTACCGGGAGTATTACGAGGACCCGAGGCTCACCGGCACGCCGACGCTGGTGGTGGACGGCGACAAGGTCGCCGACTGGAGCTTCGAGAGCCTGTCCTCGGCGATCGACGCGGCGCTCGGCGAGAGCTGAGGGCCCACGGCCGGGCGCCGGATCTGGCGCCCGGCCGTGTGGTTTCATCCCACATCTTGAGGACACGCGCTTGACTCGCGCCGTCACTCGCCCGGATGCTGAGGCCGGCGAGTCAGGCGGGACGCGGCGATGCAGTTCACCCGGATGCGACTCCAGGGCTTCAAGAGCTTCGTCGATCCGACGGAGGTGCCCATCGCCCCCGGGCTGACCGGGGTGGTGGGACCGAACGGCTGCGGCAAGTCCAACCTGCTGGAGGCGCTGCGCTGGGTGATGGGCGAGACCAGCGCCAAGTCGATGCGCGGCGACGGCATGGAGGACGTGATCTTCGCGGGCTCGTCCAGCCGCCCGGCGCGGCCCTGGGCGGAAGTCTCGCTGCATGTCGACAACGCGGACCGCACCGCGCCGGCCGAGTTCAACCATGCCGACGGGCTGGAGATCGCGCGGCGGATCACGCGCGATCTCGGCTCGGCCTACAAGCTCAACGGCAAGGACGTCAGGGCGCGCGACGTCCGGATGCTGTTCGCCGACGCCTCGACCGGCGCGCACTCGCCCGCGCTGGTGCGACAGGGGCGGATCGCGGAGCTGATCGACGCCAAGCCGAAGGCGCGCCGGGCGATCCTGGAGGAGGCGGCCGGGATCGGCGGGCTCTACCAGCGCCGGCACGAGGCGGAACTGAAGCTGCGCTCGGCCGAAGCCAATCTGAGCCGGGTGTCGGACGTGCTGGAGTCGCTGGACCAGCAGCTTTCGGGCCTGGCGCGGCAGGCGAAGCAGGCGGCGAACTACCGCAGGATCGCGGCCGAGCTGAAGCGGGCCGAGGCGCTGCTGCTCTGGCTGCGCTGGCGCGAGGCGGAGACCGCGCGCGCCGAGGCCGAGGCGGCGTCGCGCGCGGCGCTGGGCGAGGCGGCGCGGACCGAGGCGGCGGCGCAGGCCGCGGCGCGGGCCGAGGAGGCGGCGGGGGCCGCGGTGCCGCCGCTGCGCGAGGAGGACGCCGTCGCCGCCGCGGTGCTGCAGAGGGCGCTGGTGGAGCGCGAGCGGATCGACGAGCGGCTGCGCGCGGCGGAGGCGGAGGCCGCGCGGCTCGCCGGCCGGGCGGCGCAGCTGGAGCGGGATCTGGAGCGCGAGCGGGCGCTGGGCCGCGACGCGGGCGACAGCGAGGCGGCGCTCGACGCCGAGGAGCGCGAGCTGCGCGAGGCCGAGGCGGGTCAGCCGGAGCGGCTGGCCGAGGCCGAGGAGGCGGCGCGCGCGGCCGCGGCAACGGTGGAGGCCGAGGAGGCGACGCTCGACCGGCTCACCGGCGACGCGGCGCGGCTGGCCGCGCGGGTTCAGGCGGCCGAACGGCGCGCGGCGGAGACGGCGAAGGCGGCTGCGGAAGCCGCGTCGGCGCGCGACAAGGCCGAGGCCGAGGCCGCGCGGCTGGCCGAGGGGATGCCGGCGGCGGAGGCGACGAAGGACGAGGGCGAGGCCGAGGTCGCCGCCGCGCGGGCCGAGGCGGAGGGCGCCGAGGCGGCGCTCGGCGAGGCGGAGACGGCGCGGGGCGCCGCGCAGGAGGCCGAGGCGTCGGCCCGCGCGGCCTCGGCCGGCGCCGAGGGCGAGGCGAGCGCGCTCAGGGCGGAGGCGCGCGCGCTCGAGGGGATGCTCGCCAAGGAGGGCGGCGACGGGGCGCGGATGCTCGACCGGGTCGAGGTCGAGGCCGGGTGGGAGAAGGCGCTGGGCGCCGCGCTCGGCGACGATCTGCTGGCGGGCGAGGCGGGGCCCGGCGCGGCCGGCTGGGAGGCGCTGGAGGGCGACGCCGAGGGCGGCGCGCTCCCCGCCGGGGTCGAGCCGCTGGCGGACCGGGTGACGGCGCCGCCGGCGCTGGCGCGGCGGCTGAAGCGGATCGGCGTGGTGGCGCCCGAGGCGGGCGAGCGCCTGCGCGGGACGCTCGCCGCCGGCGTGCGGCTGGTGAGCCGCGAGGGCGACCTCTGGCGGTGGGACGGCTGGCGCGCGGCGGCGGGGGCGGCGCCGGCGGCGGCGGCGCGGCGGCTGGAGCAGCGCAACCGGCTGGCGGCGCTGAAGGCGTCGCTGCAGGCGGCGGAGGCCGCGGCCGCGGAGGCCAGGGAGACGGCCGCGGCGGCCAAGGCCGCGCTCTCCGCCGCCTCGTCGCGCGAGACGGAGGCGCGCGAGGCGCGGCGGCGGGCGGATGCGCGGCTCGCCGCGGCCGCGAAGGCGCTGGGTCGGGCGGAGACGGAGCTCGACCTGCGGCGCGGGCGCCTCGCGACGCTGGAGGAGGCGGTCGCGGCTCGGCGCGAGGCGGCCGAGGAGGCCGAGGCCGAGGCGCGGGCGGCGGCGGCGGAGACGGAGGGCCTGGGGGACGTCGCCGCGGCGAAGGCGGCGGCGGAGTCGGCGAAGGGCGTGGTGCAGCGTGCCCGCGCCGCGCTCGCCGAGGCGCGGGGCATGGCGGACGAGGCGCGGCGCGCCGGCGAACGCCGCGCCCGGCGCCTCGGCGAGATCGCGAAGGAGCGCGCCGGCTGGGCGCGCCGGCGCGAGGCCGCCGGCGAGCGGATCGGCGAGCTGGAGGCGCGGCTGGCGGAGACCGCGGCGGAGCTCACCGCCGCGCGGGCCGCGCCCGGCGAACTGGAGACGCGCCGGCAGGCGCTGGTGGCCGCCGTCACCAAGGCCGAAGCGCGAAGCCGGGCCGCCGCGGAGGCGCTGGCGGTCGGCGAGACGAGGCTGCGGGAGGCCACGCGCGCGGCGAAGGAGGCCGACCGCGCCGCCGGCGAGGCGCGCGAGGGCCGGGCCCGGGCCGAGGCGCTGCTGGAGGCCGCCGCGGGGCGTGCCGCGGCGGCGGCGGAGCGGCTGACGGAGGACACCGGCGCGGGCCCGGAGGCGTTGGCGGAGACGCTGGCGGTGGACGCCGAACGGCCCCCGCAGGCCGAGGAGACCGAACTGGCCATCGTCGCGCTGCGCCGTCGGCGCGACGCGCTCGGCGCCGTCAACCTGCGGGCGGAGGAGGACGCGCGGGAGGTCGCGGCCGAACGCGGGTCGCTGGCGGCGGAGAAGGCGGACCTGGAGGCGGCGATCGCCAAGCTGCGTCAGGGCGTGGCGAGCCTCAATTCGGAGGGGCGCAAACGGCTTCTGGCCGCCTTCGAGGAGGTGAACGCCAATTTCCGCCGGCTGTTCGGGACGCTGTTCGGCGGCGGGCAGGCGGATCTGGTGCTGGTCGAATCGGACGATCCGCTGGAGGCCGGGCTCGAGATCATGTGCCAGCCGCCGGGCAAGAAGCTCTCGACGCTCTCGCTCCTCTCGGGCGGGGAGCAGACCCTGACGGCGCTGGCGCTGATCTTCGGCGTGTTCCTGGCGAACCCCGCGCCGATCTGCGTGCTCGACGAAGTCGACGCCCCCCTTGACGACGCCAACGTGACGCGGTTCTGCGACATGCTGGAGGAGATGCGGGGGTCGAGCGGCACGCGCTTCCTGGTCATCACCCATCACGCGCTGACCATGGCGCGGATGGATCGGCTCTTCGGAGTGACGATGGCCGAACGGGGCGTGAGCCAGCTGGTCTCCGTGGACCTCGCCAGGGCCGAGGCGATGGTGGAGGGCTGAACGAGGCATGGAAGACGGCATGAGCCCCGGCGCCCGGCGCGCGGCGCGGCGCGTCGGGGGGCCGGTCGTGTGGCGGGTGCATCTCGGCGCGCACAAGACGGCGACGACGCACATGCAGCGCGCGCTGGCCGCCAAGCGCCCGGCGCTGCGCAAGGCGGGCGTCGACTATCTGCCGATGCCGAAGGTCCGCGAACTGGGCCTGCCGGAGCTGCATCGGACGCTGACGGGGGCCGACGCGCCGCGGGCGGAGCGGCGGCGGCGACTTCGAGCCGAGTTCGACACGCTGCGCCGTCGCGGCGGGACGGTGGCGTTCTCCGAGGAGAACCTGCTCGGCGCCTCGCGGCAGCTTCTCGGCCGGCGCATCTATCCCAAGGCCCGCACCATCGCGGGTTTTCTCGCGCTGCTGGGACAGGGGGAGAACGTGCTGCACCTCTTCCTCGGCGTCCGGAGCTGGGACACGCTGCTGCCCTCGGCCTACGCCGAGATGCTGCGCCGGCGCCGCCCTCCGAGCGGCGGGTTCGGGGCGGTGCGGGCGCGGACGCTGGCCGAGCCGCCGCGTTGGTCGGACCTCGTGGCGCGGCTGAAGGCGGGGGCGCCGAAGGCCACGCTGACGCTTTGGCGTTACGAGGACTACGAAGCCCATGCGCGGGAGGCCGCCGGGCTCTTTCTCGGGGTCGACCCCGGGCCGATGGACGACGTCCCGCGCCCGCGCGGGACGGCCACGCCCTCCGCCGAGGCCGTGGCCGAGGCCGAGGCGCTGAGCGTCCGGATGACGGCTCAACGCCGGGTGGAGGCGGTGCAGGAGATCTTCACCCGCCTGCCGGCCGAGGCCGGGGGCAAGTTCCAGCCCTTCGCGGCCGCCGAACGCGAGCGCCTGCGCGAGGCCTACGAGGAGGATCTGGCGCGGATCGACGCGCGTTGGCCGGGGACCCTGGTGCGATGGGACTGAGCGGCGCGGAGCGGCGGCGATGACCTTCGCGATTCCCTTTCCGGCCTTCGATCCGGCGGTGTTCAGCGTCGAGCTCTTCGGCGCGACCTTCTCCTTGCGCTGGTACGCGCTCGCCTATCTCGCGGGGCTGGTGCTGGGCTGGCGCTACGTCGCGTGGCTGATGCGGCGGCCGCGCCTCTGGCGCGGCGAGCCGCCGATGACGCCGGCGCAGCCGGAATCGCTGCTCACCTGGATGGTGATCGGCGTCGTGGTGGGCGGGCGGCTCGGCTTCGTGATCTTCTATCAGCCGGGCTATTTCCTCGAAAATCCCTCGCAGATCCCGGCGGTCTGGAACGGCGGGATGGCGTTCCACGGCGGTTTGCTGGGGGTGGTCGTGGGCGTCGTCGCATGGTGCCGGGCGGCAAAGGCGCCGCTGATGGAGGTGGGCGACGCGGTGGCCTGCGCCGCGCCGATCGGCATCCTGTTGGGACGGATCGCGAACTTCATCAACGGCGAGCTCTGGGGACGGACGACGGATCTGCCCTGGGGCGTGATCTTCCCCGGCGCGGGCCCCCTGCCGCGGCATCCCTCGCAGCTCTACGAGGCGGCGCTGGAGGGGGCGGGGCTGTTCCTCGTCATGTGGTGGCTCTCGACCCGCCGCGGCTGGCTGAAGACGCCGGGAGCGATGATCGGGGTCTTCCTCGCCGGCTATGGCGCGGGACGGTTCCTGGTGGAGTACGTCCGCCAGCCTGACGCCTTCCTGCAGGGGCCGGGGAACCCGCTGGGGCTTGCGGTGCAGTGGTCCGAGACCGGCGGCCTGACGCAGGGACAGCTCCTGAGCCTGCCGATGGCGCTCGTCGGGCTCGCGGTGCTGGCGGCGGCGCGACGCGGGGTCTGGGCGCGGTGACGCCGCTCGAGGCGTCGATCCGCCGGCGGATCGCGGCGGCCGGGCCGATGCCGGTGGCCGAGTACATGGCGCTCTGCCTCGGGCATCCCGAGCACGGCTACTACCGGACCCGCGATCCGTTGGGCCGGGGCGGCGATTTCGTGACGGCCCCCGAGGTCAGCCAGATGTTCGGCGAGCTGATCGGCCTCTGGCTCGCCGAGGCGTGGCGCGCGATGGGCGCGCCTTCGCCGGTCGTGCTGGCCGAACTCGGGCCCGGGCGCGGCACGCTGATGGCGGACGCGCTGCGGGCGACGGCGGGGACCGGCCTGCCCGAGGCGGCGACGCTCCGGCTGATCGAGACGTCCCCGGTGCTGAGGGCCGAGCAGGCGCGGCGTCTGCCGGGGGCGACCTCGGCGGAACGGGTGCAGGACCTGCCCGACGGGCCGCTGCTGCTGGTCGCCAACGAGTTCTTCGACGCGTTGCCGGTGCGCCAGGCGGTCATGGACGGCGGGCGCTGGCGCGAGCGCGTGGTCGGGATCGAAGGCGGGCGGCTGACCTTCGGGCTGGCCGGCGCGGTGCCGGGGCCGGCGGCGCCCGAGGGCGCGGTGCGGGAGTGGTCGCCGGCGTCCGACGCGGTGGCGGCCTGGATCGGGGCGCGGCTGGCGGAGGCGAGCGGGGCGGCGCTGATCGTCGACTACGGCGCCGAGGCGCCGGCGACGGGCGGCGGCGACACGCTGCAGGCCTTGCGGGACGGCGCCTTCGACGATCCGCTCGCGGCGCCCGGAGAGGCGGATCTGACGGCGCATGTCGATTTCGCTGCGTTGGCGCGGGCGGCGGCGCGGGCCGGGGCACGCGCCTGGCCGCTGACGACGCAGGGTGCGTTTCTGGAGCGCCTCGGCATCGTGGAGCGCGCGCGGGCGTTGGCGCGGGCGGCGGCCGCCCGGTCCGGCCCCGCGCCGTCGCGGGCGGCC